>CAYLSV010000083.1:14561-15793 GCA_964386435.1 uncultured Tepidisphaerales bacterium
CGCCGGCTCGGCCTCGTCCTCACGCCCCTGCTGCCCGAGTGCCGCCGCCGCCACGCAAAGCGTGAGCGCGATCACGGCATGTCGATTTATTCTGCGATTGAACATGATCTTTGGTCCTTGGTGCCTTCGTGCCTATCCGCCCAACTTCGCCTGCTGCGGCCCCGTCACGATCGCCGTGTACGTGCTACGCGTCGCCTCGTCCCGCAGCCGCACGGCCTGCCCGGCGGTGGCGTCTTCGAGGCTGCGGGCGACGGCCTTCACCGTCACGCCGCCCTCGGTGATCAGCACGCTCACGAACTGCCCCCGCCGCACCAGCGGCATCGGCCGGAGCATGCGCCGCGACAGCGGCGTGCCCGCCGTCAGTGCTCGGCTCGCGGCGGCTCCGACGATGTCCGCCTCGGTGGCGAACGGCACGCTGGGCGTGCGATCCAGCTCCACCGGCTGCCACTCGATGTCGCCCGTCGCCAGCGGCTCGCCGGCGGTCAGGTTTCGCGTCAGCACCGCCGCCTGGCTCATCTGGTAAACGTGTCCGGCAACGGTGTGCCGCTCGCCTTGGCCGTTCTTCTCGATTGTCACGACCCAGCCGCACCGCCCGAGCTTTCGGCCGCCGCTGGGCTGGATGTCGAACGCCACCGGCCCCTCGGGCAGCCGCAGCAAACGCTCGTCGGCCGTGAATTCGACGCGTACCCGATCAATCGAAATTCCCAATCGTTCGGCAGAGAACTCGATGATCCGGTCCCGCAACGTCGTCACCTCGGCGGCGGGCGTAACCTGCCGCCGAGCCGCGGCCGGCGGCGGGGCGGCGTGCCAGTCGGCTAGTTCGGCGGCTTCGTCGTACGCCGCGTCCAGACGTGAGATGGCCACCCGCCGCGCCCCAACCACCCGCACGCCCGCCGGGCTGATGCCCGCGCTTCGCAACGCATCAGCCACTTCGGCGGCGGTGATCTCGTGGTACTTGCGGTCGTCGAGCGTCATCACCTCGATGCGCCCGATCGCCCCATCCGGCTCGGCCAATCGGGCGATCTGTCGCAACGTGACTGACTTCCCGGTAACGCGGGCCTCGCCCACCAGCTCCACCGTTACGGCATCCGCCGCCGGCACGAACACCTCGCCCCGCGCAGCGGTGACGAACAACGTGAGTGTGAGAAAAAGGAGTCGCATGATCGTTTCCTCTAGAGTTCGCACGAAGTGAGGTAGCTGCGGTGCAACGCCCCGCAGTCCGGACGGCGGTG
>CAYLSV010000084.1:0-15718 GCA_964386435.1 uncultured Tepidisphaerales bacterium
TGCTCAGGCGGTAGCTTGGGCTTCATACGTCCGCGTGGGCGGGGCAGGAGCGCGTCAATCCCGCCGTCGCGGTACAGGTAGACCCACCGCTGCACCGGACGGCGGGCCCGGCCAAGCTTGCTGGCGATCTCCATCGCCTGCCCTCCGTCGAGGGCCAGGGCGACGGCCCGGTAGCGGTCGCGGAGCAGGGCCGACCTCTCGCGGCGGGCCAGGTCGATGAGGCGTTGGCGGTCCCCCGGCCGGCGTTCGGTCACGTTCATGCCCCGCAGCGTGCCGCCGATCAAGCCGCAGCGCGAGCCGCGCGCCTGCTCACGTCAGGATCCGTATGACAGGTCGCAGTGGCGACGTTGATCACCACATCAAGCTTCTCATGTCGGGCAACGCACCCACTGCGACCCGTCGGGTCGCAGCTACACCGATTATCCGCGTCACCCGCCGCGCAGTGCGCCGAGGAAAAGGTCGAACACCACGAGGTACGCGTTGCCCCACGCTTCTTCGCGGAAGAACGTCACCTCGGCCCCGGGCGAGCCGATGAACGGGCGGAGGACGTAGCCCATCTGGATGCCGACGAAGCCGTAAATGACCAGCCACGCCCATCGGAGGAGTTGGTGGACCGGGGCACGTGCCTCCAGCGGGCGGTACCAGCGGCGGAGCAGTTGCTGCGACGTGACGCCGGCGATGAGGAACAAGAGCGCGTTCACCATGACGGCCGCCGCGTAGGCGTCGCTGCTGGCGTACCAGACGATTAGCAGCGGCCCTAGCGCCGTGAGCACGACGACCAGCCCCGCCTGCGACGCGACGAGGTTCCGCAGCACCGCCGGCCAGTCGCCGCGCACCCCGGCCAGCGTGTTCAGCACGAAGAAGCTCGGCAACGCCACGACGAACGCCAGCACGAGAAGCAGCGGCAGCTTGAGGGCCGAGTAGACGATTTGCAGCGGCCGCCCCTCCCACAAGCCGGTGAACGTGCCGATCAAACCGCCGTGGGCGAGGCCGAAGACGATGGCCCATAGCAGCGCCATCCGTCCTGACACCGTTGGCGACGGCGATCGCAGCAGCCCGGCGACCGCCCGCGGCGACAGGGCAAGAACGGCGTTCATGAGATGCCCAGCAGTTGGCCCAGCGCGTGCAAGACGCTCTCGAAAAAGTTGCTCTCCCGCGGCCGGAACAGCGCGAACGGCAAGTCCGGGTGGCCGATGAACGGCCGCAGCAGCCACGACATCTGCGAGCCGACGAGGGCGAAAACGATCACCCACACGTTGAACACCGTGCGCACCGGCGGCGTCGTCCGGCCCGCCTGCACCCGCCGCAACGGCCCGGGCTCCGGTGACCGTGGCGGCTCACCCGGCACGTCCGGCAGCGTCGCCTCGATGACCGGCGGCGGCTCGGGTTGCTCCTGCTCGCCGCTGAGCCGGCGGAGCGTTTGGAGCAAAAAGCCCAGCCCCAGCACGCCGGCGACGGTGAAGACGACGACGTTCAGCAGCTTGATGAACGCGTAGCTCGTGCTCGTGAAGTTGAAGAAGGCGACGATCGTGCCGAACCCGGCCAGCACCGCGAGCATCACCGCAATCGCGCCGAGGATCAGCCGCAGCATGTTCAGCAAATCCAGCCGGCTGCCGACCAGGGCGTTGAAGACGTACAGCGACGGGAACGTGACGACCAGCGTGCAAAGAAACAGCGCCGGCACCTTCACCGCCGAGGCGAGAATCTGCGGCCAGGTGCTGAACCGCCCGCCGACAACGCCGAACGAGCCCATGCACACGCCGTAGATGATGCCGAGCAGAACGATCGCCAACAGCAGCCCGCCGATGGAGAGGTCGAGCCGGCCGGCGCGGACGTCGTCGCCGCGGGTCGCGTCACCGCGGAGCAGCCGGTCGAGTTGGGAGAGTGCCACCTTCACGGTGAGCAGGACGCCGAAGGGTTAGGGGAAGTTCCCTCTTTTTCCTTCCGGACCTGCAGCACGTGGTGCTGCGGCTACCGTTCGGAAACCACTCAGTCATGCTCGCAGTAGCCGCGGCACCACGTGCCGCCGGTCCGGGTCGCAAGACGCACCCGCCGCAGCAGGTCGTCGCACGCCGCCGTCACTTCCACCGGCACGCGTTCGGGCAGCGCGCTCACCCCGGCGGCCTCCTTCAGCTCCGCCTCCAACCGGCCCCACGCCTCCACGTGATGGGCCACGTCCGCCGGGGCCGGTTGCTTCTCCGCGCCCTCGGCCTTGGCGCGCATCAGCTCCGGTAAACCTGGCTGTTTCTCCGGGGAAAGTTGCCGGAGGTCGGCCTGCACCTCGCCGGTGCGCATCAGATGGAGGCCGGTCAGCAGCACGCGGTAGGTGTAGAGCATCGCCTTCACGCTCGGCTGCTTCTCGAACAGGCGGCGTTGACTGGCGGCGAAGCCGAGGTAGTGGCGGGCATGGTGGCGGGTGATGAGCTTTGGGGCGAGGTCGAGGAGGTCGCGGTGGGTGTCGCTGGTGCGGACGATCAGCGGGGAGGTGAGTTGTTCGAGGACGTAGCCGTTGGGGCGGAGCAGGAGCTTCAAAAACTTTTTGAGGTCGTGCGTGACCAGGTCCATGTCGAGGCCGGCGTCGTCACCCATCGCTTCCATCGTCTGTGTCGGTTCGTCGAGGCCGATGACCTGGTCGAGCGGCAGGACGTGGACGCCGCGGAGGTCGAAGTCGCTGTCGGCGCTGGGGAAGCCGTAGAGGTGGGCGCCGCTGACGGTGGCGAAGACCAGCGGGTGCGGCTGAGCGTCGGCGATGCGGCCGAGGGCGGCCAGGGTGGGTTCGTCGATCATGGCAGCTCCTGTTCGAGAGCGCTGCGGCGGGCGGCGATGAGCAAGGCGTCGGCGGCGGCGACGTCCGGCTCGGCGGGCAGCGGCGAATCGGGCAGTGCCGCTTGCAGCTGGGCCAACAGATCATCTGCCTCGGTTAGCACTTCGTCCAGCGGCACGCGGCCGTCGCGGATGCTCAGCAAGTGCTCGCGACGGTCGCCGGCGTCCAGCGGCAGGCTGCCGGTCTCGATCAAGCTGCGGCCGGCGTGGAGCAGGCGGAGGCAGTGCATGAGCAGCTTGGGCTTCTCGCCGCCGTCGCGGTCGAGCCGGCGGCCGTACTTGGCGAGCTGCTGGCGGGCGTAGCCGCCGAAGGTGTCGGCGGCCTTTCGGCTGAGGAAGATGCGTCGTTGCTCGATGAGCCGGCGGCCCAGCGGCGTCGCGTGCTCGATGATCGGCGAAAAGAGCGTCTCCAGCACCGTCGGGTTCGCGGCTAGGGCGAGGCGGATGAACTTGCCAAGTTCCCAGTAAACCTCGTCGTTCGTCTCGTCCGTCAACTGCTCGGCCGGCGGCTTGAGCGACCAGACGGCGTCGGGCATGGCCAGGTAGACGCCCCGGCGGTCAACGTCGCTGCCGGCGCGGTCGAGGCCGTAGGCCCGGCTGCCGACGATCGCGACGAGGAGCAGGCGGTTGGCGCGGGGGTCGAGCGGCACGGCGGGGGAATCTACGCCGCGGGTCCCGCGGTCACACGTTCGTCGGGTGCACGATCTGCCACAGCGCTTCGAGCATCGGGCGGGTGCCGGTGCGGGTGGCGCCGCTGACGGGGTGGACGTGCTGCACGCCGGTGGCTTGCTTGAAGGCGTCGATGGCTTCGTCGTCGCCGGGGAGGAGGTCGGTTTTGTTGACGGCGACGATTTCCCGCTTTTTTGCCAGTTCGGGGCTGTGGGCTTCGAGTTCGCCGCGGATGGTGCGGTAGTCGTCGGCCGGGTCGCGGCCGGTGGGGTAGAGGTCGACCAAGTGCAAAATTGCCCGGCAGCGCTCGATGTGCCGAAGAAAGTCGTGGCCCAGGCCCGCCCCGTCGGCGGCCCCCTCGATCAGGCCGGGGATGTCGGCGATCGTGAGGGTGCGGGAAAGGTCCAACTCCACGATGCCGAGCATGGGCTCGAGCGTGGTGAACGGGTAGTCGGCGACCTTCGGCCGGGCGTGGGACAGGGCGCTGAGCATCGTGCTCTTGCCGGCGTTGGGCAACCCGGCGAGGCCGACGTCGGCGATGAGTTTAAGCTCGAGGCGGAGGTGCCGCTCCTGGCCCTTGACGCCGTGCTCGAACTCGCGGGGGGCCTGGTGGGTGCTGCTTTTGTAGTGCCAGTTGCCCTTGCCGCCGCGACCGCCTTCGACGATGGTCACACGTTTCTGCGGCTCATCGAGGTCGGCGATGGTCAGATCGAGCTCCTCGTCGTGAACGATGGTGCCCAGCGGCACCTGGACGATCAGGTCCTTGCCGCTTTTGCCGGCCTTGCGCGCACCCTGGCCCGGCCGGCCGTGGGGGGCACGCCAGTGGTGCTTGCCGGCGAATCCTTGGAGCGTGTTTTGATTGGCATCGGCAACGAACACGACGCTGCCGCCCCGCCCGCCGTCGCCGCCGTCGGGGCCGCCGTCGGGGATGAACTTTTCGCGCCGAAAGCTCACGCACCCGTGTCCGCCGTCACCGGCGCGGACGTGGATGTTGGCTTCGTCGACGAACATGGTTGCGAAAGGGACAGAGGGATTAAGGGACAGAGGGATTAGGGGCCGGAGTTGAAAAAGGAAAAGGACCAAGGCACGCGTGGCCTCTGCCACTCCGTCCCTTAGTCCCTTTATCCCTCAGTCCCTTGTGCCCTACTCCCCGAAAGGCCGCACATGCACCTTGCGGTTTTTCTCGAACTCGACGGTGCCGTCGATGAGGGACCAGAGGGTGTCGTCCTTGCCCAGGCCGACGTTGTAGCCGGGCTTGAAGCGGGTGCCGCGTTGGCGGACAATGATGCTGCCGGCCTGCGCGACTTGGCCGCCATAGAGCTTGACGCCCAGGTATTGCGGGTTGCTGTCGCGGCCGTTCTTGGTGCTGCCTTGACCCTTTTTGTGTGCCATGTGGTAATGCCTTTCGGTGGACGGGCAGGTTAGGCCGGGCGGATGAACCTTTCTACCGCATGACCCACCGCTCGCCCTCGTACTGCAGGCGGTCGGTGCCGGCGTACAGCTCGTCGCCGAGCAGGCGGTAGTTGAGCTGCTTGGTCTTGAACAAGAGCACTGGGTTGCCGTCGGCGTCAGTCAGCGGCTGGCCGTCGAGGCCCTCCATTTGCGTCGCCTCACCGCTGAGGCCGCCGACGAAGACGGTGAACCGCCCCAGCTCCGGCATCGGCTCCTCCCAGATCGCCACACCCCGCCGCCGCTGGTCCGGGCCCATCAAGAGCGGCGAAAGGGCCATGTCGCGAACGTCCTCCAACTCCGTCTCGCCGGTGCGGCGCTGGATCGCCTCGAACGCCGCCTGCGGCACGCCGCGGTCGCTGCGAATCACCCGGCCGTCGCTTAGTGCCAGCTCGAACGTCGGATAAAACGGCCGTTCGCGGCCGGTGTTGTTCTCGACGCTGTAGGTCATGTACCAGAACGCCGTGGGCACCTCGCGGCCGGGCACCTCGACCACGATCCGCCGAGGCTCGTCGGGGCGGAAGTCGAATTCCCAGGCAATCGGGTACGGGTTGGGCTGCGGGAACGCTTCGGCGGGCTGGACGGTGTGAAGCTGCGCGACGCCGCCAAGGGTCAGCGCGGCGGCGAGGGCGAGGACGTTGAACTTCGTGCGCTTCATGCGGCCTTTCGATCGGGTCGTGGGCAAACCGGCGGGTGGCCGGCGGGTGAGATATTGTCGGGCCGCGTGCCGCAGAGTCAAACCGCCCCCGCCCCCCCGCCACGACCCACCTCGGCCGCCGTCGTCGCGCCGCCGCCGGCGGCGCGGCTGCGGGAGGTGCTGGGGCTGGTTCACGGCGTGCCGCCGGACGATCCGGCCGTTGACGACTTTGTCAGTTATGCCGCCCAGCGGGATCTGGATTTGACGCACATGCTCGCCGCCACCCGCGACGGCGAGATGAAGTGGGCCGTGCTGCCGATGCCGGCGCCGGGGAAGACGTCGCTGCTCTTGTGCCCGGCGACGTTGCCGGACGACCCGCTGATCGCCGTGGAATGCCTGGCCGAGGCCGGCGAACGGCGGTTGGCGGCGGGCGATGTGCTGGTGCAGATGCTCACCGCCCCGGACGATGACGACCTCGCCACCGCCGCCAAGGCGGCCGGGTTCGACCCGCTGGCGACGCTCATCTATCTGTCCCGCCGCCTGCCGCCGGGCGTGGAGGCCGATCCGCCGCCGGGGCATCGCTGGCTGTCCTACGATGCCGAGCGGCACGATCTCTTTGGTCAGGCGATCGAGCAGAGCTACGTCGACTCGCTCGATTGCCCGGAGCTCAACCCGATTCGGCACATCGAGGACACAATGGCCGGCCACCAGGCGGCGGGCGACTTCATCCGCGAGGCGTGGCAGGTGCTGCTCGACGAGGCCGACCGGCCCGTGGGCGTGGTGCTGGTCTGCGGCCTCCCGGGGCAGGCGATCGGCGAACTGGTTTACCTCGGCTTGGCCCCAAGCCGCCGCGGCCACGGCCTGGGGCGGCTCCTGGCGACGCGGGCGATGCAAATCTGCGGGCAGCAGGATTACGAGGCGATCATCCTCGCGGCCGACGCCCGCAATCATCCGGCGCTTCGAATGTATCGGGAACTCGGGTTCGTCGAGCTGTATCAACGGCGCGTGCTGATGCGGACCTGATTTCGCGACGGCTCGGTCCGATAGCTTTCGCGCGAATCACCTTGCTGCCGGCCGATCGGCGGGTTGTTGACAGCTCGCGTGAAGTTTTCCACAGTGCGCTCCACCTGCTGCGGCCGGTCGGCCCGGACAATCTGGACCCATAACAAGGTCGCCGCCAGCACTGCGAGGCGGGCGAGTCGCGTTAAGACGGCGTGAAGGGCGTCAAGTCGAAAATCGCGCGGAAATAACGTGCAATCGTTACATGTCATCCCTTCGATCCAACCGGAACGCGCTTGCGAGCCTTGGCAGGTGCGCGCTACATTTGGCCCCACATCAAGGATGAGAAGTGTCACCGCCCGTGTTTCGGTTCGGTTCCTCGGGCGGACAGGTGACACGCCAATCGCATCGGCCAAAACCTCCCCGGGTTGCCGCGTACCCCGCAAGAGTGCGCAGCAGGCAACCCGTCGGGCGGTGGCAGCTCATGAGGCGATTCCGCGATGCGGGCCATGACGGCCCGCGGCGGTCGGAGGCGTGACGTCTGAGCGGGTTGCCGCTGGGCACTTCCAAAGGATTTCTCGCAACGGAGTTGTGATCCGGCACGATGCCACCCGCCAACGACGGCGGCGGACGTCCCTTTGGGATGCTCGCCATCGGCGGCGGGACCTGCCACCCGGTCGGCCGCGGAGAGAGCGCGGCGGCCCGGCGTGACGACAAGCTTCACCGACCCTCGGCTTCCGGTCTCCCGGCGGCGATGGTCGTGAGCTTGCCGCAACGACGGGCGACGACCGGTGCGGCGGGACCAGAGACGGCCCGGTTGGGTGGACCAACCGCCGGGCCTTCTGCCCCAGGACGCACTGCATTGACCCTCGCCCCCACCGCCCCGCTTCCCACCCGTGACGCCGACCTTGATCATGATGAACAACCTTTGCTGACCCTGGAGATGGTCCGCGACCCCGGCGGCCATGCCGCCATCGCCGATGCCCCGTCGCCGGGCGAGCAGATGAAAGAACTCGCCGGCGCCATCGAGCGCCGGGTCGGCCGGCAGCGGTTCGACGTCTGGTTCCAAAAAAGCACCCGCCTCGACCTTCGCGGCGATCGTTTGGAGATCGCCGTCGCCAACGATTTCATCGGCGAGTGGATCGGCCGGCACTTCACGCAGCCGATCCAGGAGGCGGCCAGCGAGGTGCTGGGCTGCTCGCTGCCGCTGAAGTTCCGGGTGACGCCGGACCTTTTCGAGGCCACGCCCGTCGCCCCGCCGACGAACATGCGCAGCGGCCCGAGCGAGGTGAAGGCCCGAGCCGTGCCGGCCGTCGACATCAGCGCCCCGCGGACGGCGAACCAAGGCTTCGACGCCCCGTTGACCCGCCGGCCGCGGCTGCGGCACGATTTGTCGAGCTACGTCGTCGGCAGCGGCAACCAGATGGCCTACCAGTGTGCCGCCCACGTCGCCGAGTTCCCCGGCAGCGAGTACAACCCGCTGTTCATCCACGGCAACGTCGGCCTCGGAAAAACGCACCTGCTTCAGGGGCTGTGCAAGGAGTACGCCCGCCGCCACCCGACCGGGCGGTGGATCTACCTGACCGGCGAGCAGTTCACAAACGAGTTTTTGATGGCGTTGCGGTCCAACCGCCTCGACGGCTTCCGCCGGCGGATGCGGGATCTTGATCTGCTCGTCATCGATGACGTCCACTTCCTGGGCGGCAAGCGGGCGACGCAGGAGGAGTTCTTGCACACCTTCAACGCCATCGAGGCCGTCGGCAAGCAGGTGGTGCTGGCCAGCGACAACCACCCGAAGCTGATCGAGAGCTTCGGCGAGAGTTTGGTCAGCCGGTTCGTCAGCGGCATGGTCGTCCGTGTCGACCCGCCGACGCTGGCCAACCGCAAGGAACTGGCGACGGTGATCAGCCAGCGGAGCAACATCAAGCTGTCGCAGGAGGTCATCGACTGGGTGGCGGCCCGCGTGACGCAAAACGTCCGTGAGCTGGAGGGGGCCATCACCCGCATCCGCGCCAACGTCGAGCTGACCGGTCGCGAGCCGAATGTGGAGTTGGCGCGGGAGTGCTTGCTCGATCTGGACCGGGCCCACGCCGCGCCGATTCAGCCGGAGATGATCATGGACACGATCTGCGAATTCTTCGCCCTGGAGCGCAAGGACCTGATGAGCGGCCGCCGGCAGCGGACGGTGAGCCTGGCCCGCAGCGTGGCGATGTATCTGATCCGCAAAACCAGCAAGCTCAGCTTCCCCGAGATCGCCAACCGTTTGGGCAAGCGGAACCACAGCACCGTCATCAGCGCCTGCCGCCGCGTCGAGAAGGCGCTGCAGCGGGACGAGATGGTCACCTGGACCAGCAGCGTCGGCGAGCGGGAGGAAAAGGCGCAGGATTTGGTGAATCGCCTTGAGGAACAGGCGCGTGCAAACCGTTGAGGAAGTGTGGTAGCTGCGGTGCAACGCACCGCAGTTCGGACTGCGGTGCGTTGCACCGCAACTACCCTCCAACGTCCACGCGTTTTGTGGTGAAGAATAGCAACGACCCGCCTCATGCAACCCGACGGCAAACAACTTGTGCTCGACGGCGTCGACATCGCCGACGTGGTCGGGCGGAGCGTGAAGCTCAAGCCGCGCGGGCGGGAGATGGTCGGGTTGTGCCCGTTCCACGACGAGAAGACGCCCAGCTTCTACGTCATCCCGCACAAGCGGATGTTCCACTGCTTCGGCTGCCGTGCCGGCGGCAACGTCATCGACTTCGTCATGCAGCGGGACCGTTTGGAGTTCGGCCCGGCACTGCGGCTGTTGGCCGAGCAGCACAACATCGAGCTGCCCAAGCTCGGCAAAGGCGACAACGGCAGAAGCGACCGGCGGCAGCAGCTGTATGACGCCTGCGCCGCCGCGGCCGGGTGGTTCCAGAAGCAGCTCCGATCCGACGACGGGCAAGCGGCCCGCGAGTACCTCAAGGGCCGCGGCTTCACCGGCGAAATCGCCCGCGACTTCGGCCTCGGCTTCGCCCCCGATTCCTTCGACGCCTTCCAGACCGACGCCGCGCTCAAGAAGTTCCCGATTGACGTGCTCGTCGAGGCCGACCTCGTGAAGCCCAACGACCGCGGCGGATTTTTCGCCAGCTTCCGCGACCGGGTCATGTTCCCGATCCGCGACGAGCAAGGCCGCACCATCGCCTTCGGCGGCCGCGTGTTGCCCGGCGGCAAACACCCGGCGAAGTACCTGAACTCGAAGGAAACGCCGCTGTTCCACAAAAGCCGCGTCGCCTTCGGCCTCGACCGGGCCAAGGACGCGATCCTCAAAGCCAAAACCGTGGTCGTCGTCGAGGGCTACACCGACGTCGTCAAGTGCCACCAGCACGGGGCCCAGAACGTCGTCAGTGTCCTCGGCACGGCGTTGACGGCGGAGCACGTGAAGCTGCTCGGGCGGTTCGCCGACAAGGTCGTGCTGCTGTTCGACGCCGACGCCGCCGGGGCCGGGGCGGCACAGCGGTCGGTGGAGTTGTTTTTGACGCAGGACATCGAGATCGCCATCGCCACCCTGCCGCCGGGGCAGGACCCGGACGAGTTCGTCACCGAGCACGGTGCCGACGGCTTCGCCTCCCTTGCCGACGCCGCCGAAAACCCGCTCGATTACCACTGGCACAAGGTCGCCCGCGGCGGCGGCAGCGTCACCGACCGACAGACGGCGGTCGAAAAGTACCTCGAGCTCCTGGTCCGCGCCAGCCTCGGCCGCAGCGTCAAGCCCGAGCGGCTGCAGAACGTGCTCGCCCAGGTCGCGTACCACACGAAAATCGACCTCGCCGACCTGCGGCCAAGATTGCGACAGATCGCCGTCGAGCTCAAGCGCGAGCAGGGCCACCGTCCGGCCGAGCCGGACCAGCCGGTTGCCGAACCCGAGGCGTTTTTGCCGCCCCCGGCGAATCGGACGGCCGAGGAGCGGGCGCAGTGTGAGCTGCTGTCGCTGCTGCTGGAGGCCCCGGATCGTTGGTCGGCGGTGCAGGAAACGGTGGCCCCGGACAACTTCGGCCCCGACGCCGCGCCGCTGCGTAGAATTGCCGAAAGATACTGGGATCACCAACGGCACGAGGGCGAGCCGGAGCTGGCCGAGTGGGTGCCGACAATCGACGCCGACCTTCGGCCGCTGGTGATGACGCTGGTTCGGGAAGGGCTCAACCGAGGGCGACGGGGCAATGACGCGGACGAATCCGACGACCTGGACGCGCGGCTGCGGGGCAGCCTCGAGTTCTTCACCCGCCGCCGCGACCGCCAGCGGGAGCGGGAACTCATCGGCTCGGCCGGCCGTAGCACCCGCGAGGTCGACGACCTTGACGCCGACGCCGCCCGGCTTCGGGCGTTGGCCGAGTCGGCGTCGAAGGAAGATTTGGCCCGCGGCCGGTTCTGACCCGCCCGATTTCGCACTTGCCCCAGCCCAACCGTGAGGCACGTTGAAGGATGCCCGGCAGGATGCCGGTTGACAGTTCAAGCAGTACCCGGCCGCGGCGGCGTTGGATGCCCCGCCCCGACCACCCCAAGCCATTTGGCCACCATGACCCACGGCGCACACCACAACGGCAAGACTCGCAAGACCAACGGCACCGCCAACGGCTCGCGCCGCCCCGGCCAGAACCCCGCCATCCCCACGCCCAGCGCCACCGCCGCCGAGACGGCCGGCCGGGGCATGAACGACTCCGAACGCCGCATTCACGAGGCCGGCAGCGCCACCAACGAGAGCGGCGACATCCTGCTCATCGGCTCCGGCAACGCCTCCGAGGCCGACCGCCGCGTCGGCCTCCTGCTCGACATGGCCGCCGAGCGGGGCTACCTCACGCTCAGCGAGGTGTGCACCAACCTGCCGGACGAAATGGTCAGCCCGGAGAAAATCGACCACCTGCTCGACGCCCTCGACGAGGTCGGGTTGCAACTGCTGGACGTTCGCGACGTCCGCCGATTTGAGAAGCACGCCAACGCAACCGTCGCCCCCGCCAGCCGCCTCGCCGCGGCCAAGCAGACGGCCGGCCTCCGCGCCCCGGAGATGCCCAGCATCGGCGGCACGAGCAACACCGTCGACCCCAACGCCCGCGCCAAAACCGCCAGCAGCAGCAACAACGACGACGCCGAGGATTATGCCGATCGCATCCTCGAATCCTCCGCCCGCCCCGGCTCCGACGCCGAACTGAGCGATTTGCAAAAAGAACTCGCCGAGGCCGGCACCAAGCGGATAGACGACCCGGTCCGCATGTACCTGACCCAGATGGGCGAGATCCCGCTGCTGACCCGCGAGCAGGAAATCGACCTCGCCAAGAAGATCGAGATCACCCGCAAGATTTTCCGCAGCCGGGTGATGGAAAGCGATTACTGCATCAGCGGCGCGGTCGAAATTTTGCAGCAGGTCCACGACGGCAGCCTGCCGTTCGACCGGACGATGAAGATCAGCACCGCCGACGACCAGGCCGACAAGCAGACGGTCGGGGCCCGCATCCCGCGGAATCTGGAGACGCTGCGGTCGATGATGCACCGCAACATGGAGCTGTGGGAGCAGCTCCGCGACCTCCCTGAGTCGGCAACGAAGAAGCGCGAGGAGCTGCAAACCAAGCTCGCCCGCCGCCGCCGCCGGGCGGTGAAACTTCTTGAAGAACTCACGCTCCGCACCAGCCGGGTCGCCCCGCTGATGAAGAAGCTCAGCAGCATTAGCACCAAAATGCTCGAGTTGGAGGAGCGGATCGACCAGCTCGCCGAGGAGGACGACCCCGGCGAGGACATAGACGTGTGCCGGCAGGAGTTGGAGGGTTTGGAAGACCTCGTGATGGAGGACGCCGCCGATCTGCACGGCCGGGTGGTGCACATCCGCAAAATCTTCAACCGCTACGAGGAGGCCAAGCGGCACCTTTCCGGCGGCAACCTGCGGCTGGTCGTCAGCATCGCCAAAAAGTACCGCAATCGCGGCCTGTCGTTCCTCGACATCATCCAGGAAGGCAACACCGGCCTGATGCGGGCGGTCGACAAGTACGAGTACCGCCGCGGCTTCAAGTTCAGCACCTACGCCACCTGGTGGATCCGCCAGGCCATCACCCGCGCCATCGCCGATCACGCCCGGACGATTCGCATCCCGGTCCACATGATCGAGACGATGAGCCGCCTGCGGAACATCGAGAAGGTGCTGCTGCAACAGCTCGGCCGCAAGCCCACCGACGAGGAGGTCGCCAAGGAGGCCGAGATGACCCTGCCCGAAACCCGGCGGGTCCTGAAGATCAGCCGCCACCCGGTGAGCATCGACCGCCCGGTCGGCGAGACCGAGGACAGCAACTTCGGCGACTTCATCGAGGACGAGCGGGCCGAAAGCCCGGTCGACTCCGCCGCCCAGGAGATGCTCAAGGACAAGATCGAGCAGGTCCTGAAAACCCTCACCTACCGCGAGCGCGAGATCATCAAGCTCCGCTACGGCATCGGCGACGGCTACACCTACACCCTCGAAGAGGTCGGCCGCATCTTTAAGGTCACGCGAGAACGCGTCCGCCAGGTCGAGGCCAAGGCGATCCGCAAGCTCCAACACCCGGTCCGCGCCCGCAAGCTCGAAGGCTTCATGGCCGGCGCCTCCCGCGAGGAGTGAGCGGCAAGTGGGACGTGGTGAAGTGGGACTTGGTGAAGTGGGACGTGGCGAGTTGCTTCCGGAAAATCACCACGTCACACTTCATCACGTCGCACTTGCTTCCATGCCGTATGCCGTCACCGATCGCCGCCCCATCGCCGCCCGGCGGGTCGGCGTGTTTAACCGCTTGGCAACTGCGCTTGCGGCGGCGGGGGTTTCTGCCAATGCCATCTCGATCATCGGCATGCTCGCGGCCATCGCGGCTGGTTTGCTGCTGGCGTTCGTGCACGCCTGGTGGACGTACCTGCTCGTCGCCGCGTTCGTGCAGCTTCGGCTGTTGGCGAATTTGCTCGACGGCATGGTGGCCATCGCCGCGAACAGAGCGTCGGCGTTGGGCGAGTTGTTCAACGAGGTGCCGGACCGGGTGAGCGATTCGGCGGTGTTGATCGGCCTCGGCTTCGCCGCCGGGGCGTCGCCCATGCTCGGGGCGGTGGCCGCCGTGCTGGCGGTGATGACGGCCTACGTCCGAACCGTCGGCAAGGCGGCGGGGCTACCGAGCGACTTCCGCGGGCCGATGGCAAAGCAGCACCGGATGGCGGTGGTGACGGCGTGGGCAATCGTTGCCGCAATCGTGCCCAGCATATCTGTCGAGTGGCATCTGCCGCTCTGGGCGTTGGGCGTCATCGTCGTCGGCTCACTCCTCACCTGTCTGCGGCGGCTCGTCGGCATCGCGGGCCAACTGCGGGGGGCGACGTGACACCCGCCGATGCCACGCGGTTGTTCGACCCCCGGCTCACGCTGCAGCAGCCGGGGGCGCTGTGGCTGCTGGGCCTCGTCGCAGGCCTGCTGACAATCGCGCCGCTGATCTTTCTCATTTCCCCGAACAACCTGCGGCCCGAGCTCTGGCGGCGGTGGGCGACGTGGTTGGTCATCGCCCTGGCCGCCGCACTGCCGATCACGCTCGGGGCGGCGGCGACGTGCCTCGCCCTGCTCGTGCTGGCGCTGGCGTGCTACCGCGAGTTCGGCCGGGCGACGGGTTTGTTCCGCCACCGCCTGACCTCGGTCGCCGTCGTCGTCGGCATCGTGCTGACATTCGCCGCGGCCGTGGACAACTACTACGCGCTGTTCGTCGCCCTCTTCCCGCTGAGCATCGCCCTCATCGCGCTCGCCGGCATCCTGCCCGACCGGCCGAACGGCTATTTGCAGCGGACCGCGCTGGGCGTGTTCGCCTACGCCCTGTTCGGCAGCGGCCTGGGGCATTTGGCGTTTTTCACCAACGAGCCGCACTACCGGGCGTTGCTGCTGTGGCTCGTCCTCGCCGTCGCGCTCAACGACGTCTTCGCCTTCACTGCCGGCAAGCTGCTCGGCCGCCGCCGGCTCGCCCCGAACACCTCGCCGAGCAAGACGTGGGGCGGCGCGCTGGGGGCCATCACTTTGACGATGGTCATGAGCGGCGGCCTCGGGTGGTTCGTGTTCGACGGTCGCGTCTACGGCTGGTGGCCGCACGTGCTCGTGCTGGCACTCACGGTCGGCGTTCTCGGGCAGTTCGGCGACCTGCTGCTGTCGAGCATCAAGCGTGACCTCGGCCTCGAGGACTTCGGCCAGCTCCTGCCGGGGCACGGCGGGTTGCTGGACCGCATCGACTCGCTGATCCTCGTCACGCCGGCCGTGTTCCACTACGTCGGCTACCTGCAGGGCGTGGGCGACGGCGCAACCGAGCGGGTGTTCAGCGCGGGGTGGTTCTGATGAAGTTGCCAGAGGAGCCGGCCGCGTGGCGGTACGAGCCGGCGACCGATTTGAACGAGCCGATTGGTCGGCGGTGGGCTTCGCCGCGGCGGGAGCCGGGGCTGATCTCGTGGGCGTGCTGCGGCACCTCGCGGCTGGTCACGCGGTCGTACCTGAAAGTGGCCCACCGGCTGAGGGTGGAGGGGTGCGCGCATTTGCCGTCCGACTCGCCGGCGGTGATCGTGGCGAATCATTCGTCGCACCTCGACGCCCCGGCGCTGGTGGCCGCCCTGCCGCGGACGCTGCGGCGGTCGGCCTACCCGGTGGCGGCGGCCGACTACTTCTTCCGCGATATCAGGCGGTCGATCCTCGCCGCCCTGCTGATCGGCGCGCTGCCGGTCCGCCGGGGCAAGGCCGCCCGCCACGAGCTGGCCGACCTTCGCCGCCGGCTGACGAATGGCGAAACGCTCATCCTCTTCCCCGAGGGCACCCGCAGCATCGACGGCAGGCTCGGCGAGTTCCAGCCCGGCCTCGGCATGCTCGTTGCCGGCCTCGACGTGCCGGTGATCCCGGCGGCCATTCTTGGTGCCCACGCCGCGTGGCCCAAGGGCGGCCGGCTGCCGCGGCCGACGCGGCTGCTCGTGCGGTTCGGAGTGGCAGCGCACTTCGCCGACGCCGAGAACCGCCGGACGGGTTGGGAGTCGATCACGGCAACGTGCCACGAGCGGGTGCGGGCGCTGCTCGATTCGCCGTGATACCCACCGTGTCCGGAACGCACTTGGTGTCTGGGGTAGCCGCGGAGCTTGCTCCGCGCGTTCGGTGGAAAAGCA
>CAYLSV010000085.1:0-215 GCA_964386435.1 uncultured Tepidisphaerales bacterium
ACCGCAGCATGACCATGTGGTTGGCTCGCGGTAGCCGCGGCACCACGTGCCGCAGGTCCGGGCGAGCGTCGTTCACGCAAGCTGCTCTATCCACAGCAAAGGTTTCCAGACGCTCGCCGCGAGCAGCCGCGACGCCACGCGTCGCAGGATCGATAACCCACTATGCCGCCGCGTCGCGGCGGTGGGGGAGGTTCAGGCTCTCGACGATCTGGCGG
>CAYLSV010000085.1:251-15438 GCA_964386435.1 uncultured Tepidisphaerales bacterium
CTCGACGGCGTCGGCATCGTCGAGCCGCTCGAGCGCGGTCAGCAGCGGGTGCGGGATCTTGGCGCCGCACATCGTGACGAACCGCTTCATCTGGTCCAGCTTCTGGATCGGCATCACCCCGGCGATGATCGGCACGTCCACGCCGAGCTGCTTGGCCGCGTCGCGGAAGCTGAGGAAGTCGTTGTTGTCGAAGAACAACTGCGTGATCACGGCCCCCGCGCCGGCGTCGATCTTGGCCTTGAGGTGCTCCAGATCGCGCTGGCGGTTGATGCACTGCGGGTGCCCCTCGGGGAAGCCGGCGACGGTGACGAACATCTCGGGGTGGCGCTGCTTGATGAAGCGGACCAGATCGCCGGCGAACTCGAAGCCGCCTTCGGTTCGCTTCCACGCCCCGCCGCCGCCGGGCGGGTCGCCACGAAGGGCCAGGACGTTTTGCACGCCTTGCTCGGCCAGGTCATCCAGGATCGCGGCGATCTCGTCCTTCGTGTGGCCGACGCAGGTGAGATGGGCCATCGCCGTCAAGCCCGCCTCCCGTTGGATGCGGCCGGTCAACTCGACCGTCTTCTCCCGCGTGCCGCCGCCGGCGCCGTAGGTGACGTCGACGAAGCTCGGCTGCAGCTCCTTGAGGTCGCTGATGACGTGGAACAGCTTGTCGAAGCCTTCGGGCGTCTTGGGCGGGAAGAACTCGAAGCTCACGGTCGGGCCGCCGCCCCCGTCGCCGCCGATAATCTGGTCGATCCGCATGCGAGGACTTTACATCGCCCCGATCCATCCGTCCAGCCGGATGAACGGATGGAGGCGGCGGAAGTGATGAATGATGAGTTGCGGAGTGATGAGTGCCGGACTTGGGCTTCGGCACTCATCACTCCGCCATTCATCACTCATCACTTCCGACTCAATCCACCAAGTCTTCGACGCCTTCGGCCGTTTCTTGGATCACCTGGGCCGGGCCGCCGTCGATGAGTTCCGGGCCTTCGTCGACGAGTTCGCCGTCTTCGGTCAGCACCGTGCCATCTTGGGCGGCGCGAACGGCGGCGATCTCCGCCTCATCCAGGTCGATGCCCAGGCCGCCGGCGAGTGCGCCGAAGCCGGCGAGGGTGGTCACGATGAACAGGCCGACGCACGCCAGACCCCAGCGGAACTGGGCCGTGGCGGTGGTCGTCAGGCCCCAGGTGATGGCGGCCGTCCAGAAGCCGTTGGCCAGGTGGAACGTGCCGGCCAGGATGCCGATCGGGTAGACGACCCAGCCGACGAGCCACGAGTACTGCAAATGCAACGCGGTGCTTTCGGTCGCCAGATCGTGAGGCACGAAGGTGAACGACGTGCCGCCGATCTTCATCGACAGCACGTGGAAGGCGATGAAGAAGACGAGGATGACGGCGCTGACCCGCTGGGCGAGGTAGAACCAGTTCTTGGCGTACCCGTAGCCGCCGACGTTGGGCTGGCCGGTGGCGGTGATCCAGATGCCGTAGACGGTGTGGTAGATCAGCGGCAGGATGATCGCCACCCACTCGATCGCCACCAGCCACGGCAGCGAGTGGATTTTGTCGACCTGCTGCTGGAACACCGTCGCCTCCACGCCCCGGCTGCCCTCGAGCAGCGTGGCGTTGATGAGCAGGTGGACCACGATGTACCCGCCGAACAGGATGCCCGTCAGCGAGTGCATGCGGCGGAACAAAAAGTGGTACTCGCCGCCGATCGCCGGCAGGGCGTACTGGCTGGCCACGGTCTTTTTGTCCGACGCCGGGGCCGGCGGGGTGGCGGTGGAACGCGAAATCGTCGTCATCATCGCATGATAAGCCACTCGTCGAGGTTCGCCATCCGCCACGGGACATTCCCGTAACATCTGAACATGCTTCAGCCGCTGATCGTCGACGCCCACCTGGACCTCGCCTGGAACGCCACCCAGCGCGGCCGCGACGTGACCCGCCCGGCGAGCGAGCAGCCGTTCGTCGACAACGAGACGGCCACCGTCGGTTTGCCCGATTTGCGACGCGGCGGCGCGGCGCTGGTCGTCGCCACCCTGTTCGCCCTGCCGCAGGACGGCCGCCACGCCGGCTACGCCGACGCCGCGGGGGCGCGGCGGCAGGCGGAGCAGCAACTGGCGCACTACAACAAGCTGATCGCCGCCGGCGAGCTCGCGGCCGTCCGCACTGCGGCCGATGTGCCGGACGCGGCGCGTGACCGCCTGCCGTGCCTGCTGCTGATGGAGGGGGCCGACGCGATCGACGACGCCGGTCAGGTCGCCGATTGGTTCGCCCGCGGCCTCCGCATGATCGGCCTCGCATGGCAAGGCACCGCCCACGCCGGCGGCACCGGCCACCCCGGCGGCCTCACCGCCCTGGGCCGCCGAACCGTCGCCGCCATGGACGATCTTGGCATGATCCACGACATCAGCCACCTTGCCGACGAGGCGGTGACCGATTTGCTGGACACCGCCACCGGGCCGATGTGCGCGACGCACTCCAACTGCCGCGTGATCGTCGGCGACGACCCCGGTGGTCGGCACCTGCCCGACGAAGCCATCTGCCGCCTCGCCGACCGCAACGGCATGATCGGCCTCAACTTCTTTCGCAAGTTCCTAGTCCCCGCCGGCGGCAACCGTCCCGCCACGCTCGACGATGTGGCCCGCCACGCCCGGCACATCGCTGACCTGACGGGCCGCCCCGACCTCATCGGCCTCGGCACCGACATGGACGGCGGCCTGGGCCGTGAGCACATCCCGCAGGAGATTGAAACCGCCGCCGACCTCCCGAAACTCCACCCCGCCCTCCTCGCCGCGAGCTTCACCGACGCCGAAGCCACCGGCATCCTCGGCCACAACTGGCTCCGCTGGTTCCGCCAACACCTGCCGGCTTGAAAAGGAACCCATCGGAACACGTGCGGTAGCCGCGGGGTTCAGGATCATCGGCGGCCTGAAACGCTTTCAAAAACGTCGCAGCCTCGGGCGCAGACTTTCAACCCGCTGGCCTCTCCGTCGCTCCTGCGGCATCATCCACCTGTGCGGCTACCTGATGACGCCCCGGATCGGATCGTCCCCGACCACCTCGCCCGGCGGCGGGAGGCGGTGTTCCTCGTGCTCAGCGGCATCTTTCTCGCCACGCTGGCCATGCTCAACATCCTCGGCATCGCCAAGTTCTGGCCGATTGCCAGCGCCGGCGACTACACCTTTGCCGTCGCGATTGGCGTGTTGCCGTACCCGGTGACGTTTTTGTGCACCGACCTCATCGGCGAGTTCTACGGCCGGCGGCGGGCGAACCAGGTCGTGCTCGTCGGCCTGCTGGTGAGCCTGTGGGTCGGGGCCGTCATGTGGTTCGCCGGCGTGGTGCCCGGCTTTGGCGGGCCGGAGGAGGAGGCGTTCATGACCATCCGCCGCCTCGCCTTCGGCGCGCTGGCGGCCAGCATGATCGCCTACTTCGTCGCCCAAGCGGTGGACGTGCAAGTGTTCCACCTGCTCCGCCGGCTGACCGACCGCCGGGCGCTGTGGCTGCGGAACAACGTCAGCACACTGCTGAGCCAGTACGTCGACACGTTCGCCGTGATCACGATCACCCACTTCTACGCGGCCGCCCTGCCGATCGACGCGGGGCGGGCGGTGTGGCCGCAACTGTGGGTCTTCATCCTCACCGGCTACGCGTTCAAGGTGGTCGTGGCCCTGCTCGACACGCCAATCATCTACGCCGCGGCATGGGGCATGCGGCGGTTCCTCTTCGAGCCGCACCCGACAACGTCGCCAGGGCAGTGATCCTGCCATACCGCTCGCTGCGGCTCAACGGCAACGTGCTTGTGAGCGAGTCCCGCGGCGAGGTCCTCGACAAGCTCACCCGCCTGCCCAACGGCGGCCACCTGTCCGAGGCGATGCAGGGCCGGTCCATCCGCATCTGGCTGCTGCCACTGCCGGAGATGTCGTTCGCCGACTTGCCGCTGCCAGCGGCAACGCCTGGGCTCGAGTTCGTCGACGCCGCAGTTCTTTCCGAAGTGGGGAACCCGGACGCGCGTGTTGCCAGATTCAAAACGACATGGCGGCGGGCGCGTCGTTGGTTGCCGAGTATGACAGCCTTCGCTTCGGCGATGCCGCCGGCCCGGATGAGCAGGAGCGGGAGCGGATCAACACGATGCTCCGCCGCATCCTGCCCGACTGGCGGCGGATGACGGGTGACCTGATGCGCCTGCTGGAGCCGTTCCCACAACCGGACGACCACGGCAAAGTCTCATAGAGCAGCTTTCCCTATGACCTGCCCGCCAAGGACTCCGAGCGTCGCTGAACCCCCCTCCGCCTCGCAGAGGCGGGGCTGCACAAGTGCCGCGACACGGCTACCTTCCGTGAAGCCCCGCCTCTGCGAGGTGGAGGGGGTTTCAGCGACGCACGCGGATCAGGACGGGCCGACGGGGCTTTTCAAGTCCCGCGACATAGTTACCTTCCGTGAAGCCCCGCCTCTACGAGGCGGAGGCGGCTTCAGCGACGCACGAGGATTGGGACGGGCCGACGGTGGCTCAAGCTGCTGGGCCATCACCGCCGCCACGTCATCAGGAAGCGGTGGCCGAAGGTGCGGCGGACGGTGGCCCGCTCCAAGCCCGCGGCGGCGGCGAGGCGGCGGGCGTCGTTGAGCGGGAAGGCCTGACGGACGCTGGTGCGGGCGTCGTGGCGGACCATGGGCGGGCTGAGGAGCGTGAACAGCGTGATCCACGCCAGCGGCCGGCGGCCGGGCAAGAGGTCGGCGACGACGATGCCGCGGCGGGCGACACGCTTCATCTCCACGAGAACCGCGACGGCGGCGGCCTCGGGGAGGTGGTGCAGGAAGAGGTTGGCCGTGACGAAGTCGATTGACTGATCGGGCAGCGGCAGATGCAGGGCGTCGCCGCGAATCAGCGGCACCTCGTGCGCCCATTCGGCGGCAACGGCGAGCGTCTCGGCGTGGCGGTCGATGCCAATGGCCTGTACGCCCTGCCGCTGCAGCGCCGCCGGCAGATCGGCGGAGCCGGTGGCGATGTCGAGCAGCGTGTTGCCGCGTCCACAGCCGAGTTGTCGGAGTGCTCGCAGAACCGCCCGGTTGTAGCCGAGGGCGGCATTGATCCGGCGGATGAACCGCAGCGCCCGGCGAAGCTCGATCGGATCGACCGCCGGGTCGTCCATCTGCTCGGCGGTGGTGAACTGGCGGGGCACAGTTTCTAGGTTCTTGTGCCGAACCTGCAGCACGTGGTGCTGCGGCTACCGCGAGCGGGGCCATCTGGTACGCCGGCGATAGCCGCGGCACCACGTGCCGCAGGTCTTGGGTTCATCAGAACACCACGTCTTCCGTCGCGCCCGCCAGATCTTGGATCCGGAAATCCGTTGGCAGCCCGTGCTGCTTGGCGAGAAAATCTTCGATCCGCGCTCGCACTGGCTCGACCTTAATCCGGCGGGTCACGTCGGCGGCGAAGGCGTAGGTCAGCAGCCGGCGGGCCGTTTCCGCGTCGACGCCGCGGGTGTTCAGGTAGAACAACCCGCCCTCGTCCAGCGGGCCGGTGGTGCTGCCGTGGGTGCACTTGACGTCGTCGGCGTAAATCTCAAGCGCCGGCTGGCTGTTCATCTGGGCGTCGTCAGACAGCAGCAAACTGCGGCTGTTCTGAACGGCGTCGGTCTTCTGGGCCTTTTGGGCGACGTAGATTTGCCCCTTGAACACGCCGGTGCTGCGGCGATCCATCACGTGCTTGTAAAGCTGGTAGCTGGTGCAGTTGGGCTCGTGGTGGCGCAGCAGCGTGTGATTGTCGGTGTGGTCGGCGACTTGCCCGACGACCAGCCCGTTGAGCGTGGCGTGGCTCTGCTCGCCGCCGAGGGTAACGTTCAGGTCGTTGCGGGTGAGCCGACCGCCGAGGGTGCCGCTGTGGCTGGTCCAGTTGGCTTCGGTGCCGAGCGAGACCTCCATCGCCGCGACGTGGAACGCCTTCATCGACTCCTGGTTGAGCTTGACGTGGTCGATATCGACCGCGTCGCCGGCAACCACTTCGGTGACGGCGTTGGTCAGGTAAACACTGTCCTCCGGGCCAACGTAGCTCTCGACGAAGGTGGCCTTCGCCCGGTCGCCGACATGGATGAAGGTGCGGGGGAAGCTGGCGGTGGGCCGGCTGCCGGGGGTGCTGATGAACAGCAGGTGGATCGGCTGGGCGACCTCGGTGCCGGCGGCGACGTCGATGGCCGCGCCGTCGGCGAGGGCGGCCTGGTTGAGGGCGACGAACGGCGTGAGCTTGGCGTCGGCGGCGGAGCCGAGCTTCCCGGACAGGCTGTCCGATTCGTGCGAAAACGCGTCGGCGAGCGTGGTGATCAGCACGCCCTCCGGCAGGTCGACCATCCGCGAGAGGCCGGCGTCGAACACGCCGTTGACGAACACCAATTCGGCGACGGCGTCGGTGAGCTGGTAGGCCGTGTGAAGCCGCTCGGCGGTTGCGGCGTCGGCCTCGGCGGGGGCGAAGTCGGTGTCGCGGAGCGGACGGATATCAGTGTGTCGCCACGCCTCGTCCCGGCGGGTCGGTAGGCCGATTTGGTCGAACTGTTTGGCCCCGGCGGCCCGCAGCTCGGCCACCCACGGCCGGACTTGGGTCGGCCGGGCGGCGAGGTTGGCGAGCGACGCGGCCGCGCAAGGCAGGTTGCCGCCGCTGGCGGCGTTCATTCCGTGGTCCATCGTTCTCACAGTACGTCTCTCAGTGGCAATGCGGCGGCGGCCGGTCAGGTGGTCGCGGGTTCAAGCGGTGGCCAGTTCCTGCTCGACGAAGTCGTAGCCCTGCTCCTCGAGCTGGTGAGCCAGCTCCGGGCCGCCGCTCTTGACGATCCGGCCCTGCAGCATTACGTGCACGTGGGTCGGCTCGATGTAGTCGAGCAGCCGCTGGTAGTGCGTGATCATCAGAATGCCCTTATCCGGCCCCCGCAACGTGTTGGCGGCCTTGGCAACCGTCTTGAGCGCGTCGATGTCGAGGCCGGAGTCCGTCTCGTCCATAATGCAAAACCGCGGGTCACAGACGGCCATCTGGAACACCTCGTTCCGCTTCTTCTCACCGCCGGAAAAGCCCTCGTTGACCGCCCGGTTCATGAACGATTGGTCCATGCCCAGCAATTCCATCTTCTGCCGCACGAGCTTGAGAAACTCTATGGCCGACAGCTCCGGCTTGCCCTGATGCTTGCGGATCTCGTTGACGGCCGCCCGCAGGAAGTAACTGGTCGAGACGCCGGGGATCTCGACGGGGTACTGGAAGGCAATGAACATTCCCTCCCGCGCCCGCTCCTCAGTCGACATCTCGAGCAAGTCCTTGCCGTCGAAGGCAATCGAACCCTCGGTGACTTCATAAACTTCCTTCCCCATGAGCACCTGAGCGAGGGTCGACTTGCCGGAGCCGTTCTTGCCCATGATGGCGTGGACCTCCCCGGCGTTGATGGTGAGGTCAACGCCTTGCAGAATCTCACGACCGGGGATCTCGGCGTGGAGGTTTTGGATATCGAGGAGGGACATGTCAGTTCGTAGTTTCGAGTTGTAGTTGGTCGAGTTGCTGGTAGAGCGTGATCTTTAAACCATGTGCCGGAAGGAAGTGGTAGCCGCAGTGCTCGGTGAAGACGGCGATCTCGTCGAGCGAGGCATCGTGGAGCACGAGCCCGAAGTGGAACATCTGGTGGCTTCCGTCGGCGTACCGGATGAGCACGAGGTCGTGGAGGAAGTCCGCCGCCCCGAGGCGCCGCGGACCACCAAGATGCCGTTCCAGCCGCGGCCGCCAACGCGGTGGAACATCAAGCGAGAACCCGCTCATCGGCCGTCTCCTCCAGATCCGCCGCCGTGCGACAGGCGTCGGAACCAGCAGGTTCATCCGACCACCGGCGGTGTTGCTTTAGCTTGTCCGTTAGATCCGGCAGGTTCTCAAACGGGTTGGGGGCGAAATTGGTGCAGTCATCGAACTGCAGCGGCTCGGGCAGCGAGTCGACTAGCGGCGGGTCTTGCACGTAGCAACCAATCAGATCCTTTGCCATCTCGATGGCTTCCTGTAGCGTCTCACCATGGGTTAGAGCGTTCAACTCGGGGATGCAGACGATGAAGGCATTGTTTGTGTCCGACCAATTGATCATAAGGCTGTAGCGGTGCGGCCGCTTAGGGTCGGGCAGGATTTCGTCGCTCATGGCTGCTCCTCGTCTCGGGCCTTGACCTGTTCAATCTTCCGTTTCACGTCGGCCTCATGATACTGCCGGGCATCGTCACCGTCGTTGCCAGACAGCTCCACGATGAGGTCGGCGTACCGGCTGTGCCGCCACATGCTGTGGCTGCCTTTGCCCCGGCCGGGCATCAGGTTGAAGCCGGCCCGGCGGAGCATTTGCTTGAGCTTGCGGACCTTCAGCGGCATCGGGCGACCACCTTAGCCCACGCTGCCTTCCAGGCTCACCTCCAGGAGCTTGCGGGCCTCGACGGCGAATTCCATCGGGAGCTCGGCGAAAACTTCTTTGCAGAAGCCGTTGACGATCATGTTCACCGCGTCGTCGAGCTCGATGCCGCGGCTGGCGCAGTAGAAGAGTTGGTCCTCGCCGATCTTGCTGGTGCTGGCCTCGTGCTCGACCTTGGCCGAGCTGTTGCGGACGTCAATGTACGGCTCGGTGTGGGCACCACACTGGTCGCCCAGCAGCAGGCTGTCGCATTGGGTGAAATTTCGGGCGTGTTTGGCGCCCTTGTTGATCTGGATCAAACCGCGGTAGGTGTTCTGGCCGAAGCCGGCGCTAATGCCCTTGCTGATGACGCTGCTGCGGGTGTTCTTGCCGATGTGGATCATCTTCGTGCCGGTGTCAGCCTGCTGGCGGTTGTTGGAAAGCGCCACGCTGTAGAACTCGCCGACCGAGTTGTCGCCCTGCAGGATGCAGCTCGGGTACTTCCAGGTAATCGCGCTGCCGGTTTCGACCTGGGTCCAGGTGATCTTGCTGTTGTTGCCTGCGCACTTGCCGCGCTTGGTGACGAAGTTGTAGATGCCGCCCTTGCCGCTCTTCGGGTCGCCGGGGTACCAGTTCTGGACGGTGCTGTACTTGATCGTCGCCCCCTCCAGCGCCACCAGCTCGACGACGGCGGCGTGCAGCTGGTTCTCGTCCCGCATCGGCGCCGTGCAACCTTCAAGGTAACTGACGTCGGCCCCCTCCTCGGCGATGATCAGCGTCCGCTCGAACTGCCCCGTGCCCTCGGCATTGATGCGGAAGTACGTCGACAGCTCCATCGGGCACTTCACGCCCTTGGGGATAAACACGAAGCTGCCGTCGGTGAAGACCGCCGAGTTGAGGGTGGCAAAATAGTTGTCCCGGTACGGCACCACGCTGCCCAGGTACTTCTGGACCAGCTCCGGGTGCTTCTGGGCTGCCTCGCCGAAGCTCATGAAGAGCACGCCGTGCTGCTCGAGCTCCTTCTGGAACGTCGTCTTGACGCTCACCGAGTCGAACACCGCATCAACGGCCACGCCCCGCTTCTTCAGCCGCTCCTCGACCTCGCTCTCCGACTCCTCGACGCCGAGCAGCGCCTTGCGCTCATCCAGCGGAATGCCCAACTTGTCATAGACGGCCAGCAGTTCCGGGTCGACCTCGTCGAGGCTCTTGTACTTCGGCTTGGGCGCGCTGAAGTAGCTGACGGCCTGGTAGTCGTAGGCCGGGTAGTGCAGCTTGCCCCAGTGGTGCGGCTCGTCCATCTGCAGCCACGCCTGGTACGCTTTGAGTCGCCAATCGAGCAGCCACTGCGGCTCATCCTTCTTGGCGCTGATGAACCGGATCGTGTCCTCGTTCAACCCCGGCGGGGCCGTGTCGGCCTCGATGTCGGAGACGAAGCCCCATTTGTACTCTTCCTTCGCCAGCTCGGCAATCTCGGCGTCACTCGTCGGCATGCCACACGATAGGACCGGCCGGGCGATTTTCAACGGTTGCTGAAGGTCAGAAATGCGCTGGTGGCCGCTTCTGAAAGTTGGTGGCGTCGCTGCCATGGCGGCAAGCGTCCTGCCGGATCTGGAGCGGCTCGAGCCGCGGCGGCTGCTGGTGGCCTACGTCGTGGACACCCCGCTGGACGAGCCTTTCGGGCGAACCTCGGAGGATCCGGGCGACCGCGACGGCCGACTGAGCTTGCGCGAGGCCGTCTACGCCGCGAGCTTCAACAAGGTGATCAACGACGCCCCGGCGGGCAGCGACACAGAGCGCGACGTGATCACGTTCGCCTCCGGCATCGAGCGCGTCGTGCTGGGCGGGCAGGATTTGCCAGTGGTGGACGACGTGGAGATCCGCGGCGAGGTCACGATCGACGCCAACGGCGAGAGCGGCATCTTCTTCATTCTCGCAGATTACGTCGTACTCGATGGCCTCACGCTCACCGGCGGCGACACGAACTGGCGCGGCGGCGCGATCCTGTTCGAGGCGTCGGGCCGCGGGCGGCTGAGCAACCTGACCGTGACCGGCAACAACGCCGCCTCGGGCGGCGGCGGCATCGCGTTGTTCGGCAAGGCCGGCGGCCTCTACGAGATTATTGACTGCGTGTTCACCGACAACACCACCGACGGCGCGGGCTTCGCAGGCCGGCGGCACGACGGCGGCGGAGTGCTCTTGGACTTCGCCAATGCTCGAATCAGCCGGTCGATCATCGCCGACAACGTCGTGAGCAGCGGCCAGGGCGGCGGCATCGGCGTGATCGCAGGCGGATCGCTTGTGATCGAGGGGTCACTCGTCAGTGGCAACGCCGCAGCGGCCGGCGGCGGCATCGCGGTGGCGAACAGCGAGGTGACGATTGCCGACGGCTCAGTGCTGCGAAACAACGCGGCCGCGACCGACGGCGGTGGGCTGCACCTGTCGGGTGACTCCACCGCAACGGTGACGGAGTCGGCGTTACGCGACAACGCGGCCGACCGCAGTGGCGGCGGTCTGTGGCAGGGGCCGAATGGAACGGCGAGCCTGAGCCGCGTCGTAATCGACGGCAACCTGGCCGCGGGCGGCGAGGCGGGCCAAGGCGGCGGCGTGATGAGCGTCGGTGGCACCGTCAGCATCTCCGGCTCGTCGGTACGCGGCAACATCGCCCCGCTGGCCGGCGGCGGCTTGGAGCTTGGCGGCGGGACAATGTTGGTGTCCAGCAGCCTCATCGCCGCGAACGTCGCCGGTGGAGCTGGCACCGCGGCTCCAGGGAGAGGCGGCGGGTTCCACGCGACGGCAGGTGAAGCCACCTTCAGCCGCAGCGTGGTCGAAGGCAACTCCGCCTGGCGCGAGGGCGGCGGCCTGTGGAACCCCGGCGGGAGCAGGTTGTTTCTGCTGGAGAGCAGCGTGCGCGGCAATCGGGCAGAGAGCCCTGGCGGCCTGGGCGGCGGCGTGTTCAACGCGGCCGAGGGCGAAGTGACGGTTGCGGCCAGCGTGTTCATCGGCAACAACGCCGGCGAGGGCGGCGGGCTCTACAACGCGGTTGGGGCGGAGATGCTGATCACGACGACGAACATCCGCAACAACCTCGCCGTCCGCGGAGGCGGGTTGTTCAACGAGGGTTCGCTCGTCCTCGACGACACCGTAAACGTCCTCCACAACGTCGCCACCGACAGCGGCGGCGGGTTGTTTGCCGGAAACGGCACCGCGACGCTGGCCGGGGCCGTCTTCGCCGACAACACGCCAGAGGCGACGGCCGGGCCGGGCACGATTGCGTAAACGCGGCGCGGAAACAGGGGCTGCGGTCAGGGCGGTGGTGTGGTAAGACGGGGGCTCCGAACCACCCGCCACGCCAACCCGCTTGAAAATGCCCCAACTCCCCACGCTCGTTCCCATGCTCGTTGAAGGCCTCGAAGCCCGCCGTCTGCTGGCCAGTTTTGTCGTCGACACGGTTGCCGACACCGACATCACCGGGCAGCTTGATGGCTCGATCAGCTTGCGGGAGGCTGTTCGGGCGGCGACGACCAACCAGGCGTCGGGCGACGCCCCGGCGGGCGATCCGACCGGGGACACCATCACGTTCGCTGACGGCATCAACCTGATTTCGCTGACCGTAGGGGCCATCGACATCGGCGATGATGTCACGATTGCCGGACCGACCGACCGGACGCTCGTCATCAGCGGCAACGGCATCGGCGGCGTGTTCAACGTGCTGACAAACGAGGCCGTGGCGCTCAACAACCTGACGCTCACCGACGCCCGCAGCAACAACGTCGGCGGGGCCCTGCGGATCAACGACGGCGGCGACGTGAGCGTGAACGCCGTCACGTTCCGCGACAACCGGGTGCCCGACGGCGGCGCGGCCATTTATCTGCAAAGCGGCAGCGTCAGCGTCACCGACAGCCTCTTCACCGACAATGTGGCCGACGGTGCCAGCGGCTCGGGCGGGGCCGTGCTCATCAACAGCGGGACGGCGAGCTTCGACGGCAGCGTGTTCACGGAAAACGTCGCCAACCGGGCCGGCGGCGCGATTGAGGTGACGGCCGGCACGGTCGACATCACCGGCAGCAGCTTCCGCCGCAACGTCGCCGGGCCGGCGGGGCTGGCCGCGCCGGGCAATGGCGGGGCGCTGCACGTCACGGGGCCGACCACCGTCACGCTCACCAACAGCGTCGTGAACGACAACACGGCCGCCAGCGAGGGCGGGGGTCTGTGGAACTCGGCCACCGGCACGATGACGGTGAACTTGTCTTCCGTCGCCCGCAACGCTGCCAACGGCGACGCGGCCGACAACGGCGGCGGCGGCTTGTTCAACGACGGCGGCACGCTCGCCGTCACCGAGTCCAGCATCCGCGACAACATCGCCATCGGCACCAGCGGCTCCGGCGGCGGCCTCCTTAGCGTCGGCGGGACCGTCGGCGTGACCAACACCTTCGTCACCGGCAACGGGGCCAACCGGGCCGGCGGCGGCGTGGAGGTGATCGACGGGGCGACGACCCTCGACGGCGTGTTCCTGGCGAACAACGTCGCCGGGCCGCGCGGTTCGGCCGCGCCGGGCAACGGCGGCGGCCTGCACGTCTCCGGCGGGGCCGGCACAGTGGCCGTTACCGACACCGAGATCCGCAACAACCGCGCCGCGGCCGAGGGCGGGGGCCTGTGGAACCAGGCGGGCACGCTGATGACCGTCACCGACACCGTGATCGACAATAACGTCGCCCTCGGCAACGCGGCCGACAACGGTGGTGGCGGCGTGTTCAACAACGGCGGCGACCTTCGGCTCCTCGGCAGCACGCTCAGCCGCAACGTCGCCTCCGGCACCAGCGGCTCCGGCGGCGGCGCGTTCTCCACGGCCGGCAACCTGCTCGTGAACAACACGTCCATCGCCTTCAACTTCGCCAAGCGAGCCGGCGGCGGCGTGGAGGTTATCGCCGGCGTGGCGACCTTCGAGAACGGCAGCGTCGTCCGCGGCAACACCGCCGGCAACCTTGATCAAGGCAATCCCGGCAACGGCGGCGGCCTCCACACCACCGGGGCGGCCCAGGTCACCGTCAACGCCAGCGCCTTCCGCGACAACTACGCCGACAACGAGGGCGGCGGCATCTGGGGTGCGGCCGGGGGCGTCATCAACGTCGAAGGCGGCACCGTCATCAACAACAACCTCGCCGGCGGCGTCCTGCCGACCAATGGCGGCGGCGGGCTGTTCAACAACGGCGGCACGATGAACGTTCGCGGCGGCACCGTCGTCCGCGACAACGCCGCCGTCGGCCTCAGCGGGTCCGGGGGCGGGGCGTTCTCCACCGGCGGCAGCCTGACGATCAGCGACTCGTTCGTCTTCGCCAACCAAGCCAACCGGGCCGGCGGCGGCGTGGAAGTCATTGCCGGCAACTTTGACGTGAGCGTCAGCAGCTTCCGCCGCAACGTCGCCGGGCCCGAGGGTTCGGCCCGCCCCGGCAACGGCGGCGGCGTGCACATCTCGGCCGCGGCCGATTCGGACATCGTCGACAGCTTCTTCCAAGGCAACGTCGCCGCGCTCGAGGGCGGGGCGCTGTGGAACTCGGCGACCGGCACGATGGACGTGCTGCGGACGACACTTGTGGACAACGCCGCCGTCGGCGACGCGGCCGACCAGGGCGGCGGCGGCGTGTTCAACAACGGCGGCACGCTGACCGTCACCGACTCCAGCGTCCGCTTCAACCAAGCCACGGGCGACAGCGGCTCCGGCGGCGGCCTGCTCAGCGTCGGTGGCGACCTGACGGTGGCCAACGCGAGCTTGCGCGGCAACGTCGCCAATCGCGCCGGCGGCGGCATCGAACTGGCCGGCGGCACGCTCGCCGTCACCGCCAGCTTGCTCACCGGCAACCAGGCGGGCCAACTGGGCGATGCCAGCCCCGGCAACGGTGGCGGCTTCCACTCAACCGCCGGCAATGCCTCGTTCAGCAACAGCGTCATCGAACGCAACGCCGCCCGCAACGAAGGCGGCGGCCTGTGGAACGCCACCGGCAGCACGCTCACCGTCACCGACTCCAGCGTGCGGACCAATACCGTCACCAGCGGCAACGGCCTGGGCGGCGGCTTGTTCAACAACAACGGCGGCACGACGAACATCACCGGCAGCGTCTTCGCCGACAACTTCGCCGTCGGCCGCGCCACCGGCGGCAGCGGCGGCGGGCTGTTCAACGCCGAGGGTGCCACGCTCACCCTCGCCACCACCAACGTCCGCAACAACGTCACCGAAGACGGCGGCGGTTTGTTCAACGCCGGCACCCTCACCCTCGCCGGCACCGTGAACATCCTGCGGAATAACGCCCTCGCCGGCGGCGGCCTGTTCACCGACGCCACCGGCACCAGCACACTCAACAACGCCATTTTCGCCGACAACACGCCCAACAACACCGCCGGCCCCGGCACCGTCGTCTGATCCATTGACCCCCACCCCCCGCCCGCCTAACGTGCCAGCCCCTCCGGGCGCATAGCTCAGCTGGTTAGAGCGCGTCCCTGATAAGGACGAGGTCCGTGGTTCGAGTCCACGTGCGCCCATTATACCGGATCGGCCCCAAAACGGCCACACGGGGTCAAGAACAACGTTTTCCATGCGACCCGACCCACTTTGGGCAGGGGTCCAACCGCGCCATTACTGCACCAGATCGCACTGATCCGCACCCCCGGTTGGGGGTGACAGCGGGCGTGACCTCGAGGGTGACGGCCATTGACGCGGAAGGCGGTGCCGCGTGAAGCGTCTCGCCAACCCCACCGTCCGCATCAGCCGCCGCGCCTCCTCGTCGGCGATCGCATTGTCGAAGCTCGCGGGGTTGTGCG
>CAYLSV010000086.1:0-7975 GCA_964386435.1 uncultured Tepidisphaerales bacterium
CATGCTGCGGTAGCCGCGGCACCACGTGCCGCAGGTTCGGGCGAGCAGCAATCGTGCGAGGTGCTTTGTGCGGCTAACGCTAATGAACCTGAGGGCCCCGCTGCGATAGCCGCAGCACGACGTGCTGCAGGTCCGGCCGACGGACGGTGCATTCTTCAGAACGCCCACCGCAGGCCGACGCCGCCGTGGAGTTGTTCGTCGGCTTGCAGGTCGTCGTCGAGGCCGCCGGTGTAGGTCAGGCGGGCGTCGAGCGTGACCGTGCCGCGGCGTTGGGGGAGGTTGAGCAGTTCGTTCAGCTCGTAGCTGGCCAACAGCGAGACGTCGTAGCGCTGCCAGCCGGTGTCGTCGTCGGCAGCAAAGTACTCGTGGTCGTGGACGTAGGCGGCGAGTGCTTCGACGTGCAGGGCGAGGTCCGACTCCGGCGGCGTCAGCCGCAGGCGGGTGCCGAGTTCGAGGTAAAGGCCGTCGTGGGCGTCGTAGTCGTAAGCCGCCAGGGCGAACGGTTGCAGCCTTGGCGGCGCAAGAGCCTCGCGGTCGCCGACGAACGTGAGCCGGGCGGCCACCTCGTTCGTGTTCGGCTCGCCCACGTCGGGGTAGAGGAACGACTCGTGCCAGAGGTCCACCTCCACCGCCCCCACGTCCCACGCCACCCCCGCCGCCGGCCGCACCACCTGGACGGCGAAGCCGTTGTCGTCGGCAAAGTCCGTCACCAGCCCGACCCACGGCCGCACCGCCCCGTCCAGTTCCAACCGCCCCGCCACCGGCACGTGCCCCACATCCTCCCGCCCGCCCGGCTCCACCGGCTCGACCCCGCGGAACACGTAGTCGCTCGCCCACCCGATTGACGCCTCGCCCGCCACGTCCGGCCCCTGCTCCGCCACCACGGCGGCCTCTCGCCGGAACGTCGGGGGCGCGTAAACCTCCACCGGCTTTGCCGCAACCGCGTTCAGCAACAGGAGGCACGCCAGCACGCCCGAGCCTACGTCGTCAGCGCGAGAGCCGCCGCCGATCATCACGCTCGTTCATCACAACGTGCTCACGACCCAGGCAAGGATGATGAACGACGACACCCACGCCGTTGTGCCGAGGATGGCGATCTGCAGGACGATGCCAACCGCCCGCAGCGCCCCCGCCAGCGCCGCGTCCGACCGGAGCACCGCCGCTTGTCGGGCAAGGTGGGCGAATTGGTGCAGCCACCATGCCATCCCGCTCAGCACCGCCCCAAGCCCGCCGAAGAAGATGAGTATTCCGCCGCCGCCCAGCGGGTCCCCGTCCCGCATCAGGGCGAGGCCGCCGATCCCCCCGCCCGAACCTGCTGCGATTCCGCCCACCCCCAGCAGGATCCAAGCCGCCGTCGCCCAAGGCACGATTGCCGACATCGCGACGAACCGCGACTCGACATCATCGGTTGAGTTGCCGCGGTAGTAGTCGAGCGCCATCGCGGCAAATCTAGGAACCGCTCCTGAAGTGGGAGGGGGCTTCGGCCCGCCGCGGCTGCCGAATTCGAAGCATCACGGCATTGGCGTCACCGAGCCGAGCACCACCGCCCTGTCTGCCCCCGTGGCGGCAGGGACGCCGCCGGGCAAACCGTCTAGCGTGGCCGCGCCGAGGAGGGCGAAGGCCGTTGCCTCCTTGGCGGCCGAGGGGATGCCGTAATCGTCGGTCAAGTCGACTGGAACGGTCGTGTCGTGCTCCATGCCGATTATGGTGGCGGCGGCTCGGACGCCGGTCATGATCGGCTTGTTCCGCGTCCCACCGCCGGCGACGATGAGGCGGCCGCCGGTGACGCCTAGGCGACGCAGCGCCCAGGCGAGGCACGTGCCAACGATGGCGTCGGCGGTGGCGAGTTCTTCGGCGAGCGTCTTGCCGTCGCCGTGCTGCTGCCAGAGGTCTCGGAACGTCTGAACCATCTCCGCCGTGTCGGTGCTTTTGGGCGGCTCGCGCCGGACGAAGTCGGAGCCGGCGAACGCGGCCGTTACCGCGGGCACGGCCGCGGCGGTGGCGGCGAGGTCGCCGTTCGCGTCGTAGGGCTTGCCGAGCTTTTCCCGGCAAATCGCGTCGCTCAGGCAGTTCGCCGGGCCGGTGTCGAAGGCGACGACGTCCGTTAGGCCACCGCCCGCCGGCAGCAGCGTGAGGTTGGCGATGCCGCCGAGGTTGAGCAGGATGCGGGTTTCGGTCGGGTGCCGAAACAGCAGCCAGTCGGCCAGCGGGACCAACGGCGCGCCCTGCCCGCCGGCGGCGAGGTCGGCCCGGCGGAAGTCGCTGACGACCCGGCAGCCGGTGTGCCAGGCGAGGCGGGCGGGGTCGAGCCACTGGATCGAATCCGGCGGCTCGTGGTACAGCGTCTGCCCGTGCGCGGCGACGGCGGCCACGTCGCCGGGCGCGAGGCCGACTTGTCGCATCACCTTGTTCGCCGCCTTGGCATGGGCGTCGGTCTGCCGTCGCCCGACCTCGGCGATCTCGGCGAACGCCCCGCCGCCGGCCTGACGCAGGGCGAGCACGCGTTGCCGCAGTTCGTCGTCGTAAGGCAGCGCGACGTGGCCGAGCAGATCGGCGGTCATCTGCTCGCCCCGGCCCGTGATGGCGACGGCGGCGGCGTCGACGCCGTCGACGCTCGTGCCGCTCATCAACCCGATGATCACCCGGCGGCTGGCGTGCGGGTTGCTCTCGACGTGCGGCACGGCGTGTGGCACTATACTCGAACCACCCCGACGAGGACTGGCGATGGCATTGCTGATGGCAGACGAACGCGACGATGATGTGCAGTTGGATCACGACGGCGACGAGGGCGGCGGCACGGCCGTCCAGGAGCCGCCGCCCAAGCCCAAAGCCAAGGGCAAGAAAAAGCCCAAACCCCGCCGCGGCCCGCCAGGGCAGCTGCCGCCGTGGAAGGTGCTGCTTCACAACGACGACGACAACGACATGGAGTTCGTCGTCGAGACGATCGTCATGCTCACGCCGCTGAAAGCCCACGACGCGATCATGCGGATGAAGGAGGCCCACGAATCGGGCGTGGCCCTCTTGCTGGTCACGCACAAGGAGCGGGCCGAGCTGTACGAGGACCAATTCAACAGCCGCGGCCTGACGGTGAGCATCGAGCCGGCGGAGTGACGGCGTGCGCAGCGTGGGGCGCTCGCGACTAGGCCCAACCGTGAGGGAGGGCGGGCGGCACAGCCGCCTCCAGGTCGTCCCACTCCCGCTCATTGAGGGCGGGTCCACTCGATGAAGGCGGCTGCGCCGCCCACCCTCCCTGACGGTCGGGCCTTGTCGCGGGCGGTACTCGATGAACACCACTTCGGATGCAAATGACGCGGAACCTCGCCGGCCAACGTGTGACGGTCCTCGGGCTCGGCCGGTTCGGCGGCGGGCTGGCGGTCACGCGGTGGCTGGTCGGGCAAGGCGCCCGCGTCACCGTGACCGACGCGGCGGACGAATCGACGCTCGCTGAGCCGCTGGCAAAGCTGGCCGATCTCGACGTGACGCTGAAACTCGGGCGGCACGACGAGGCCGACTTTGTCGACACCGGGCTGGTGGTGGCGAACCCCGCCGTGCCGCCGAACCACCCGATGCTAACGGCGGCCCGTAAGGCCGGGGTCGAGGTGACGAGCGAGATCGTCCTCGGCGTCGAGCAACTCAAAACCCGCTGGACGCTGGGCGTCACCGGCACCAAGGGCAAGAGCACGGTCGCCACCCTGCTGGGCCGCATGCTGACCGTGGCGACGGAGCCGGGGCGGGAGACGCAGCGGTCAATGGTCAGCTTCGACCGCGACGTGCCGCGGCGGGTGTGGGTGCTGGGCAACATCGGCGACCCGCTGATCGCGCACGTCGACGACATCAGCGTGGAAGATTTTGTCGTGCTGGAGCTGTCGAGCTTCATGCTCCACCACCTCGGCGTCGCCAACTGGTCGCCGCACGTGGCCGTCGTGACGATGATCGGGGCCGACCACCTTGATTGGCACGGCGACCGGGAGGCGTACCTGAACGACAAGCGAAATCTCGTGCGTTTTCAGGCGGAAAACGACTTCTGCATCGTCCCTACCGCCAGCAAGCTCGGCCGCGACTTCAAGACGTACACGGCCGCCCAGGTCATCGAATACGGCAAGCGGGCGAACTTGCCGGCGATGATCGCACCCAGGCTGCCCGGCAAGCACAACCGGCAAAACGAGCGGGCGGCGTTCGCGGCGGCCAAGCTGTTCGGCGTCTACCCGGACGAGGCCCAGCGGGCGTGCGCCGACTTCACCGGCCTGCCGCACCGGCTGCAATTGGTGGCCGGCGACGAGGCGGGGGTGCGGTGGGTGAACGACTCGATCGCCACCATCCCCGAAGCGGCCGCCGCGGCGTGTGCGGCGTTTCCTGCGGGAAAAATCATCCAAATCGTCGGCGGTCGCGGCAAGGGCTTGGACGATTCGCCGCTGCTCGACACCCTAATCGAGCGGGCGAAGAAGGTGCTGCTCATCGGCGAGACGGCCGAGGCGCTGGCCCTGAAACTCGCCGGCATCGGGGAGATCTGCGGTACGCTGGAGGTCGCGGCGAAGCGGGCCGCCGAGCTGGCCGAGCCCGGCGACGTCATCCTGCTCTCGCCGGGCCACGCCAGCTACGACCAGTTCGCCAACTTCCAAGAGCGGGGCGAGGCGTTCGCCCGTTCGGCCGAGTCACATGCGAGGCACGACCGTGAGGGAGTGCGGCCGGCGCAGCCGGCGCAGCCAGCATCGGGCGGTTGACCCTCGGATGCGGGCGGCGCCCGCCGCACTTCCTGACGGTCGTGCCTCGCACGGGCGTCGCACTACCATCGCGGCATGTCGTCGCCGATGATCGCGCTCGCCAAGCCGGACCTCACGCAGCGGGAAATCGACGCGGTGGTCGAGGTGATGCAGTCGGGCGTGCTCTCCATCGGCCCGCGGCTGGGGCGGTTCGAGGAGTTGTGTGCCGAGGTCGCCGGGCGGCGGTTTGGCATTGGCGTCAACAGCGGCACCAGCGGTTTGCACATCACGCTCTTGGCGGCGGGCGTGAAGCCGGGCGATCAAATTGTCACGACGCCGTTCTCGTTCATCGCCAGCGCGAACTGCATCCTCATGGTCGGGGCGCGGCCGGTGTTCGTCGACATCGACCCCAAGACGCTCAACGCCGACCCGGCGAAGGTCGAGGCGGCCGTCAACGAGCACACCCGCGGCATCGTCGCCGTCGAGGCGTTCGGCCACCCCGGCGGCATGGCCGAGCAGGAGGCGGTGGCCCGAAAGAACGAGCTGGTCTTCATTGAAGACTGCTGCGAAGGCTTCGGCGGCTACATCGAACTTGCCGGTAACCGGCGAAAAATCGGCAGCTTCGGCCGGGCGGGCGTCTTCGGCTTCTACCCCAACAAGCAGATTACCACCGGCGAGGGCGGCATGATCGTCACCGACGACGACAAGCTCGCCGAGATGTGCCGCAGCTTGCGCAACCAGGGCCGCGACACGGCGATGGCCGGCGGCGGCGCGGGCAACTGGCTGGCCCACGTGCGGCTGGGGTACAACTACCGCCTGACCGAGCTCGCCGCCGCCATCGGCATCGTGCAAATCGAGCGGCTGGCCGACATCCTCGCCAGCCGCCGCCGGGTGGCCGACGCCTACACCCGGCGACTCTTGGGGTGCAGCGATTTGATCCTGCCCAACCGCTCGGCCGAGGAGGGCGGCAGTTGGTTCGTCTACGTTGTGCGGCTCTCCGACGAGTTCAACGCCGACGACCGTGATGCCTTGATCAACCGCCTGCGCCGTCGCGGCGTGGGGTGCGCGAACTACTTCCCGCCGATCCACCTCCAGCCGTTTTACCGCGAACGGTTCGGCTTCGCCCCCGGCGACTTCCCGATGTGCGAGAGCATCAGCGCCCGCACCCTCGCCCTGCCGTTCCACGCGGGGTTGGAAGACAGCGACATCCGGCACGTCTGCGACGTGCTGGAAACCGAACTGGCCAAGGTCAAAAGCGGCCGCGGATAGATCAGGTGCGCTCATGCGAGGCACGACCGTGAGGGATTGCGGCCGGCGCAGCCGGCGTCCGGCTACAAGGCCTTGATGCCGGCTGCGCCGGCCGCACTCCCTCACGGTCGTGCCTCGCACGGACGCACCTGGGGTGGCGGCGGCTACCATCGGGCGATGCCGCTGTTGGGTGCCACCGCTGAGCCGTCGACGAGTTTTTGGGCCGATCCGGCGGGCGTGATGCTCATCGGGTTCGGCTTGTTCGTGCTGGTGTTTCTCTCGTTCCGCACGAAGTGGAAGAACAAGCGCAAGCCCGCCGCCGCCCTGCCGGCGTCCAACACCCTCGCCCAGCAGCGGCACGTGGAGCGGGACATGCAAAAGCTGCTCACCGAGCTGCACGAGATGGCCCGGCAGATGAACGCCCAGATCGACACCAAGGCGGCCAAGCTCGAAGCCCTCATCGCAGAGGCCGATCAGAAAATCGCCCGTCTCAACGGCAACGTGCCGGCCGACGACGCGGTGGAAACCGTGGCCGAGGAGCCGCAGGAAGAGGCGAGCATCGCTCCGACCTACCAGCACGCCACGCTCTACGAGCTCGCCGACGAGGGGCACGACGTCGAGGAAATCGCCCGCCGCACCGACCGCCCCCGCGGCGAGGTGGAGCTCATCCTCGCCCTGCGCCGGCGATGACGGGTGAATCTCTCGTTGAGCGGGTGAACACGCCAATCTCGTGCAGTAGCCGCGAAGCCGCCCCTGCGGCTACTGCACCAAGATCAAGGCTTTGCAGGAAAAGTGGAGCGACGGGGAGTCGAACCCCGATTTGCTGAATGCGATTCAGCCGTCATCCCATTAGACCATCGCCCCAGCGGGACGGCCACTGTACGCCGCGGGCCGGTGGCGTCAAGAGCGACGGCCACGACCGATCTTTGACAAGTCTCACTTTCAACATGTTCAACACGTCAAAGTTTGGCACCGGCCGATTAAGCGGCTAATGTTCGGTCCCTATGCACGACGCGAGTAGTTCAGTGTCGGCGTTGTCTGGTGGCGATGCGGAGGTCGGCAGCGTGCCGACCATCCACACCCCACCGGCCAACCTCGAGTTCCTTTTCCGAATCTTCCGCCTCCTGGGCGACCCGACCCGGCTCAGCATCCTGCTGGCGCTGGTTGACGGGGAGCGCAACGTCACCACGTTGTGCCAAATGCTCGATTTGCCCCAACCCACCGTCAGCCACCACCTCGGGCTGATGCGCATGAACCGGCTGATCGACAACCGCCGCAACGGCAAGCAGGTCTTCTACAAGCTTGGCAATGATGTGGATGTCGACCGCAAACGCGGCGTCGTCATCCGCGTCGACGGCCACGAAGTGGCCATCAAGTTCAAGGACGCCTGAACGCCGTCACGTCCTGCGGCGTCACGTCGCCGCGCAGGACTGCCGCGAGGAAGCTCGCGGCGGCCATGGCGTCGAGTTGCCGTTTTTTCTTGCCGCGGGTGAGTTTTTCGCCGCGCCGCTTGCGCTCGATGAGTTGCGTCTCGGCGTCGAAGCTGCTGAGCCGCTCGTCCGCCATCAGCGTCGGCAGGTTGGTGGCGGCGCGGAGGTCGCGGGCGAACGCCAGGACCTTCTGCGCCTGCTTGCCCAAACCGCCGTCCATGTCGTAGGGCAGCCCAACGACAATCTGCTGCACGCCCTCCCGCGCCGCAATCGCCGCCACCTCAGCCACCGCCAATGTCGGCGTTGCCGGCGTCAGCACGTCCAGCGGCGAGGCCAGCGAACCACCGGCATCGGACAAAGCCAGCCCGACCCGACGGTCCCCATGATCGACAGCAAGCGTCCGCATGAAGGCAGCGTACACGTGAGGCGACGTCGCTGAAACCGCCTCCGCCTCGCAGAGGCGGGGCTTCACGAACAAGTGCAACGGCTCCCCGCCGTGAAGCCCTGCCTCGACGAGGCAGAGGCGGTTTCAGCGACCCACAAGAACCAGTTCGGTCAGGCCCGACGGCAAATCACCCGAACGACCGGACCTCCGCC
>CAYLSV010000086.1:8056-14408 GCA_964386435.1 uncultured Tepidisphaerales bacterium
GCGGAGGTCCGGAACGATCACCGAAAATCGCCTACTTGAACGTCTCGCCGTACTTCTCGCCGGCAAGTTCGACCAGTTCCTTCACCCGCTCGGCGTCGCTCTTGGGGCACACCATCGTGATGTCCTTGGCATGAACGATCACCATGTCGCTCACACCCACTGCTGCGATCAGATGGTTGTCGTCGCGGTTGACGATGATGTTCGCGTCGGCGTCGATAAGCACCGAGTTGCTGGCGTCGATGGCGTTGTCGTGCTCGTCGCGGTCCAGCGTCTCGGCCAGCGCCGGCCAACTGCCGACGTCGAGCCAGCTCACCGGCATCTCGACGACGTAGACGGTGCCCGCCTCCCGCGCCGCCGGCTCCATGACGGCGTAGTCGATGCTGATCTTGGGCAGCTTCGGGTACTCCGTGTTGAGCACGTTGTCCTGCCGATCGGTGCCCCAGGCGTCGGCGATGGTCTGGAGGCCGCTGTGGGAGTCGGGCAGATGCCGCTTCAGGCGCTCGAGGATGGCCGAGGCTTTCCAGACGAACATGCCGCTGTTCCAGTAGAACCGGCCGCTCTCGACATACCGATCGGCCGTGGGCTTGTCGGGCTTTTCCTTGAACGCTTCGACGTGGAACGCCTTCTTACCCTCGTCGGTGAAGCCGTCGACCGCTTCGCCCCGCTGGACGTAGCCGAGGCCGGTGTGGGCGTGGGTGGGCACGATGCCGAACGTGACCAGCGCGTGGCCCGTCCGCTCGGTCACGCCGAAGCCGGCGTCAAGGGCGGCGGTGAACGCGTCGACCGGCGTGATGACGTGATCGGCCGTCACCACGGCGAAGGCGGCCTCCGGGTCGTTCTTCGCCAGCACCGCCGCGCTGAAGCCGATGGCGTTGGACGTGTCGCGGCCCTCGGGCTCGCCGAGCAAATTTTCCGCCGGCAGCTCGGGCAGATCGGCGAGAATGGCCTCGCGGTGGGTCTCGCCGGTGCAGATGTAGATCCGCTCGGGCGGCAGCATGTACCGCAGCCGGTCGTAGGCCAGCCGCAGTAGGCTCTTGCCCTTGACGACGGGCAGCAATTGCTTGGGCTGGCCGGCGCGCGAGAGCGGCCAGAGTCGCTTGCCGCTGCCGCCGGCCATGATGACGCCGTATCGCATAATCGAAGAAGGTCGTGGAGTTCGCGAGGTGGAACCGACGCGGGGCACGCCGGCGGTGAAGGTTCTTTCAGACTTATAGCACAGAACGCCGCGGCGGGCAGGGCCGATCTACGGTTTTGGTATGACGAGCGACCCTGCCCAGACCCTGCCGCCCGGCTGCAACATCGACGCCCACGGCCGGCTCATGCGCGGCATCATGGGCGGCGTGATGTGCGCGATCGCCTTGGCCCTGGCGGTCGTCGCCTTCTTCACCGAGAGCCGCCTGCTCTGGTTCGCCATGGCCGGTGCCCTCGCCGCCGGCCTGTTCGGCCTCTACGAAGCCAAAGCCGGCTGGTGCGCGGCCCGGGCGATGGGGTTCAAGACAAAGTTTTAGACGCAAGGCCGTGGCCGGCCCTGTCTGATCGACCGTCGGAAGCCTGCCCGCGACATGTTCCACCTCCGGCGTTGCAACCGGCGGCGGGTTCCGCGATGCTTACCGCGAACCATGCTCGGCATCGGCGACTATCTGTACCGGCTGATCCCGGCCAACCCGATCCTGCTGCGCGTCGTCAGCGTCGGCGGCAAGCGGCGGCGGGACATGTTCGTCCGCAGCGGCTACCTCGGGTTGCTCATCGTCCTCGTCGCCATCGGTCTGCTCTCGGGCAGCGACGTCTCCTCGACCGACCTCGACGCGCTGTCCCGCAAATCGACCTCCATCTTCGAGCTGCTCAGCTACTTCCAGCTCGGCCTCGTCGCCCTCATGGCCCCGATCTTCACGGCCGGGGCGATCACGCAGGAGAAGGATTCGCAGACGTACGACATCCTGCTCGCCACGCCGCTATCGAACGGGCAGATCGTGCTGGGGACGCTGCTGTCGCGGCTGTTCTTCGTCTTCGCCCTGCTCTTGTCGGGCGTGCCGGTGTTCAGCATCACGCAGATCTTCGGCGGCGTGGCGATCGGCGACATTGTCACCTCGTTTTTGATTGCCGCCGTCACGGCGCTCGTCTGCGGGGCGCTGGCGGTCGGCATCGCCACGTTCAAGGTCGGCACGCGGCGGACGATTTTCTCGTTCTTCATGTTCGTGGCGATCTACCTCGTCGGCGGGCTGCTGCTGAACCAGGTGGCGTGGCTGAAAATGCCGCTGGTCTCGCCCGACGGCATGGTCAGCGGGATGAGCCAGACGACGTGGGTGACGGGCCTCAACCCGTTCCTCGCGCTGCGGACCGTCCTCGACACCGACGGCTACCAGCCGCCGCTCTTGACGCAGTTGCCCGAGACGCTCCAGGCGTGGCCGATCGGCTTCATGCTCACGCGGCCGGTCGCGTTTTACCTGGCGTTCATGACGCTCGCCTCGGCCGTGGTCGTGCTGCCGAGCATCGTGCTGCTGCGGCGCGTGGCGCAGTCGAGCGTGAGCTTCAAGACGTGGCTGCTCCGCAAGCTGCCGCTTCTCCGCGAGGGCAAGGCCCGGCCGCCGCGAATCGTGTGGAGCAACCCGATCGCCTGGCGGGAAGCCCGCACCAAGGCCTCCGCCGCCAAGGCGACCGTCACCCGCTACGGCTTCATCCTGCTCGGGCTCGGCGTCGCCATCACGCTCGCCGTCCTTTACGCCAGCGAACGCACCGCCCCGGCCAACTTCATCGATCGCGGCGCGTTCAGCGCCGCCAACCAGTCGCTGTTCATCAGCGGCCCAAACCAGCGCTATGCCCTGACGAACTTCACGCAAATCAACTACAACGGTCAACCCGATACCACCGCCCGCCTGCGCGGCCGTTACGAAGTCGCCAGCTTCCAGGACGGCCTTTCCTCCGACGGCGTCCGCACGCTCGGCAGCATTAACCTCCGCGACATCGACACGCGGCTGAGTCGCCCCGACGTGCGGGCCGCGCTACTTGGGGCGGTGTTTCTCGAGACGTGCATCATCCTGCTGATCGTCACCAACGCCGCCGCCAGCACGGTGACGCGGGAGAAGGAGGACGGCACGCTGGACCTATTGCTCTCGACGCCGATCACCAGCCGGTATTACATCTGGGGCAAGCTGCGCGGTTTGGTCAGCTACGTCCTGCCGCTGGTCGCGGTGCCGGCGGCGAGCGTGCTGGTGTTCACGATGGTCGACCTCGCCACGTGGGCCCGCGGCGGGCTGTCGGAGGAGTGGACCGTCTTCCCCGAGGCGGCCGTGCTGCTGCCGCTGATGCTGATCGTGATCGCCGCCTTCGCCGCGATCGTCGGCATGAGCATGTCGCTGCGGCTGCGCACCACCGTCCGCGCCGTGATGGCCAGCCTCGCCATCGTCCTCGGGGCCGTGGGTGCCCTGGGCCTGTGCGGCTACAGCTTCGTCGACTCCACCGGCGACAACCCGCTGCCGTTCGCCCTGGCCACCCTCAGCCCGTTCACGGTGATGAGCGTCCTGATCGCCCCCGACCAGTTCGGCGGCGACGTCTTCAACGGCACCGACTTCGGCATGCAGAACGCCACCCGCGTCGCCATCATCATCGGCACCCTCCTTGCCATCGGCGTCTACGCGGCCGTGGTCTGGCAGATGTACCGCGGCATGGTGAAGAACTTCGACATGACCATCCGAAGGCAGCACCGGTGAACGCTCATGGGAGGAACGACAGGATGACAGCCCGGCGGGCGTAGCCCGTTTCATCAGGTCAGTTTGTGGCGTCTTCTTCGTCTGCTAACCTGCTTTGGTCATGGGTGTGGTGCTTCTTCTGTTGACTTGGGCCGTGATCGCCTCACTGCTGGCGATGATTTTTCTCGTCCTCTACCTTGAAGGTCGCCGCGATCCATTCGCCGTAACTTTGCGGCGATGGCGGGTGGCATGGTCGAAGCGGAGCAGCGTGCAACAACACGCGCAGCTTGCGAACCAGGCTCATACAGCCAAGCGGCGTGCGGAGGAGCAGGCGATTGGTGCCGATGCACTCAGAAAACAGGCGGAGGCGAAGGCGGCCGAGCGGGTCGATGTCATGGGGGCGTACATCATTTCAGAGCAGGTTGCTGATCAGCTCCAGCGGGTGACGGCCAGTAACTACCATGCCCGGGAGAAGCGGATTCTGCAGTCGGTGACGAAGGCTGCGCAGAACGGCTACACGATGCCGGAGAAGGACCGCAAGTTCGTGGTCCGCCGGTTAAACGAGGAGCACCGGTTGGCTATCAACGCGGAGGCGGAGCGGCAACGGCAAGCGGAGGTCAAAGCACAGATCCGCGAGGAGGAACGACGAGAACGTGAGATCCGCAAGGCGATCAAGAAGGCAGACCAAGAAGCAAAGTTCAAGCGGGAAGCACTCGAGAAGGCGATCAAGATGCTCGGCGGTCAGCACAGCGAGGAAATCGACCAACTTCGCCATGAGCTGGCAGAAGCGCAGGCGGCGGCGGAGCGGACGAAGAGCCTTGCCGAGCAGACGAAGGTCGGCCACATCTATGTCATCAGCAACATCGGGAGCTTTGGCGAACACGTCTTCAAGGTCGGCATGACCCGGCGGCTCGAACCCATGGATCGTGTGCGTGAGCTTGGCGACGCGTCAGTGCCATTCTCTTTCGACGTCCACGCCATCTTCGCCAGCGATGACGCTCCGGCCACCGAAGCCGCTCTCCATCGGGAGTTGGATGAGTACCGCGTCAACCGGGTCAATCTGCGCAAAGAGTTCTTTTGCGTCCCGCTGGACAAGATCGTTGAAGCCGTGAAGCTTCATCATGGCAACGTCAATTATACGGCCGACGCTGAAGCGCTAGAGTATCTGGAGTCGAAGGCGATGCAAGAGGAGCTGGCTGACACGGAGGATCTGATGCTCACTGCCGCATTGCAAGGTGGGGCGGGAGAGGTCCATCCGTAGGTGCCTTAGTCGCGTCATAGACGGTGAAGCGGATACGCTGTGCGGATGGACCGCGCCGCCGCCACCAACCTGCTTGCCCCTGCCGCTCCGTCGGATCATGCCGATCGGTTTTGGGAGAATGCCAACGCGTACTTCGAGCGGGTGTACGACTCGATGCGGCTGGACGCCGAGTGGCGGGGGGGGCTCAGTTCGCCGCGGCGGATCACGACCGTGACCTGTCCGATCCGGCGGGATAACGGGCAGATCCAGGCGTTTACGGGGTATCGGGTGCAGCACAACAACGCGCTCGGGCCGTACAAGGGCGGGCTGCGGATGGCGACGAGCGTGGCGCGGGACGAGGTGATGGCGCTGGCCATGCTGCAGACGTGGAAGAACGCGCTGGTCAACCTGCCCTACGGCGGGGCCAAGGGCGGCATCGTGTGTGACCCGAAGACGCTGTCCGAGGCCGAGCGGGAGCGATTGATCCGGCGGTGGACCAACGAGTGTTACACGACCATCGGCCCGGACATCGACATTCCGGCGCCGGACATGGGCACCGACGCCCAAGCGATGGCGTGGATCATGGACACCTACAGCACCCTTGAGGGGCACCAGGTGCTGGGCGTGGTGACGGGCAAGCCGGTGAGCCTCGGCGGCAGCGTCGGCCGGGAGGAGGCGACCGGCCGGGGCGTCATGAACGTGCTGCTCCGCTACCTACAGGTCGTGAAGAACACCGACTTGCGCGGCAAGCGGGTGGCCGTGCAGGGATTCGGCCAGGTCGGCTACCACGCGGCGCGGCTGTGCTCGGACAAGGGGGCGCACATCGTCGCCGTCAGCGACAAATTTGGCGGCCTGTGGGACCCCGACGGCCTCGACGTCGCCGCCGCCGGGGCGTACTACCTGGAGAACGGCCAACTGACGGATTTCCCCGACGCCGAGGCGATCTCCAACGAGGAGCTGCTGACCTGCGACTGCGACGTGCTGATTCCCGCGGCCTTGGAGAACACGATCGACAAGACGATCGCCCCGCACGTCAAGGCCCAGGTCATCGCCGAGGGCGCCAACGGCCCCACCACTCCCGCGGCCGACGCGATACTGCGGGAGAGCGGCGTGACCATCCTGCCCGACATCCTCGCCAACGCCGGCGGCGTGACGGTCAGCTACTTCGAGTGGGTGCAGGGCCTCGACGCCTACTTCTGGGATTTGCCCCGCGTCCAGAGCGAGCTGCAAAAGATCATGGAGCGCGCCTTCGACCGCGTGAACGCGATGGCCGACGAAGCCGACTGCGATTACCGCACCGCCGCCTACACCCTGGCCATCAGCCGCGTCGCCGAGGCGAGCCGGGTGAAGGGCCTGTTCCCGTAAATGGTTCGATCCGGCAGCCGGCGCGGGCGCTCAATCATCGACCGGGCCGCCGAATCCTGAC
>CAYLSV010000086.1:14418-15404 GCA_964386435.1 uncultured Tepidisphaerales bacterium
ACCCCCGAGTCAAGTTCCACCAGAAGCCGCTGACCGAACAGCTGCCGCTGCTGCCGTTCGCGGTGCCCGGAACCTTTACCGCGTGGGTGCTGGCCTACGGCAAGCGAATCGACCCGGCGTGCCGCTTATGAGGGCAAGCAAACTTCGGGTAATCGTCGCACGCATCGCAAGGCAACTGGCCACCTTTTGGCGGACACGGCAGGCGTGGGAAGTCGGGCCGGAACCACGTCGAGCTGCAAAAGATCATGGAGTACGCCAAGCACCGCTTGAACGCGATGGCCGACGAAGCCGCCCGGCTACACCGCGCCGTCAACCCGACTTGCCAAGGCAGCCCGGGTGAATAGCTTGACTCCGCGAGCAACCGGCGCTCGTGCCTCAACATCGCCCAAACCCCCACCGCTGCGTAGCAGCGGGGCTACGCCCGCCGTTCGTGAGCCACCACACCCTGTGCCCCGGAGCTCAACCCGATCGAGGGGCTCTGGTGCCACAGCAAGCACCACGGCCTGGCGCAGTTTACGCCGAGGGACTTGTCGGAGGTGACCGCCGCGGCCAAGCGGACCCTCGCCACGTCGTCGGACGCCTCGCTGCTACACGCCTGCATCCGCCAAACCGGCCTGCACCATGCGCTTTATCCATCTCGTCCTCAGTAGCGGGGTCACGCGTGAACTTCAGCGGATTGCGCGGTGGGAGGGGTTGCGTGACTGGAACCCACAGCCCCCGCCGCCGTGGTGACGGCGGGGCTGTGCGGGCACCGGGTGACTTTTGCCTCGGGCGTGGCCACGTTCGGGCCACGGCGTCTGGGGTTCGGTTGCGCGACGTGCATCACGGCTGGCCGTTTGGAAGGGTTGCTGTTTCCTGGAGCGCATGAGCAAACGCGGCGGGCCGATTTGGGGGTCGGTCCGCCGCGTTAGGTTGAGGTGCTGCGTGGGGGCAGGTGGGGTTAGTAGCGGTCGCCGCCGCCGCCGCCGCCGCCGCCGTAGCCACCG
>CAYLSV010000087.1:0-11172 GCA_964386435.1 uncultured Tepidisphaerales bacterium
CGCCTCCGCCTCGTAGAGGCGGGGCTTCACGAGAGGGTGACGTCGCCCCGCCGTGAAGCCCCGCCTCTACGAGGCGGAGGCGGCCTCAGCGACGCCCGCTCCTGAGAAAGGTTCAGCCGGACAAACCGGCCTACTCCACCGCCTCGGCGACGTCCTCGGCATCTTCGGCGTCCTCGGCGAGCCGCTCGGCCTCGCGCTCGACGCGGCGTTGGCGGCGTTCCTCGCGGAGTTGCTCGTGAACCGTCTCCAGCTCGGCCCGCTGCTCCTCGTCGAGCAGGGCGATGATGTCGGCGTCGCGCTTCTCGCGGATCGCCCGCATCTCGTCGAGGGCCTTCTGGTGGATCGCGTCGATCTGCTGCACCTGCTCCGGCGACAGCGAGGCCATCCGGCTCCACGGCAGCGTCAAATCCGACACCTCCACCGCCTGCCACGCCGCCCCGACCCCGCCGAGCAGCACCACGGCCAGCCCCGCCACGCCCAGCTTCTTCGTCAGTTTCATCAATCGCTCCCTACAAAGTCCCCGGCCACGCGGCCGTTTGGGTGCAGAGCTTACGGATCGGGAGCAGCCACGCAAACCGCGTCAGCGATCGTCAACAGGTTGTGCATGCCGCCGATAGAATTCGGCCGCCTCCGCCTTCCCCGCCTCGCCGGCGGCCACCTTCAGCACGAAGTCGGCATACTCGGGCTCGCCAACTGCCAACTCGAAGCCGTTCGCATCGAGAAATGTTTCGGCCGCATCCGCTGCAACCCTCTTGTTACCATCGGCGAATGCATGATTCTTCGCCAAATGGAAGAGGTAGGCCGCTGCCATCTCGAACACGTCGCGATGCGCGAACTCGCCGAAGTGCCGGCTGCCCGCCATAGCAACCGCTGATTCGAGCAGGGTCATGTTCAGGATGCCGGGCCGACCGCCATGTACGCGAAGCTGATCCTGGTGGATGCCGATGACATCTTCCACGGTGAGGAAGGTGAGTTCCTTCTTCATGGTGCTGGACCTCTTGCCTACTCGGCGAGTCGGCGGAAAGTCTCATGGCTGCGACGCATCACTCGGTCGTGAGACTGGCGGATCTTCTCTCGATCCGCCGCTGCTTTGGCAACTGCGGCCGGATCGGCAGCGCGAAGCGTCACGCGGCCATCTTCGACACCGACCTCCACAGCCACGTCCTGCTCGCGGCTCACATCGATACCGAGGCGGTGCAAAAGCAGGGTGTCGAGGGTGAGCGACATCGTGTCGCCGTGCCGGGTGAGAGTCTTGATCATGTGAGGGCCTCCGGCCAAACTCTAGTCCATGTCGGCTGTGGTTTCTGCTGTGCCTCACACCTGCCCGTGGGCCGCGACCTGTTTCTCCGCGTGGTAGCTGCTGCGCACCAGCGGGCCGCTTTCGACGTGGCGGAGGCCTTTGTCTTCGCCGATGCGCTTCCAGGTCTCGAACTCCTCGGGCGTCACCCAGCGGTCGACGGGCAGGTGGCGGGCGGTGGGTTGGAGGTACTGGCCGAGGGTGAGGATGTCGCAGCCGATGGCGACCAAATCGTCCATCGACCGCTCGATCTCCTCCGAGTCCTCGCCGATGCCGAGCATCATGCCGGTTTTGGTGAGTAGGCCTTGGTCCTTGCAGATTTGCAGGAGTTTCAGGCTGCGCGGGTACTTCGCCTGCGGGCGGACGCGGTAGTACTGGCTCGGGACGGTTTCGATGTTGTGGTTGAGAATGTCTGGGCGGGCGTCGATGACCCGCTGCAACGCCGGCCAGTTGCCCTCGAAGTCGGGGATGAGCACCTCGACGCTGGTGCCGGGCGATTGGCGGCGGATCTGGTTGATCGTTTCGGCCCAGATGCGGGCACCCCCGTCGGGCAGCTCGTCGCGGTTGACGCTGGTGATCACGGCGTGGCCGAGGCCCATGGTGGCGACGGCCTCGCCGACGCGGCGGGGTTCGTCGTCGTCGAGCCAGGTGGGGCGGCCGGTCTTGATGTGGCAGAAGCCGCAGGCGCGGGTGCAGGTGTCGCCCAGGATCATGAGCGTGGCCGTCCCGCCGCCGGCCGCGTTCCAGCACTCGCCGATGTTGGGGCAGCGGGCTTCTTCGCAGACGGTGTGCAGGTTCTGCTCGCGGACGAGCTTCTTGAGCCGGGCGAACCCTTCGCCGGCGGGCATCTTCATCTTCAGCCACGCCGGCTTGCCGCGGGCCACGGGCGAGCCCTCCACGGGCAGCGGCCCACCGCCGCTGCAGCCGCGGCCGACGGCCGGGCGGTCCTTGATTTCCAGCACGTCGAGCGTGAGCGCCATGCCGCATTCTACGCGGCGGCAACCGCCGGCGTTTCAGCAGCGGCCCTATCATGTCGCTTGCCCGCTGAAGAAGATGCTCAACCCGAATCCACCGCCCGGCCACGCGTGCTGTTGGTCGACGACAACGCGCAGGTCCGCCGTCTGCAGGGGCTGCTGCTGGAGCGCGACGGCTTCGACGTGCGCACCGCCGGAAGCGTCGCGGAGGCGGTGGAGGCGGCGACGGAGCCGCGGCCGCACCTGGTGCTCACGGACTGGAATCTGCCCGACGGCAGCGGGACCGACCTGCGGCGACAGTGCGGCGACGGCCCGATTTACGTCGCCCTCACCGGCGACGCGACGACCCGCCGGGCATCGGAAGAAGCCGGCTTCGTGCGGCACCTGCTCAAGCCGATGAAACGCGAGGCCCTGACCAACGTGCTGCGGGAGCTGCTCACCAAACGCGGGTGAGGCGGCATCAGTGAATGAGGTAGCCGCGCTCACGAGCCTGGCTGCTGGGCCAGGCGTTGCTTGTACTTTTCGTACAGCTCCGTGTGCTTGCTCGAAAGGTCCACCGGGCGGCCGGCAATCCAGGCGGCTTCCACCTGCGTCGGCACCTCGAAGATGTCGCCGTCTGCGATGAAGAGGGTGGCGTCTTTGCCGACCTCCAGTGAGCCGAGGCGGTCGGCGACGCCGAGGATCTGGGCGGGGCGGAGGGTGATGGTGGCCAACGCCTCGTTCGGGTCGAGGCCGTAGGCGGCGGCGCTGGCGGCGTGGTAGGGAAGGTTGCGGGCGAACGACGCCGCCCGGTCTGCGCCGATGGCGACGACGACGCCGCGGTCGATGAGGTCGCGCGGCAGGGTGAAGGCGCTGTCGATGGCCGAGTCGCGGGTGTTGGGCGACCGCTGGGTGCCGTTGAGGATCACCGGCACGTTCTGTTCGACAAGCAAATCGGCGACGGCCAGCGCCCCCCGGCCGCCGAGGATCACGGCGCGAACCTCCTGCCGGGCGGCGAAGGCGACGGCGGCGGCAATGTCGGCGCTGCCATCTGCCCGGATCAGCAGCGGCACCTCACCGCTCAGCAGCGGCTTCATCGCCTCGAACCGTGCATCGTACTCGGGCGACTCCGACTCGGTATAACTGCGGGCGAGGTCGAACAAATCGTCGATCGCCTGCAGCCGCTCGGTGCGGCGACGGCGTTGCTCGCCCTCGTCGTCCCGGCCACGCGGCAGCATGCTCGGCCAGTTCATCACGATGCCGCTGGTCGGCAGCACGGTCATCTGCTCGTAAGTCCAGCCGTCGAGCTGCATGACCGCCCCGCGTCCCGAGACGATCCCGCCCTGCGGCAGCACGTTGGCCAGCAGGATGCCGTTGGCGCGGATCGTCGGGATCAGCTCGCTGTCGGGGTTGACGGCCACCCGGCTCTCGACGCTCGGGTTGACGCTGCCGGCTTCGCGCTGGTCCCGCGTCGCCCGGACGGCACCGATCTCGACGAGGCCGAGGTCGGTGTCGGCCTCGAACAAACCCGGGTAGATGTGCTTGCCGGTGCAGTCGATGACCTCGGCCCGGTGGCGAACCCCGGCCCCGACCGCCTGAATTTTGCCCTCGGCGATGACGATGGTGCCGTTCTCGATCACGCCGTCGCTAACGGTGTGGATCGTGGCGTTGGTGAGCGCGAAAGGCGGCGGCGTCTCCCCGGCCGGCACCTGATCGTGGGCGAGCAGCGGCGCGGCGAAGGCCCCCATCAACATCGCGAGCAGGGCGGTCGCTGTGGACCCGCGGGTCCGCAGTGGGGTGGTAGGGCGTCGTGAAGACATCGGGGCTTTCTTGGGGTGCGGGGGTCGCCACTGCGGCCCGGCGGGGCCGCAGCTACCTGGGGTGCTTGAACTACTCGTGATCGCCGTGGTCATCGTGGTCATCGTGGCCGTCGTGGTCGGCGTGGGAGTGGCAGAACGCGTCGTGGGTGGCCCAGCGGTCGGCCTCTTCCTCGGCGCGTTCGCCGGGGGCGGCCATCGACTTGCCGCCGGTGAGGACCTTCTGGATCAGGGCGCTTTTCATCCGCCGGTTCTCGTCGCGGGCGGCCTCGTCCCGCTCGCGGCTCCACATGAGCTGGCCGTCGACGAACGTCATCTCCGCCCGGCTCAAGCTGGAGAGCGGGTGGCCGCTCCACAGCACGAGGTCGGCCTGCTTGCCCGGCTCGATGCTGCCGACGAACTCGTCGATCCGCAGCTGCTTGGCCGGGTTGAGCGTGACGAACTTCAATGCCTCCTCCTCGCTGACGCCGCCGTACTTCACGGCCTTGGCGGCCTCGGTGTTCAGCCGCCGGGCCAACTCGGCGTCGTCGGAGTTGAAGCTCACCACGATGCCGGCGTCGTGCATCAACGCGCCGTTGTACGGGATCGCGTCGTACACCTCGAACTTGAACGCCCACCAATCGCTGAACGTGCTGGCCATCGCGCCGTGCTCGGCCATCTCCGGGGCGACCTTGTAGCCCTCGAGGATGTGCTGAAGCGAGGCGATCTGGATGTCGAACCCTTCCAAAACCCGCAGCAACGCGAGGATTTCGTCCTGCCGGTAGCTGTGGCAGTGGATCAGCCGCTCGCCGCTGGCGATCTCGGCGAGGGCCTGCAACTCGATGTCGGTCCGCACCGGCAAGCCGTCGGCGGTCGTGCCGCGCTCGACGTCCGCGGCATATTGCTGGCCGCGGCGGAGGGCGTCGGCGATGATCTCCTGGACGCCCATCCGGGTTTGCGGGTAGCGGGTGGTGAAGTCGCTGCCCCAGTTGCTTTGCTTGACGTTCTCGCCGAGGGCGAACTTCACGCCCGGCGGGGCTTCGGCCATGACGAGGTCGTCGGGGCCGCCGCCCCAGCGGAACTTGAGGACCACGTTCCGCCCGCCGATCGGGTTGGCCGAGCCGTGCAGGACGTTGGCCGCGGTGACGCCGCCGGCGAGTTGGCGGTAGATGTGGATGCTGCTCGGGTCGACGAAGTCGCCGATGGACACCTCGCAGGTGACGGCCTGGCCGGACTCGTTAATGCCGCCGTCGGTGGCGATGTGCGAGTGGGCGTCGATGAGGCCGGGCGTGAGGTGCAAACCGCGGCCGTCAATCTGCACGGCATCGGCATCGACCACATGTGGTATGAACGATGAAGTTGTGTCCACCGCCAACCTGCCGTCGTCGTTCACGTAGATCAGGCTGCCGCCGCCGGTGATGTGGCCGTTTTCATCTCGCTTGTCCTCGGGAGCCAATGGCGTCCTCAGAACGCGCTCGATTTTGCCGTCGCGGATGATGACGCTGGCGTTCTCGATCTTGCCTTCGGGGCCGCACGTCCAGAGGGTGACGCCGTTGATGCTGAAAACTTCCGGAGTTTCTAGCGGTTCGGTCCGGCCGTAGGCGCCAAGCGGATAGTTGGGCTCGAAGCTGCCGCCGTGGCCGGTGCCGTTGGTGGGCTGGGTGGTCGGGGCGTCGGCAATTTCGAGCGTCGTGTCGGCGGCGGTGTTCTTCGGCGGGTCGACGTCGGGGCGGGTGGTGCCTTGCTCGATCTCCGTCGAGTCGGGCTCGTTGCGGTCGATTGGCAGGGCGGGGGTGTCGGCGGCGACCTCGTCGTCCGCCTCGGCGGCCTCTGGTTCGGCGTCGATGTCGGCGATCTTCTCGGCGGTCACGGGGACGGCGGTGCCGTCGGGGCGGCGGGCGGTGCCGGTGGCCTTGCCGTCGATGACGGTGAAGCTGACGGCGGTGACGCCGGAGTCGTCGGCAAACGTGAAGCCGATGCGGCCGGCCTCGCTGGTGACGTTTTTAGCGGAGATGCTGGCGGGTTTCGTCGCCGGTCGGGTGGCCGGTTGGGTGGCCGGTTGCGTCACCGGGCCGCCCTGGGTCGTCGGGATCGGCGGCGGCGGGGTGGCGTCCTCGCCGTCCGTCGGCCGCGTCGTCGGCATCGGCACCCTCGGCACCTCGGGCAGCTTCGGGTCGTTGTCGATCGGCACCTCGTCGGGCGTCGGCGGCGTCGGGTCGCCCGGCGGCACCGGCTGCCGCGGCAACGGCGGGGGCGGCAGCAACGAAAACCCGAACGACGTCAACACAGAACCGCGCCCGTCAGGAAGCGGGGCGGGCGCAGCTCGCATCCTTCCAGCGAGCCGTAGACCCCAGTCGAGGTCGGCTGCGCCGACTCCGCTTCCTGACGGGCGCGGCTCTGTGTTGTCGTCGGTGGTGTCGGCGTCTGTCGTTGGCGTGAGCGTGCCGCCGAGTTTGCCGGGGCGGCCTTTGATGTTCAGCTCGTAGGTCTGGCCGTCGATCGTGACGGTCCAGGTGCCGGTCGCGTCGAGGGTCGGCTGCGGCGTGACCTCGAACCGCTGGCCCTCAACCCACGTCGCCATGACCTTCGACTTGGCGTCGAGCAGGTCGCCGCTCATGACGACGAAGCTGGCCGACTTGCCGGGCTCAATCGTGCCGAAGCGGTTGGCGACGCCGAGCAATTCGGCGGGGTTCGTGGTCAGCGCGGCGAGGGTGGCGTCTTCCGAGAGGCCGCGCTCGCTGGTTTCGCGCATTTGCTTCAGGAACAAACTCTGCTTCTCCAAGCCGTGGCCGGTCAGGCTGACTTTGACGCCGAGGCGGTCGAGCCGCCCGGCGTTTTCCGGGGCCAGATCCCAGTGCATCAGATCCCGCAGTGTCGTGGCATCGGCGAGTTCCGGCGTGCTGACGTTCGGCGGCTTCGGGTAATCCATCGGCACCACGACCGGTGCCGAGAGCGCCGCCACGTCCTCGGCCCGTTGGTATGACCGGCCGCCGTCGAGGATCACCAGGTTCAGCCCGAACTCCTCGGCGATCCGCCCGGCACGCAACGCATACAGATCGCTCGGCGCGTCGATCATCACCGGCAACCCGGCCTCGCGATGAGCGTGCAGCGCCGTCAGCGCCGGGCTGTCCTCCGGCCGGGGCAGCGCACCATTTTCATCAACCGCGGTCAGTGCCGCGGCGTGCCACTCGGCGTCGTGGAACGCTTGCCGGACCAAAGCAAACGCACCCATCGGCGAGTTCGGGTAGGTCCGCGTCCGCCAATCGCCGCGGCTCGGGGTGAGCCGTGCGATGAGGACGTGGTCCCGCCGCATCACGCTTTCGTCGGCCGGTTTGCCGTCGGTGGTGACCACCGCGCCGCGGCCCTTCAAGATGCTCTCCCGCGGCACGGCAAGCCGGGCGACAATGCCCTGCGACCGCAGCGTCCGCTCCAACCGACTGTCGGGCCGAACCCGGTCGGCGGCGCTGACGTGCGGCGTGACGTACTGGTTCCAGTACCCGCTGGGCGGCAGTGGCTGGTTCTCGGTCCGGACCGGCAACTCGCTGAACGGCTCGATGAACCCGGCGTAAACCGTCTGCCCATCCAGGTCGCGAACCCGCGCCCCGATCGGCACGTCGACATCCTCGCCGACGGCTTCGATGGTGGTGCCGCGGATCAGCAGGGTGCCGGACTCGATCACCTCGCCGGGCCGGACGACGATCCTGGCGTTCGTCAGGGCGACGACATCCGGATCGCGCTCGGCAAGTCCGGCAACAGGTTCGGGGGTCGGCCGGGCGGCGCTGACGAGGGTGGTCAGCAGCAACGCGACGGCGGCGAGTGTGGACGACAGAACAACCTTGTGCGGCACGCGGCGGAGCATACAGGATCAGACGGTGCCGCCCAAACCGCGTTAACCGCTTAGGCTCAAATGCCCGTTCTTCCGGCGGCTTTGACCAGTTCCACGCGGTTGCAGACGCCGAAGTGCTGGTACAACCGCCGCACCCGGCCGTGGACGGTGTGGCGGCTGGTGGCGGTTTGCTCGGCGATGGCCTTCTCTGAGAGGCCGAGCAGCAGCAGTTCAAGGGTCGACCGCAACACCGGCTGCACCGGCGGTGTCACGCCATCGAGCCGCGGCCCGGCGGCGAGGTGCATGAGGTGCAGCAGCAACCGCTCGTCGGCAGCGAACGGTTCCACCCGCTCGGCCGTCAACGCCCGGCCCTCGGCTGACAGACTCTGCACGCCGTGCACCCCGTTGGCCCGCCGGGGCAGCCGTTGCGTGATGACCCCTCGCACCGCCAGCCGTTGCCGATGGCGTTCCCCGAGGGTGAGCGTCTCGGCCGCCACCCGCCGAACCCGCACGTCGGCCCGCAGCTCATCGCCAAGCCGATCCACCAACAGCGTCCCCGACGCCGCGGCCAGATCATGAGCCAACCGAAAGACGCGGCGGAGGGAGAGCGGTCGCAGTTCGTGATCCTTCACGCCGCCACGGTTGCCCGGCAGACCGAGGCCGGCGACGTACCCGAACCGGCATGTACCCAAACAGGCACATGCCCCGCGAACCGGCCGTTCCCTCCGCGTACGTCGCTAAGACTTTGAGGTGTCGAGATGCAGGATTCACATCGACAGCATGTCGAAGAACGCGAACATGATCCGCATCGACAGGGCCTCGGCCTCGGGGTCGTAGGCGACGCCGTCGATGTTCTTGTCATCGGCCTCGGGATTGGTGAAGGCGTGGGCCGCGCCGGGGAAGTTAACCAGCGTCAGCGGCACACCGGCGTCAAGGCTTCGGGTGACAAACCCGCCCAGCGCGTCGTTCGGGACCAGCGGGTCACTGCTGCCGTGGGCGACGAGCAGCGGCGGGTAACCGGCGGGCTCGCCGTCGTTGGCGGCGTCCGGGGCGCTGTCGGCGCTGAGGCCGCCGTGGAAGCTGACGGCGCCGTCGATCGGGGCCTTGTTGACCACCAAGTCCGCCACCGTCGAGCCGCCGAAGCAGAAGCCGATGGCGAACACCGGGCCGTCGACCCGCTCGTGTTCCAGCAGCAACTCCAACGCCGGCATCGCCAGCTCCGCCAGCCCGGTCTGGTTCGCCGCCCCGGCCAGTTGCCCGGCCTGCTGCGGATCGTCGGTCGTCCGGCGGTCGCCGTACATGTCGGCGACGAAGGCGACGTAACCCTCCTCGGCCAGCTGCTCGGCCCGCATGATCGGGTACTCCGTCAGGCCCCACCACTCGGGGATCACCAACACCGCCGGGGCCGCGTCGAGATCGTCGTCGTAGACCAGCACGCCGCGGGCCGTATCGCCGGTGGGCAGGTCGTACTCGACGTCCTCCCGGACGATCGTCCCGAAGGCGGGCACGGCGAGGAGCAGGGACAGCAGCGCGATCAGAGGCTTAGACATGCCGCGGTTGTACCAAGGCAACCCGATCCCGTCGACGGTCAAAAGGAGGTCCGCGGTCCGTGGATGGTTACATCCTGTGAGAAGCCGAGGGGAGAGCGGAGCGATCACCCGGATCCAGCAGATCCAGCATCTTCCGCATCACCGAACCCGGGTGATCGCTCCGCTCTCCCCTCGGCTTCTCGCAGAAGGAACACCAGCAACTGACAACTGACAACTGACCACGGACAAAGAACAAAGAACAAAGAACAAAGAACAAAGAACAACCCTACTTCTCATCGTGCATGCACATGTCGAACACGACGGCCAGCGCGCAGATCAGCGCGTCGTCCTCGCCGGGGCCGACGTCGATGCCGTAGGCGTCGCGGAGGCTGAAGAACTTCTTGCTCACCCGTGCCGCCGGGCGGCCGTCGCGGGTGATGGTGTACTCGCGGTCGAGGAAGCTGCCCTCGGCCTCGAGGTCGCCGGTGGCGTCCGGGTCGCTCTCCTCGACGCGGAACTTGCTGCCGAACAAACGGAACAGCTGCCGGCGGACGGTGGCCAGGTTCGTGCCGTCGGGCCGCTTGATGTGGTAGGTTTGGCCGATCGTCAGCACCTGCTGCTCAATGCGGAGCAGCTCGGTGCCGCTGGCGTTCTGGAAGCTGAGCTTGTCGCCCCAGCTCAGCATTTTGCCGTCGACGCGGTAGGCGACGTCGCCGGTCTCGTCGGTGATGGTGAAGTCGTCGCCGAAGCTGACGAGGTGCTGCTTCATCTGGTACTTCATGCCGCCGAGGTTACACTGTTGGGCATGATCCGGGGACTGCTGATTTTGACGCTCCTTCTCGCCGCCGGCTGCAGCGGCGGCGAGCCGGTGCGGTTCGCCGCGTACAACGCCAGCCTCTACCGCGACGCCCCCGGCAAGCTCGTCGAAGACCTCTCGACGCCGGACGACGAACAGGCTCGAGCCGTCGCCGAGGTGATCCAGACGGTGCGGCCTGACGTGCTGCTGGTGAACGAATTCGACTACGACGAGGCAGGACGGGCGGCGGATTTGTTCCGGCAGAACTACCTGCGAATCGGCCAGAACGGCCTCGAGCCGATCGACTACCCCCACGTCTACGTCGCCCCCAGCAACACCGGCACCCCCAGCGGCCACGACCTGAACAACGACGGCACCACCGGCGGCGACATCGGCACCAGGGACTACGGCAACGACGCCCTCGGCTACGGCACGTTCCCCGGCCAGTACGCCTTCATCCTGCTCAGCAAACACCCCATCGACCACGCGAACATCCGCACCTTCCAGGACCTGCTTTGGAAGGACCTCCCCGGCAACCACATCCCGCCCGGCTTCTACACGGACGAGGAGCTGGCCGTCCTGCCGCTGAGCAGCAAGAACCACGCCGACATCCCGGTGACGATCGGCGAGACGACGGTGCACGTCCTCGCCAGCCACCCGACGCCGCCGGGTTTTGATGGCGACGAGGACCGCAACGGCCGGCGGAACTACGACGAGGTGGGCCTGGTCCGGGCGTTCTTCAAGGACATCGGCGTGAGACCGACCAATCTGCCGTATGTCGAGTGGTCGTGGTGCGGCACGTGTAATGCGTCGACCGAGCTCACGCTGTCGAGGCCGCTCGCCTCCGACGCGAGCTTCGTCATCCTCGGCGACCTCAACGCCGATCCGGCCGACGGCAGCGGGTTCCGGCCGCAGCCGGTGATGCCGGGCGATGAGAGTGTGGTCACGGTGCCGCCAATGCACGGCGACCTTGCG
>CAYLSV010000087.1:11182-15096 GCA_964386435.1 uncultured Tepidisphaerales bacterium
CCCGCGAGTTCGCGGCGACCTGACCCCCACCAGCCCCGGCGGCACGGCCGCCGCGCGGCGGCAGGGCGGTCGCAACGCCACCCACACCGGCGACCCCGCCGCCGACACCGCCGACTTCTCCGACACCCGCGGCCCCGGCAACCTGCGCGTCGACTACGCCCTGCCCAGCCGCGACCTGAAGGTCGAGGCCACCGGCATCCACTGGCCCGCCGAGGGGTCGGCACTGGAAACCGTCGAACGCGCCAGCGACCACCGCCTCGTTTGGGTGGACGTGTTGGTGAAGTAACGCCCGGACCTGCGGCACGTGGTGCCGCGGCTATTGCGGGCGGGACCGTATGGTCTGCTGGCGTTAGCCGCGGCACCACGTGCCGCAGGTCCGGCGCCTTAGAACTTCAACCCGATCTGCCCGCGTAGCTCCTCCAGCAGCCGCGCCAGCCGCAACGTGGCCGCGCGGGGCATGAACGGCTCGGCCCCGTCCTGCACCACCGCGGCGAAGGCGTCGGCCTCGATGCCGTAGAGGGGGCGATCGTCCGGCACATCGACCCACTCGTCGGGCGGCCGCTGGCCGCCGCCGTCTTGCTTGGGCGGGGTGGCGTGGCTCTTCATGTAACCCGCCGCGCCCACCGGCGGCTTCCACGGCAGCGGGACGACGAGGTAGCCCTCGTCGCCGCAGACGTGCAAGCAGTTGTCGGCCTGCGTCGTCAGGCCGCAGGTGAACGTGGCCGAGAGCGGCCCGGCGAAATCCAGCACGCCGGCGGTCGCCGTGTCAATGCCACCTTCGATCGTGCCGACGGCATGGGCGGCCGTCGGGGCGGCGTCGGCGATGAGCATCGCCGCGTCGAGGCAGTAGCAGCCCACGTCCATCAGCGCCCCGCCGGCGAGCTGCGGGTCGAACCGGATGTTCCCCGCGGGCTGCCGGCTGCGGTAGCAGAAGCTCGCCCGCACCAGCTTTGGAATGCCGATGTCGCCGCGCCGCACGGCCGCCACGACGGCCGCGGTCTGCGGGTGGGCCCGGTACATGAAGGCCTCGATGAGCACCCGATCGGCCGCCTCCGCCGCCGCGAACATCGCCTCGGCATCCGCCGCCGTCACGACGAAGGGCTTTTCGCACAGCACGTGCTTCCCCGCCACGAGCGCCTTCTCCGCCCACGCCCGGTGCATCGTGTTCGGCAGCGAGACGTACACCGCGTCCACGTCGTCGCAATCCAGCAACGCCTCATAGTCGGCAAAGCACGACGCCACGCCGAATTGCTCCCCGAACGCCTGCGCCGCCTCCGCCGTCCGGCTCCCGACCCCGGCGAGCGCGCACCGCTCCGACCCGGCCACGCCCGCGGCGAACTGCTTGGCGATGTTGCCCGTGCCCAGAATGCCCCAGCGGAGTCGGTCGGCCATGTGGGTTGCTCCATCCTGATCTGTAGGTAGCTGCGGTGCAACGCACCGCCGTCCGGACTGCGGTGCGTTGCACCGCAGCTACCTTAGTTTTTCGCGTTCAGGCTAATTTAATCCGGGGCCGCTAAACTGCCCGCCCATGCCTGCCGTTGATGCCACGCCGGAATTGCTTGCCCGTGCCGATGCGGTGCTGATGCCCAACTACGGGCGGGTGGCCGACCGGGTGATCGCCCGCGGCCGGGGGAGCCTGGTGTGGGACGTGGCGGGGCGGGAGTATCTGGATCTGTTCGCCGGGTTCGGCGGGGCGATTCTGGGGCACTGCCACCCGCAGCTCGTCGAGGCGGTGTGCAACCAGGCGAAGACGCTGTGGCACGTGGGCAACCAGTTCCACACGAAGGCCCAGATCGGGTTGGCCGAGAAGATCCGGGCCCACAGCTTCGACGGCCAAGCGTTCTTCTGCCACGGCGGGGCCGACGCCAACGAGACGGCTCTCAAGGCCGCCCGCCTGCGGCACGGCGGGCGGCGGTGGAAGACGATTGTGCTCGGCCGGGCGTTCCACGGGCGGACCTTCGCGGCGCTGGAGGCGACGGCGAACGAGGCGTACAAGGAGGGGTTCGGGCCGATGATGCCTGGCTTCGTGCGGGTGGAGCCGGGCGATTTGGAGGCGCTGAAGTCGGCCATCGACGGCGAGACGGCGGCAATGCTCATGGAGCCGATGCAGGGCGAGGGCGGCATGTTCCCGCTGACCGCCGAGTTCGGGCAGGCGGTGCGGGCGCTGTGCGACGAGCACGAGCTGACGCTCATCTGCGACGAGGTGTGGACCGGCTGCGGGCGGACGGGCAAGTGGTTCGCCTTCGAGCGCCTGGGCATCCGGCCGGACATTTTTACCCTGGGGAAAGCGCTGGGCGGCGGCTTGCCGGTCGGGGCGTGCTGGGCGCGGCCGGAGATCGCGCAGCTCATGCAGCCGGGCAAGCACGGCAGCACGCTGGGCGGCAACCCGCTGTGCGCCACGGCCGCCCGGACCGTGCTGCAGATCATCGAGACCGACGACCTCGTCGAGAAGGCCCGCCGGCAGGGCGAGACGCTTGTTGCCCGATTGCGGGAACTGCCCGGCGTCGCCGAGGTCCGGGGCAGCGGGCTGTTCGTCGGCTTCGAGGGGCCGACGCTGCCGAAGGATTTGGCCCGGCGCGGCCTCGACGCCGGGCTGATCCTGAACCAGACCGGCACCGGCGTGGTTCGGCTCGCCCCGGCGCTGACGATCGACGACGACGAACTCGACGCCGGTTTGCGCCGGCTGGAGCATTTGCTGAAGGAGGCCGCATGAGGTACGTGATCGCCGCGTTGCTATTCGTCATCGCCGGTTGCGCTACGCCGCCGGCGGAGCAGCCGCAGGCTGCCGCTGAAGATGAACTGCCCGCCGAGGCCGAGCCGGCGCGGGAGGTGGTGATGGCCCCGCCGGTCGGCACAATGCCGCAGCTCGACCCGAACGAGCCGGCCGTCCAGGTGTTCGCGCTCAGCGTCTACGACCTGTCGGTGCCGATGGGCGAGGTGACGCGCAACGACGAGCTGTGGAAACGGCTCGACGAGCAGGCCCTGGACGTGGCCACCACCGACATCCTGAACAAGAACGGCATTCGAGTCGCGGTCGGCTTCACCCGCGAGTGGGAGCATTTACGCGAGCACCTCGACGACCCGGACGCCCAAGTTATCCGCATGCACGACCTCGAGGACCGCCAGACCGAGGTGACCATGCGTCGCCGGGTGCCGGACCAGGTCATCGCCCACTTCGAGTCCGACGGCAGCCTGGTGATGAAGACCCGGCCGCAGGCAGACCTCATGATGAACATCGGGTACCGCCGCACGCCGCGGCAGGACGGCAGTTTGCGGGTGTCGCTGACGCCCTCGATCCGCTCGATCCGCCAGCAGCCGCGGGTGGTCGACGTCGGCGACGGCTTTGGCGTGAGCATGGACGCCGAGGAGTTTTTGTACGACCTCAACCTGCGGGCCGATGTCGCGGTGGGCGAGTACTTGATCGTCGCCGCCAGCGAGCAGAGCGATCTGGAGACGCTGCTGGGCCGCGTCTTTTTCCGCGAGCAAAGCGGCCCGGAACTGCTCGAGCGGGTGCTGGTCGTGGTGCCCCAAACGGTGCAGGTCCAGCAGACGGAGTGACGGGTAGACGCCGCGAGCAATGGTCGGTTCATCTGGGGTAGCCGTGGAGCTTGCTCCGCCCGTTCGGTCGGACGCGCCGAGCAAGCTCAGCGGCTACCCCAGAAGGTCGGTCAGCATCCGGCCCGTTTCAAGTCTCCCCCAGCGGCCCGACCTCGTCGGTTGGCGGTTGGCGGACGTGCTCGATCAGCGGGATCGGCTCCTCGCTGACGGCCTCAAACTCCTCGGCGATGTCGACCAGCTTGTGGCGGTGCAGCCAGGCGGTGACGATGGACTGCAGGTCGGCGTTGAGGGCGGCGACCTCGTCGGCGGTGGGGCGACGCATCGTCACGCCCTCGGCCTCGAAGGCGTGGCGGAGC
>CAYLSV010000087.1:15106-15314 GCA_964386435.1 uncultured Tepidisphaerales bacterium
CGACCGGGCGGCGGCGGGCGGTGAAGACGCCCTCGGGCGGCTCGGGCAACAACGCCGCCGCCTGGCGGGCGGCAGCGAGGGCCTCGGCCCGGCTGGTGAAATGGCCGCCGAAGGCTTCGCCGTCGAAGCCGTAGGCGTAACTTTTGGTCGGTACGGTGGGGGCGGGATCGGCCATCGGTGGGGCGACAGGTTAGGCACGCGCCGCAAC
>CAYLSV010000088.1:0-4657 GCA_964386435.1 uncultured Tepidisphaerales bacterium
GGTTTTGGGCGATTCCTTACCCAAACCCTGGAACCTCGATGACCCCAACGGGATTCGAACCCGTGTCGCCGCCGTGAGAGGGCGGTGTCCTAGGCCACTAGACGATGGGGCCGTCAGGTGGGCAGGTAGTGTAGGCAGGCAAGGGCACAACCGGCAAGCGGCGGGAACGATGGCCCCCACGGCGGCCGAGTTGGAGCAGACTGTTCAACTGGCGCGATCACCGCATCTGAAAGAGCAGCCGCAGCCCCGACGCTGCACGGTGCAGGTCCGACGCGATCGCCCCACGACGCTCACTCGCCGCGGAGCTTTTTGATCTCGGCCTGGAGCTGGCGGACCTGGACGATGAGTTCCGGCAGGCGGCGGAGGGCGGCTTGCTCGCGGAGGTACTGGCGTTGGGGCATCGCGGGGGTGCCGCCGACGGTGCGGTTGGAGGGGACGTCTTCCGCGACGGCGCCGCGGGCGGCGACCTGGACGTGGTCGCCGAGAGTGACGTGGTCGCGAATCGCGGCTTGGCCGCCGACGATGGTGCCTTCGCCGAGGGTCGCGCTGCCGGCAATGCCGGTTTGGCCAATGACGAGGCAGTGGGGGCCGAGCTGGGCGTTGTGGCCGATTTGCACGAGGTTGTCGATTTTCGTGCCGGCGCCGATGCGAGTGGTGGCGAGCTTGGCCCGGTCGATGCAGGTGCACGAGCCGAGTTCGCAGTCATCGCCGATTTCGACCCCGCCGATCTGAGGGATTTTGCGGTGTTTCTCGCCGTCCCAACGGTAGCCGAAGCCGTCGGAGCCGATGACGCTGCCGGCGTGGATCGTCACGCGGCGGCCGAGGGCGACCCGCTCGCGAAGGACGACGTTGGGGAAAAGCGTGCAGTCCTCGCCGAGTCGGCAGTCCTCGCCGATGACGACGCCGGCGTGCAGACGGCAGCCGGCGGCGACGATGCTGCGGGCACCGATGACCACCCGCGGGCCGACGTGGGCGGCGGCGTCGACTTTGGCCGACTCGTCGATGACGGCGGACGGGTGCACGCCCGGCGGCGGGTGGGGGACCGGCGGGCCGCATGCCTCGACGACCTGGGCGAGCGCGACCTCGGCATCGGCCACCGGCAACAGCGTGGGCGACAAATCGCGGGGCAGCTTCAGGCGCTCGCTGACGAGCACGAATCCGGCGGCCGTTCTCCGCAGCAGCGGCACGACTTTTTCACTGCCCGCCGCCGCGAGGTCGCTCGGTCCGGCGTCTTCGAGCGAGGCGAACCCGCCCACCTGCCGCCCGCCGTCCGGGGGCGGCGCGGCCCCGGCGATGCGGGCGATCTCGGCGAGGGTCGGCATGGCGGACGCGGTCGTGACGGTCGAAGTTCACTGCCCGGCGGCGAAGTCGGCGTCGAGCTTGGCGAGCACGGCCTGCGTGATGTCGACGTTCTCGCTGTGGAACACCAGCGGCCGGCTCTGGATCGCGGCCCACGACTCAGGCGTGAACTGGACCGCCTCGGCCTGCAGTTGCGGCTCGGCCCGGAGGACGACGTCGTAGCCGCGGTCGCGGGCGACCTCCTCGATCGCGGCGGTCATCTTGCGGTACAGCTGCATCGCGTCGCGGCCGTCCTGCTGCTGGATCTTCACCTGCTCGACCTGCTGGAAGATTTGCAGCTCGGCGTTGCTGTTCAGCAGCTCGTTGTACACCTGATCGGCCTGCTCGCTGCCGGGGGCGAGGTTCCGCAGATTCTCCTGCAGCTCGCGAATCCGCTCGGCCCGCTGGCGGGCCTCGGCGTTGATCTCCTCGATGCGGGCGCGGTTGCGGGTGTTGATCGCCTGGGCCTCCTGCATGCTGTTTTGCAGCTCGGCCATGCGGACCACCGCGACCCGGCCCGGCTGGGCGGTGGCCGGCTGGACGCCGTGGGCCGGGCGGGCCATGACGCCCACGAAGGCCGCGGCGGCGAACACGAGCGCGGCGATCACCAACAACGTCGGCAACTGCTTGGCGGGGGAGGCGTGAGGCATGCGGCGAGTGTAGCGGGGAAGTGGTTGTTGTCCTTTGTTATTGGTCCTTTGTCATTTGCCGGACGTGGGTGATCACGATGGACAAAGGACCAACCACAAAGGACAAAAAACTACTGCGCCACGCCCAAGCTGAAGCTGACCACCTGCTCGCTGTCCTCGTCCTCGGCGGCCAGGGGGAAGGCGAAGTCGATGGCCACCGGGATCTCGCCGAACAGCGGGATCGCCCAGCGGATGCCGGCCCCGGCGCTGACGCGGATGTCCTCCAGACCCGGCGAGTCGAGCACGGTGCCGACGTCGAGGAACGTGACGCCGCGGAGCTGTTCCTGGTAGAGCGGGAACCCGACTTGGGCGGTGCCGGTGAGGGTGAACTCGCCGCCGACGCGGTCGTCGTCCGGGCCGTCGCGGACCGTGACGCCGCGGAAGGCGAAGCCGCGGAGGCTGCCGATGCCGCCCTCGTAGAACCGCTCGTAGATCGGCGCGTCGCCGGCAATGAACCCGGCGTCGCCGACGAACGACAGGACGACCTTGCGGTCGCGCAAATCCTCGCTGAGGGTGTAGAAGACGCTGTAGGTGCCGATGAACCGTTGGAACGTGTCGTCGCCGCCCAGGGCACCGAAGCTTTCCCACGACGCCTCGAACTCGCTGCCGCTGCTGGGGATGAACGGGTTGTCGCGGGTGTCGCGCTTGAACGTAACGCCGAGGCTGGTGAGGAACGTGTCGCCCTCGGCGTCGAGGATCTGCTGGCTGCGGATCTCCTTGTCGCGGATGTCCATGATCTGCACGTTCTCGGCCCGGAACGTGCCGCTGAGGCTGTAGATGCGGTCCTCGTCGAGGAACTTGCCGATCGACACACGCCCGCCGCCGCGGCGGATGTCGTACTCGAGGCGCTGGCGGTCGCGGACGTAACCCTCGAGCGTCAGCACGTACGGCTGGTCGAACAGATACGGCTCGACGAACCGGACGCTCGCATTGGTCGCCTCGCTGCCGGGCTCGAAGCTGGCGCGGAACGTCTGCCCGGCCCCGACGAAGGCGTCGCCGGTGAAGATCTCGCCGGGTCGGCTGGGGAAGTCGAAGGCGTCGAAGTTCCGCTGGGTGTAGGTGATGTTGCCGCCGAAGCCGCCGTTGGAGTTCACGCCCACGCCGAAGTTCAAAAAGCCCGTTTGCCCCTCTTCGATGTCGATGAGCAAATCGCGCTCGTCCGGCCCGTCGCCCAGCGGCGTGATGGTGGCCGTGTCGAAGGCTGGCAGACTCTGCAGCCGCCGGCGGGCCGTCTCGATCTTGGCCGAGTCGTAGAGGTCGCCGGGTGCCAACCGGAGCTCGCGGATGGCCACCTTGTCGAGCGTGCGGCCGTTGCCGCGGACGAGGATGTCGCCCACGCGGTACGGCCGGCCCTCGTTGATCTGGTAACGCAGCTCCAGCTTGCCCGGCTCGAGCCGGAACACCGGCTGGGCCGTCACCTGAAGCGTGTCGGGCGAGCGGCCGGTCGGATCAAACAGCAGGCCCAGCGGGCTGTAAGCCTCGACGACTTCGTTGATGTCGCGGCGGACGATCTCGTTGTCAAACGCCTGCCCCTCGACCATTTTGATGACCGCCCGCAGCTGCTCCTCGGTGAGCCGCTCGTTGCCGTCGAAGGTCACGCGGTCAATGACGTACCGCGGCCCCTCGTCGATCAGGAACTCGATCTGCACCTCCTGCTGATCCGGGCTGAACACCAGCCGTCGGCCGACCTTGACGTCGAAGTAGCCCTTTTGCTCGTAGAAGTTCGCCAACGCCGCCACGTCGTCGGCGACCTGGCTCTCATCGAAAGTGCCGCGGCGGATGATCGGGATGTACGTCCGGCTGCCGATCCGCTTTTTGAGCGCGTCCTCGTTGAAGCTGTCGTTACCCAGGAAGTCAATGTTGCGGATGCGGACGTTCGGCCCTTCGTTGACCACGAAGATAAGCTGCCCCGTTTGGGCCGCTTGGTCGACGTCGACGTCGACGCGGGAGAGCGGGAAGTTCCGCCCGGCGTAGAGAGCGACGATCGCCTGCTTGGCGACGCTGACGCGGAACGGGTCGACCGCCTCGCCCAGCTCGATGCCGATGACGTCGCGGAGCAGCTCGTCGGGCACGGCCCGGTTGCCGCGGAACACGATTGCCTCCACCGGCCGCTGCTCGGCGACTTGGAAGACGACGGCCACGCCCTCGCCGACCCGCTCGGCCGTGGCGCTGACGCTGCTGAAGCGCCGCAGGGCGTCGATCCGCTGGTAATCCTCCTGCACCGTGATGTGGTCGAACGGCTCGTCGACGCGGGTTCGGACCAGGTTCAGCACGGCCGAGTCGGAAAGCGCCTCGTTCCCCTCGACGCCGACGCTGACGACGGGCAGCCCGTCCAGCTCCGCCGCCGCCCCCGCCGGCACCGGCGGCGGGGCGGGCGCCTCGACCGCCTGCTCCTGCTCCTGCCCAAGAACAACCGGCACCGGCAGGGCAACCAAAGCAACAGCACAAGCAAGCGCGGCAACGCGGCGGGTCGGGTTCATCATGTGGGGCGTCGGCACGCGGCAGGGTTCCTTCGGCAGGGCGCGGCAGTGTAAGTCAACCACCACCGCGGTCCAACCACCCGCGACGCACAGTGTAAGCAGCCGGACCTCCGCCGCGTAGCGGCGGGGCTGCGTCTGCATCGCGAGTTG
>CAYLSV010000088.1:4667-5266 GCA_964386435.1 uncultured Tepidisphaerales bacterium
GCCGCTACGCGGCGGAGGTCCGGTCGGTCCGGCCGGTCCGGTCGAACGAGCCCTCTGGACGCCGCCACACCGTGCCGCGGTGCGACGGGATGTACTCATCCCGTAAGTAGACAAAGTGACCGCGCTCGACCACCGGCCGCAGATGCCCGCGGTGCGTGAACCACCGTCGCCGCTCGATCTGCCGGTTAAGGTGCAGCGTCAGGGCGTGCCGGATAGCTTTGGCAAGTGCCGCACCGTCCCGGTCGTGCCGCCAAGCGAACAGAGCGTGCAGGTGCGTCGGGTCCACGCTGAGGGCGTCCAACTCGATCAGCAGGTGATCCTGCGTGCCGCACAACGTGGTGGCCAGCACCCGCTGTGCCTCGACGCCGAAGCTCGCCGTCGGCTCAGTTTGCTTGTGCGCGTAGTAGTTGGCCAGCGGCACGTCCTGCTCGCACAAGCCGCGCTGGTGGTGGACGTAGCCCTTGGCGCGGTCCGGGAGCCAAGTGCCGTAGGCGTGGAGCGTCATCAGGCGCACGGGCATGGGCGGCATGTTGGTGGCGACATCGCAGGGTGTCAACGCACATTGTCGGACCTCCGCCGCGTAGCGGCGGGGCTGCGCC
>CAYLSV010000088.1:5276-13005 GCA_964386435.1 uncultured Tepidisphaerales bacterium
AATCGCAGGCGCAGCCCCGTCGCCACGCGGCGGAGGGCCGACTTTCTGCGTCACCGCCCGCGCCAGGCGCTGCGGAGTAGGCGGTAGCCGGTGGGCTTGAACGGGTTTCGGCGGATGAGGGTCAGGGCGTGCTTCTTGGCGGCGGCGGGGTGGCCTTGTTTGAGGGCGCGCCAGCCCCATAGGGTCAAGGCCTCGTCGGCCGACGGGGGGGTGGGGCCGGCGTAGTGCCAGGCGTCGTCCGGCGGGAGGTTGCGGCGGGCGCGGGCGGCGGCGACGGCCTCGCCGATGCTGGCGTGTTGCTCGGCGACCTTCGTGCGGTTGATGCTGGCGGGGTGTTGGCGGTAGAGCAGCACCGGGCCGCCGTCGAGGTTCGCCACGCGGCCGATCTCGGCGAGGCGGAGGAACAAAGCGAGGTCCTCGGCGTGCGGGTAGTCGCCAGAGTAGCCGCCGACCTGGTCGAAGGATTCGCGGCGGATCACGGCGGCCGGGTGGCGGACGCTGCCGCCGCGGCCCTGCATCAGCTCGGCGTCGATCGCCTCGTGGTCCGTGGACACATCGTCCTCGTGCAGCGGCACGCCGTGCGGGTCGATGTCCTGGACTTGCCCGCCCAGCAGCACAACGTCCGAATGCTCGGTGAGGTACGCCACCTGCCGGGTGAGGCGGTCGGGCAGGCAAACATCGTCGGCGTCCATGCGGGCGATCAACGCCGCCCGGCTCGCGGCGACGCCCTCGTTCAGCGACTCGATCAGCCCGCGATTCTCCCGCCGCGCGATGACCTTCAACCGGCAATCGCCCGCGGCGAGTTCGGCGAGTTTCGCCGGCGTGCCATCCGTGCTGCCGTCGTCGACGGCGACGACTTCGATGTCGCGAAACGTCTGCCCCAGCACGCTCGCCACGGCCTCCTCGATGTAATCGACCGCGTTGTAAGCCGCGATCACGACGCTGACGGTTGGCGGCCGTTCCGGGTCGACGGGCGTGCGGCAGGCGGTGGGCGAGGGCGGCAGCAAATGCTCGCGTGGCCAGCGGCGGACGTACTTTTGCTTCGCGGCGTTGAACCACGCCAACCGGCTGGTGCGGTGGTAGAGCCAGCCCTCGGCGAACTGCCGCCGACCGATGAGGCCGAGTTCGCGGACGCGTTGCCAAGTCGCCCGCGCCTCGGCGTGGGTCGCCCGCTCGGCCAGGCGTCGGGTCGCTTCCCAGAACAAGCCGACGAACAGTTGCCGGCGACCTTCGGTCAAGGCCCCGGCCCGGTCGACGGCGTGGTAGACGTGCTCGATCGTGGTGGGCCAAGCCCGCGCGTGTGCCGCTGCGGTGGCCGGCTCGAAGCCGCTTTTGCCAATGCTCGCCCGGTCGCCCGAGGGCAGCCGCCAGTGGACGTGGACGGCGTCGAGCTTCTCGTATTTCAAGCCGAGCGCGAGGGCGCGGGCGTGAAACTCCCAGTCCTGCCCGGCCGGGGCCGACTCGTCCCAGGGGCCGATCCTCTCCAGCGTTGCACGCCGCCACATCGGGCCGGTGGTCTGCCACACCACGTCGCGGCGGAGGTAGCGGTCGAGATCGTCGCGATCGTCAAACGTGTTCCAAAGGTGCGGCTCATCCCCTGGCCCCCGCCGCATCGTTCGCGTCTGCCACACAGCGAAGTCGAGCCCCTGCCGCTGTTCCAGAAACGCCACCCGCTCGGCCAGCGCGGTCGGCTCGAGCAGGTCGTCGGAGTCGAGGAACACGACGAACTCGCCGCGACTCTCGCCGAACCCGAAGTTCCTCGCCGCCGGTGCTCCTTGCCCCTCGGCCAGCGGCAGCAGTCGGTGGCGGGGGTCGCTTGCGACGAACGTCAGATCTTCCGTCGACCGGTCGTCAATTACCACGGCCTCCCAACCGTCCAGCGTCTGTGCCGCCAGCGACGTCAGCGCTTGCCGCAACTCGTCGGCACGGTTGTGGACCGGGATGATGACGGAGACGCGGGGCACGCTTGTCTTATCGACGCCGAGCCCGTCGCGACCACGGCGGGGCGGATTTTCGTGGTGCAACGTTGACTCGACCGGTTGGTCGGCGCGACAACCCACGCAATTTTCGCCGCCTGCCGGCGTTGTGGCGGGTGATGAAGCGCTTCCTCCTGTTGGTTGCCATTGCGTTGCTCGCCGCGGTCATGGCTGGAGCGTCCCGTCCCTACATCGCCGACGCCACGCCGCGGCAGCACCTGGATGTTTATCCGGCGGATGCCGATGAGCCTGGGCCGGCGATCGTCTTCGTGCACGGCGGGGGGTTCCGCTTGGGCAATCGCGAGGTGGCCCGGCGTTTCGCCGACACGTTCACCAACGCCGGCGTCACCGTGATCAGCGTCGGCTACCGCTTGGTGCCGGAGGGGGCGTGGCCGGAGAACACGAAGGATCTCGCCGCCGGGCTGGCGCATGTGTTTGAGCATGTCGAGGAGCTGGGCGTCGATCCGGAGCGGATTACGCTGATGGGACACTCGGCCGGGGCACACCTCGTCGCGGAAGTGGCAACCGACCCGCGGTGGCTGGGCGAGCATGACCTGTCACCGAACTTGCTGCACGGCGTCGTGCTGCTCGACGGGGCGTGCTACGACGTGGCCGACTCGATGCGGCTGGGCGGGCCGCGCATGCGTCGCGGGCTGATCGCCAACTTCGGCGAGCGGGCCGACGACTGGCGCGCGGCGTCGCCGACGCTAAACGTGACGGACCAATCGACCCACCGCTGGCTGGCCGTGCTCGCCGACGGGCGTGGCCGATCGGGCGAGGCGACGGCGGCGCTGTTCGAGCAGGTCGAGGCCGCCGGCGGCGAGACGCGGACACTCGTCGCACCCGGGGAAAACCATGCGCAGGTGCTGCGAACGCTGGCCGACCCGGCGGACGCCGAGGCGGTGGAGATTCTCAAGTTCGTGAGGTAGCAGCGGTGCAACGCGTTGCAGCCACCTTGCGCACAGAGCTTTTTCGGACGGCGCCTGTCTTCTCACGCCGCCGACCAGGTGGCGGGCAGGACGAGGTTGCTCTGTTGGTGATTCGGGAGCTTGCCGGTGCCGAGGGTGTCCTGGAAGACCACCTCGATCTCGCCGGCCCGCTCGACCCGCTCCAACTCTTTGAAGCCGTCGGCGCAGACGAGTTGGAGCTGATACGTTCCCGGTGTCAGCGGCAGGCTGGGCACCTCGACGAACAGCACCTTGTGCTTCTCGCCGCGGAAGACGAGGCCGCTGTGGTACTCGCTGTGGAGCAGAATCACGCGCTGGTTGCGGTGGTTGACCACGGCCAAGGCTGCGGTGATGTTGCCGGCGTCGTCGAAATCGTTCATCGTGATCTCGAACCGCGCGGCGTCGCCGGTCGGGATGACGCTCGTCGGCTTGCCGTCGACGATCATCTTCAGGTCCGTGAAAATCGGCGGCCTGGGGCGGTCCTGGGTGCGGGGCAGCTCCGCCAGCGGCAACCCACTGCCGGCGCTGCCGGTGGTGCCGAGGTAACGCTCAATGCCCTCGTGGACGGGGAGTTTTTCACTGACCCGGCCGCCGTCGACGACGAAGACGCTGTCGCACAGCCCGGCCACGGCGTCCATCTGGTGCGACACGAACAGGATCGTCCGTCCGCCACCCTTGGCGACGTCGGACATCTTGCCAATGCACTTTTTCTGGAACGCCGCGTCGCCGACCGCCAGCACCTCGTCGACGATCAGGATCTGCGGGTCCAGGTGGGCCGCGACCGCGAACGCGAGGCGGACGTACATGCCGCTGCTGTACCGCTTGACCGGCGTGTCGAGGAACTTGCCGACCTCGGAGAACTCGACGATCTGGTCGAACTTCGCCGCGATTTCCTTCCGCGGCATGCCGAGGATCGCGCCGTTGAGATAGACGTTTTCCCGCCCGGTCAGCTCCGGGTGGAAACCGGTGCCGACCTCCAGAAGTGACGAGACCCGCCCCTTCATCACCGCCCGGCCGCCGGTGGGCTCGGTGATGCGGGAAAGCACCTTCAGCAGCGTCGACTTTCCCGCGCCGTTGCGGCCGATGAAGCCGACGACCTCGCCGGGCTCGAGCGTGAAGTTGACGTCGCGCAGGGCCCAGTGTGTGTCCTCGGCATCCCAATCCTCGCTGAACCGCCGCAGCCGCTTGCCCGGCTCCTTGAGCAACCCGCCCACGGCCGCCTTGAGCCCGCCCTCGTGCTTCTCCTGGATGCCGATGCGGTAGGCCTTCGAGATGTTGTCGACGGTGACGGAGGGCATGAAGTTGGTCCTTGGTCCGTTGTCCGTGGTCAGTAGCTCCGGACTCGCAGCAGGCAGCAACGGACAACGGACCACTGACAACGGACGATTAGGCGATGTCCGCGAAGCGTCGCTCGACGCGGCGGAAGTAGGCGAGGCCGATTAGCAGCAGCACCACGCCGCCGATCGTGCTGCTGGCGAGCAACAAGGGTTGCCACGGCTCGCCCATGATGGCGCTCTTGAAGCCGCTGATGACGCCGGCGTAGGGGTTGAAGGCGAGGATCCAGTACTTGTCGCCCAATTGGCCGATCGGGTAGAAGACGGCGCTGAGCCACAAACCGAACTGCGTGAGGAACGGGATCAAAAAGCGCAGGTCGCGGTAGAGCAACGTCAGCGCGCTCAGCAGGATCGCCGACCCGGCGGCCAGCAGGAAGACGAGGCCGACCAGAGGAATGACCGCCAGCAGCCGCACCGGGTCAGGCGTGTAGCCGTCGACGGCGAAGGCGACGACCAGCAGCACCAGCAGCAGCGTCATCGAGATCGCCATGGCCACCAACTGCGACGCCACCGCCGAGACGGGCAGGAACAGGCGGGGCAGGTAAATTTTCGTGAGCAGCGGCTGCTGGGCGACGAGGGTCAGGCCGCCGCCGCTGATGGATTTTTGGATGAACTGCCACGGCACCAGCGCGACGAACACGCTCACGAGGTACGTCGCCAACGGCAAGCCGGGCACGTCGGGATTCGATGGGTTGTACGCCCCGTCGTTGAGGCCGAAGACGGCCCCCATGCCGCCGTAGACGAGCATGCTCACCAGCGGCACCAGCACCGCCCACGCCAGGCCGAGGATGGCCATCTTGTACTCGACCTTCACCTCCCGCCAAACGAGGAAGTAGAGCAGCTCGCGGTATCGCCACAGTTCCTTCCAGTCGACACCGATCCAACCGCGGCGGGGCTCGATCACCACCTCCCGCACCTCCTCGGTCGGCGGCGCGGCAGGCTCGGCGGCGTGGGGCACGGCGAGGGTCGTCATCGGGTCGGGCGTGGGCACGGCAGGTGGGCGGGCAGGACGCCACGGTAGCGCCGCCCGTCCCCGTCATCGGCCATCGGGCGAAGGAAGTTCAACCCGAGGCCGCGCGAACCGGGTCGGGGGTTACGAACTTGCGGCCGCTTCGGGTACAACGTGCGGCATGAACGCGCTCGTCATCATCCTTCTCGTCGCCGTGGGCGTCATCCTGCTCATCGGGCTCGTCGTGGTTCTGTGGGCCATCGCCTCGTACAACGGCCTGGTCAAGATGCGGGAGGGCGTCCGCTCGGCCTGGGCGCAGATCGACGTCGAGCTCAAGCGCCGTCATGACCTCGTGCCCAACCTCGTCGAGACGGTCAAGGGCTACGCCAGCCACGAGAAGGAGACGCTGGAGAACGTCATCGCCGCCCGCAACGCCGCGGCAACCACCGGCGGCGTCAGCCAATCCGCCGCCGCCGAGAACCAGCTCTCGGGGGCCCTCCGCCAGCTTTTCGCGGTCGCCGAGGCCTACCCGGACCTCAAGGCCAACAGCAACTTCCTGAGTTTGCAGAACGAGCTGTCGGAAACCGAGGACCGCGTTGCCAACCGCCGCTCGCCGTACAACCGCACGGTCGAGCAGTACAACGCCAAGGTCCAGACGGTCCCGACGAACCTGATCGCCAACACGTTCGGCTTCCAGCAGGAACCGTTCTTCGAAGCCGAACCCGAAGCGGCGACGGCACCGAAGGTGTCGTTCTGAAGATGTCCTTTGTCATTGGGTTTTTGTCTCTGGTGCTGCCGCTGGTCCTGCCCACGTTGTCAGCGTGAGCAACTGACCACAGACAACTGACCACGGACCAGAAACAAATGACCAATGACAAAGAACCAAGGACCAACAACAAATACCCTGCCGCCATGCCCAGCGTCTCCCCGTGCGCGATAATCATCTTCGGTGCCTCCGGCGACCTCGCCAAGCTCAAGCTGATCCCGGCCCTCTATGAGCTGCTGCGGGAGGGGCTGCTGCCGGACGAGTTCGCGCTGGTGGGCTACAGCCGGACGAAGATGACTGATGATGAGTTCCGCGACCGCTGCCGGGAGGCGGTGAAGACGAACGCCCGCAGCGCCAAGGCGGACGGCCCGGACGAGAAGCTCTTGCAGAAGCTTTGCGACCGGGCCTACTACCACCCCGGCGGCTACGACGACAACGCCAGCTACGACGCCCTCAAAAGCGAACTCGAGCAGTACGACCAAAAGCACGGCACCCGCGGCAACCGCCTGTTCTACCTCTCCACCCCGCCCAGCGCGTTCGTCCCCATCAGCGAAACCCTCGGCGAGCGCGGTTTGATCACCAAGGGCGACAACCAGGACTCGTGGCAACGCGTCATCATCGAAAAGCCCTTCGGCACCGACCTCGAGAGCGCGAAGAAGCTCAACGCCGAGCTGCTGGCCGTGCTGGCGGAGGAGCAGATCTTCCGCATCGACCACTACCTGGGCAAGGAGACGGTCCAGAACCTGATGGTGCTGCGGTTCGCCAACAGTCTGTTCGAACCGCTTTGGAACAGCGACCACGTCGACCACGTGCAGATCACGGTGGCCGAATCGGTGAATGCCGATGACCGGGCGGGCTATTTCGATAAATCCGGCACGCTGCGGGACATGGTGCAGAACCACCTTTTCCAGATCCTGGCCCTCACCGCCATGGAGCCGCCGGCGAGTCCGGACGCTCGAAACATCCGGGATGAGAAGGTGAAAGTCTTCCGCAGCATCCGCCGCATCGACCCGAAAAAGATCGACCGCGTCGCCGTCCGCGGCCAATACGGCAAAGGCGAGGCCGGCGGCAAGAAGACCGACGGCTACACCAACGCCGAGGGCATCGCCGAGGGCAGCCAGACGGAGACGTTCGTCGCCGCCAAGTTCCACATCGACAACTGGCGGTGGAACGGCACGCCGTTCTACCTGCGGACCGGCAAGGCGCTGGAGCAGAAGCTCAGCGAGATCGCCGTCCGCTTCAAGCAGCCGCCGCAGGGCATGTTCCGGGCGGCTTGCGACGGGCCGGTGGACGCCAACGATTTGGTCATCCGCATCGCGCCGCACGAGGGGTTGAGTTTGCGGATCAACGCCAAGGTGCCGGGCGGGCAGATGAACATCAAGGAGGTCGCCCTCGACTTCGATTACAGCGACACGTTCCACAAGCAGCCGCCCGAGGCGTACGAGCGGCTGATCCACGACGCGATCGCCGGCGACCAGACGCTGTTCATCCGCAACGACGAGGCCGAGGCCGCCTGGACGGTGATCGAGCCGATCCTCACCGCTTGGCAGGACGCCGGCTCGTCGGCCAAGCCGCCCGCCGAGTACGAGCCCGGCGGCTGGGGCCCCAAGGCCGCCGACGACCTGATCGCCGCCGACGGCCGCCACTGGCTGCAGGGCAAGCCGGACACGCCGGTGATCGCCTGCGCGCTGCATCTGCCGGACGAGCTTGAATGACTTGGCGACGTGGTGAAGTTTGACGTGGTGAATTGCCGGAAG
>CAYLSV010000088.1:13015-13376 GCA_964386435.1 uncultured Tepidisphaerales bacterium
AAACTTCACCACGTCAAACTTCTTCACCCCTACGGTGCAGCCGCCCCATGTCCATTGCCGCCGACCGCCCGGATGATTTGCAGTTCGCCATCGACACCGCCCGCCGGGCCGGGGCGTTGGTCCGCCAACACGCCCGCGACGGCGTGCAGCGGCTGACCAAAACCCACCACGCCACCGCCAACGAGGCCGTCACCGTCGCCGACCGGGCGGCCCAGGCGATTATCGTCGAGGCCATTCGCGGCACGTTCCCCGACGACGGCGTCATCGGTGAGGAGTCGGAGGACGGCCAGGACATCACCGCCGACATCCGCGAGCCGATGGGGCGGAACTGGGTCATCGACCCGATCGACGGCACGAACAA
>CAYLSV010000088.1:13386-15284 GCA_964386435.1 uncultured Tepidisphaerales bacterium
GGGCAACTACGCCGTCTGCCTCGGGCTGCTGGAGCGGGGCGTGCCGACGGTGGGCGTGGTGTACGACGTCTCGCGCGATTTGCTCTACGCCGGGGCGGCGGGGCGGGGGGCGACGTGCAACGGCGCGCCGATCGCGGTGCCGGACGAGCCGCTGTCATCGGCGAGCGTGCTGATGATGACCAGCAACTTGATCGACCGCGACGGCCGATGCCCGGCATGGGCAAGTCGGTTTCTGATGCAGACCGACTTGAAGGTCCGCGTCCTGGGCACCGCCGCGATTGAAGCGATTATGGTCGGCAGCGGTGTGGCGCATGGGGCGATCACCGTCAACGGCAAGCTCTGGGACGCCGTCGCCGCCGCCGGTGTCGTCCTCGCCGCCGGCGGCACCATGAGCCACCTGACCGGCGGCTCGCTGTTCCCGTACGACATCACCGACTACCGCGGCGCAAAAGTCCCCTTCCTCGCCGCCGCCCCGCAGGCCGAGGCGGCGCTGCTGGCGGAGCTGGCGAAAGTGTGACGTGGTGAAGTGTGACGTGGCGAGTTGCCGGAGAAGTATCACGATCAACTCCGGCAACTCACCACGTCATACTTCACCAAGTCAAACTTTCACCACCCTCACTTCGGTTCGTACAGCACAATCACCAGCACGTCGCTGGGCGTGTAGCTCCCGCCCAGCTTGTGCCCGCGGTCGTCGTCGCGGGTGTCGCTTTGCGGGGCAATGTTGCCGGTGATCTGGATGACGCTCGCCGCCTTCTCGGCGAGAAACGCGTTGATCCGTCGCTCCAAATCCGGCACGTCGCTCTCGAGGCCCTTGAAAATCTTGACTTGCTGCATGGTGGTTTGTCCTTTGTTCTTGGTCCTTTGTCCTTTGGGCCGAGCCGACGCTGCCTAAAACTGTAACGCCGCCCGAACGCCGGGCCAAGGACCACGGACAAAGAACAAAGGACCAACTCACCATGCGCGCCAGCGACATCCGCAAGGGCCAAGCCGTCGTCATCGACGGCACGCTTTACGTCATCACCGAGGCCGACCACAACACGCCGGGCAACTTGCGGGCGAAAGTGCAGTTCAAGATGCGGGACGTGAAGAAGGGCACCATCCAGAACAAGCGGGTGGGCGCCACCGACAACATCGAGACGGCCAACCTCGACCGCCGCACCGTCGAGTACCTTTACTCCGACGCCACCGGCCACGTGTTCATGGACCAGGAGACGTTCGAGCAGGACGCCATCCCGATTGAAGTCTTGGGCGATGACATCAAGTACATCAAGCCCAACACCACCATCACCGCCGCCTACCACGACGGCGGCATCGTAACCTACGACCTGCCCAACGCCGTCGAACAAGCCATCGCCGAAACGCCCCCCGGCATCAAGGGCGCCACCGCCACCAACCAACTCAAGGAAGCCACCACCGAGACGGGCCTGGTCGTCAAAGTCCCCCCCTTCATCGAGGCCGGCCAAGTCGTCAAGATCAACACCGCCGACGGCAGCTACATCGAACGCGTCGGCGGGAAGTGACGGTGGGCGATGACATACCGCCAAGTCATCAAGCTGATCGAGAACGACGGCTGGCGTCACGTCCGAACCACCGGCAGCCACCTGCACTACGCTCATGGCACAAAGCAGGGCGTCGTCACGGTGGCCGGTGGCGGCAAGTTGAGCAAGGAAGTTCCGCCCGGCACGCTCAACAACATTCTCAAACAGGCCGGCTTGAAGTAGAATGCGTCACATGACCTACGCCATCATCATTGAAAAGGCGAAGGACGGTTCGTACTCGGCGTACGTGCCGGACTTGCCCGGGTGCACGTCGTGTGCTGATAGTGAAGCCGAGGTTCGTGAGAGCGTTCGGGAAGCCATTGAAGGACACATCGCAGTCTTGCGCGAGACAAATCAGCC
>CAYLSV010000089.1:0-15024 GCA_964386435.1 uncultured Tepidisphaerales bacterium
GGAGTTGGGGGAAGGGCCGGCGGGTTTAAGGCCGCGCCGGAGTAGGAGTTGCTAGGGGATTCATCCAATCCCGGGGCACTCCGGGCGGCCCCCGGCGTAGGGCCGTCAGTAGCTTCCCCGCCGCTGCTCCCCCGCCCATGCCCCTCCCCGACGACGCCACCTGCGCCGGCTGCGGCTACCCATTGCGTGGACTGCCGGCCCACCGCTGTCCGGAGTGCGGGCGGGCGTTTCATCCGAATGATCTCAGTTCCTTCGCTGGCCCGACGGCCGAGCGGGCGGTGGCGGACAAATTGGGTCTGATTCGCCGCCGTGACCGGAACCTGCGGCGGCTGCGGTGGGAGCCAAATCGTGCGGTGGGGTGGGCGAGCTTGTTTCCGGCGACGGTCCTCGGCATGTGGCCGGTGATCGACGGCTGGACGCTGGTGTTGCTGGCCGGGTTGGCGTTCCTCATCCTGCTGACGTCGCTGGCCCGGCACGCCCGGCAGGTGCTGACGACGATGAACGTCTCGACACCGCCGATCGACCGTCGGCCGCGGCGGTTGTTGATCGCGGCCGTCCTGATCGCGGGGTTGAAGCTGCCGGCGGTGCCCGTGGCGTACGGCAGCCTGCCGTGGCTCAACGCCGCCGCCGACGCGACGGAGCGGGGCGGCACCTCCTTCCAACGCCGCGTCGGCCCGTTCCCGACGCGCGAGATCCGCGGGTTCCCCGATGGCCAACTCGTGGAAATAGGCCTCGGCTCAGCCCGGCAAGCCGTTGGCGGCGGTTTGTTCCGGCGAACCCGCGGCCGTTGGCAACCCGCCGACGGCCTGCCGATGCCTTTCTCCGGCGGTTGGTCGGTCAAGTTCGTACCCGGCCGGCCGAGGTAGTAGCATCGACTAATGCTCGAGCTGCCCGACGACGCCGCCTGCCTCGGCTGCGGGTATCGCCTGCGGGGGCTGGGCGAGGCACGGTGCCCGGAGTGCGGGCGGCCGTTCGATCCTCGCCGCTTCGCCTCCTTCGACTCGGTGGCGTCGCGGCGGCTGATCGCGCGGAACCAACGGCGGCTGGCGCGGTCGCGTGGGCTGCGGCTGAGCCTGTGGCTGACGCCGGGGCGGGCGGCGGGGTTCGCGTGGATCGCGGTGGCCGTGCTGGGCATCGGCGTCTGGCCGATGTGGCTCGGGCTGCACGGCTGGTTGGTGCTGGCCGTGGTGCTGGCGGCGCTGGCGGCGGCGGACGGGCCGAAGGTCATGCGGCGGCTGCGGGAGCTCGAGCCGGACGCCAAGGTTAAGCGATTGATGCCGGTGCGGTGGCTGTGGCTGGCACTGGGCCTGAGCCTGCTGAAGGTGCCGCTGTTGCCCATGTTCTGGCTGCACTGGCCGCTGCTGGACGCCGCTGCTGACCAACCGATCCCGATCGAGTCGGTGTACAACCAACCGGCCGGCCTCTACGTCAACCTGAACGCCCATCGCTGCGGCCACGGCGTCCACCTCAACTGGTTTCTCCATCACCGCGAGCCCGCCAGCGGCCCCGGCTTCTTCCGCCGCGACACGTCGGGCGTGTGCCACTTCAACCGCCACACCATCGAGCTGTCCCTCGGCAACGGCTGGTGGGCGAAGGTCGGCCCGCCCCGCTACTGAGGATCGCCCGCCGCCAGCAGCTCGGCGACGCACAGCGAAAACCCCGGCAGCAACGGCGTCGTCACGACGGCCTCGGCATCATGCGTCTGCTCCACCCAGCGGCCACTGTCGCGGGTGAGCTGGCGGAGGTGGTTTTGCCGCGGGTCGATGAGCCAGTACTCGCGGACGCCGAACTGCAAGTACTCCTCCGGCTTCTCCGTCGTGTCGGCCGCGCGGGTGGCGTCGCTGATCACTTCGACCACGATCTCCGGCACCCAACGTCGCCAGACGTTTCGACCCGTGACCCCCGACGGTGATGAAGTCAGGTAAACGGCGATGTCCGGGTGGCGACCGCTGTTGAGCGACTCCATGATGATGCGGCATTCGCCGCTGCCGCCGATCCCCTTGATCCGCTTCTCCGGCTGAGCCTTGTAGAGCCGCAAGACGTCCATCAAATGGTCCACGATCCAAAAGTGCGGCAGGTTAGGCACATCCGACACAGTCACCACCCCTCGAGCCAGTTCGTAGCATGCCCAGCCCTCGGCCGGCAGGGCGCTCAAGAATTCGTCCAACGACATCAGCCGACCATGATCGGCCGGCGTGAGCGGCTCAGGCGCAGCGACCTCATCAGGCGCAAGCGTTTCCACCTGCGGAGCCAATTGTGGTGGGTCGAGCGTTGCGGGCATCCTTCGATTGTACCTCCAAATCACGCCGCGGTGTTCTGCGTGGGCTCGTAGCTCGCCGGGGCGGCTTTCTCCGTCAGCTTCGCGGTGGCCGGGTGGTCGCGGAGGTGGGCGAGGATCGCCGCGTGGCCGAGGCGGCGGTGGAAGGTGCCGAGGTCTTCGTCGGCCTCGCGGTGGTTTTGCCAGTGGTCGAACAGGGTGGCCGTCACCGTGGCGACGTGGTCGCGGGGGACTTGGCGGAGGTAGAGATTGTCGTTCTCGACGAGTGGCGTGCCCTGGTGGCGGCCGGCCTCGTCGCCGCCGATTTTGAGCATGTACATGCCGGGGCCCTGGCCGACCCAGCCGATGCTTTTGGTCGCCGGGCGGAAGCATTGCCGCTCGCAGCCGGTGACGCCAATGCTTTCGTGAAAATCGCCGTAACCCATCGCCTCGAGCTGGCCGATCAGCTCCGGCTCGAACTGCTCGGAGTCGGTGTAGGAGAGCCGGCAGGTGGGCAAGCCGACGCACGCCCCGCTAAGCGTCCGCAACCGGCTGACCCGCTTGCCACCGCGAACGCCGTACTTGAAGCCGGGCAACGCCGCCTCGAAATCGTCCTTCGCCGCCGGATCGAGGTTCGTGAACAGCAGATCCTGATTCGGCGTGATCATCAACTCGGTGTCGAAGTTCTCCATCAAATGCCGAACAAGCGCCTGCAATCGCTCGCCGTTGCCGACGGTGCTGCCCATACCGTCGGACGCCGCGCCTTGCAACTCCTCGCGGTCGATGAGCCGGCCGTTCTCGACCCAAAGGCCATACGCCAGCTTCCCGTCGCCCTGGTCCTGCCAGCCGTGGTGCATCTGCCGCGGGCCGACGTCGTGGCCCTCGATCGCCGGGCTGAAGCTCGCGCCGGCCTTTCTCACCTCGTCGCGGAACCAGTCGATGCCCTGCTTGTGGACCACGTACTTGAGCCGCGCCCAGTGGCGGTTCTTGCGGTCGCCGTACTCCTGGTGAACCTTCACCACCGCGTCCATGCCGCCGTGCAGTTCGCCCGGCGTGAAGACGCCCAGCGGCAAACCGAGGGTGCTGAAGCTGCTCTTGCCGTTTTTCTCACCCTGCCCGCCGCCGACGTAAAGCTGCCACGCGACATGCCGGCCGTGCTCAATGATCGGCGAGGCGCCGAGGTCGTTCGTCCGCAGCTCGACGCAGTTGTCCAGCTCGATCTCGCCGGTCTGCGGGTTCGGGTGGGCCGCGCCGAAGGCGATCTTGAACTTGCGGTTGAGAAGCGCCTTGCCGTACCCGAACCGGCCGGGCGAGCCGTGGGCCGCCTCGGCCGCGGCGCGGTCGTAGGCCGTGTCGATGGCGAAGATTTTCAGGTGCGGCTGCTCGGCGAGCTGGAAGTACGTGCCGTACTTGCGGGCCTGCTGCCAAGCATCCGTCACGCCGCCGAACTTGCTCAGCGGGCAGGCCATCACGTTCCGCACGTTGTCGCCGCAGCCGTTGAGCGCGAAGAACCCGCTCTCGGCGATCATCTTCACGGCCGGGATCAAATCGGCCTTGCTGATCCAGTGGAACTGGATGTTCTGCCGCGTGGTCAGGCGGATGCTCGGGCGGTTCTCGGGGCTGGTCGTGAACCGCCGGCTGATCTCGTCGATCACCCGCCACTGGTCCCGCCCAAACGCCCCGCCGCCGGGGACGCTGATGCGGACCATGTACATCCAATCCTTCTGCTTGCCGGTCTTGGCCCGGTTGTACTCGGCGTAGATGCCGTGGCTCTTGGCGAGCGTTTCGGTCTCGTGGGCGATGTCGTCCCGCTCGAGGTCCCGAAAATCCTCGACGAGGCCGCCGGTGAGGCCGGCGTCGACCTTCAGCCGCTCGTTGGCGTTCCAGTCATCAACCGGCGTCTTCAGCAGCGGCTCGGGCGGGAGGAGTCGGCTCATGCCGCTTAACCTAGTCTCCCGTGGGGAATAATCAAGTTGCCGCTGGACCTTTCCCCGCAGGTGGCCAACGCTTGGCCGGTCATGCACCTGACCGTCCTGCCGCCGCCGCCCGCCGACGTGTCGCCCGCCCTCGCCGGGCCGCCGGAGGACGCGGCGCCCGAGGCGGTGCTGGCGTGGGTGGCCGGGCATCACGCCGCCAGTCTCGCCGCTGGTCGGGTGGTCGCCACATCGGCATTTGGCATGGAGGGCGTGGTGCTCATCGACGCCATCGCCCACAGCCGGCTGCCGATCCCGATAATCTGGATCGACACCGGCTTCCTGTTCGCCGAAACGCACGAGTTGCGGGAGAAGCTGGAAGCCCGATACCCGCACGTGGAGTTCCGCCGCGAACCGTTCGGCAACCTGCCACCCGCCACCCCCGCCGAGCTGTGGCGGCACGACCCCGACGCCTGCTGCGCCATTCGCAAGGTCGAGCCCATGCGGCGAATCATGCAGAACGTCGACGTCTGGCTCACCGCCCTCCGCCGCGGCCAATCGAGCGACCGCGCCCACCTCCCGCTCGCCCATCGCGACCCGAAGTTCGGCGTCACCAAAATTTGCCCGCTCATCACGTGGGACCGTGCGCAAATCTGGGACCGCGTCCAACGCCGCGGCCTGCCCTACAACCGCCTCCACGAGCTCGGCTACCCCACCGTCGGCTGCACCCACTGCACCCGTCCGGTCCCCGGCAGCAACCCCGCCACCTACAGCCGGGCCGGCCGCTGGTCCGGCACGACCAAAACCGAGTGCGGCCTCCACGGCGCGGGAATCTGAGCCGAAACACACTCGGGTGGTTGCGGCAGCGGCCCCCCGCTTCCAGATGGTTTTTGCCAGAGGTTACTCGTTGCCAAACCTCCGCCTCGTGGAGGCGGTTTCAGCTGAGTTGAGCGACAGGTTCGGGTCGAAGTGACCTCGGCCCACCGCCTGAGCATTAACGGCTGTGGTTCATCGCCGCAAAGCCTGCCGCGCCTCGCGAAGAGAGCTTTGGCAGACAGGCTGAGACAAATATGATGCCACAGGATTTTACATAGTGGGTGCTGGAGGAGTCGAACCTCGTGTCGGCCGCCCGGCGATTTAGTAGACGGCGGCTTTACAGGCCGCTGCCGGGGACAGCACCCGGAATTTCATAGTTACGTCCGCCGCACCGAGTGCGGCTGATTCCATAGTGCGACGGACGGGATTCGAACCCGCAACCTCACGGCTCTCGACCGTGCGCCTCTTGCCAATTGGGCCACCGTCGCGTGCTGATGGCTCGAGCAGGATTCGAACCTGCAACGCCGCGGATCTGAGCCGCGTGCCTCTGCCAGTTGGGCTACCGAGCCTTGATTCTCCGGAGAAGATGCCAACAAAAGAACGCCCCGCGGCCGATGAATCGGCCGCGGGGCGGGATGGTTCGGGGTTGAGTCGCCGGCCGTTCAGCCGTCTCGCGTCTCACGCCACACCATCACCTCCGGCGGCCGCTCGGGCAGCAGAAGTCGATAGGTGAGACGTAGGAAGACGGCGCTCATGACAGACACAGATTACCCACTGATCCGAGTTCCGTCAAGACGCGAGAGAGAATTTCTATAGTTCCACCGCGATCGGGTACTAATCGGCTTGTTGTCGTAAGGCAATGTCGGCGACAACGGGCAGATGGTCGCTGCCGGCGGTTGGGCCGACGTGGTGGCTGGTGGCGGTGAGGGCGGAATCGAGCCAGATGTGGTCGATGCGGACGCCGGGTAAGTGGGCGACCCAATCGGGCTTTTGCGGCCAGGTGCTGCCGCGGCCGCCGGGGTTGGCCAGGTCGTGGGTGGTTTGCAAGTGCTGGGCGTGGAGGGCGGCGGCGTTGGGGGTGGACTCGATGAAGTTGTGGTCGCCGGCGACAATCACCAGCCGCCCCGCCGCCCGCTCGGCGGCGACGGCCTCGGCGAGCTCGGCGGACTCGAGGCGGTTGAGGTGGATCATGCCCTCCCTCGTTGGCGAAACGAGGTGAACGCCGAAGAGGGCGACTTCGTGGCCGGCAAAATCGAGGTAAGCCGCGGCCCGACCTTGGCGGCCGGCGAGGTCGGCGGCGGGTCGGCCGCGGTGGATGGGCGTTTTGCTGAAAATCACCGAGTGGCCGTTGGCGAAGAAGTAGGCGGCGTGGGGGTGGCTCTGCTTCAGTTGCCGCCGCAAGGCGGTGCGGACGGGGGAGGCCATCTCTTGGAGGACCAGGACGTCGGGGTCGTGGTGGGCGATGGCGGCGAGGACGGCGTCGGCGTCGGTGTTGAGGTACCAGAGGTTGAGCGTCATCAGCCGCAGCCGGTCGTCGGTGGCGGCCGGGGGCGGGGTGCGGGGGCGGGCGTCCCACGCCGCCGGCAGCAGCAGAAAGACGACCAGCAGCACGGTGACAGCGGCAAGCCGCAAGCGTTTGAGCAGCGCGGCCACCAGCAGGACGCTGATCAGCATCAGGCCGGTGTGGAAGGCGAAGGTGCGGCCGAAGAAGGCGACCTCGGCGGCCACCAGGTAGGTCGCGTTGTCCCAGAGCAGCCCCTGCGGCAGCAGCCACGCCACCGCCTGCCAAGTGGCGGCGACGAGCAGCAGCAGCCACGCGGCGGCAACAAGGGTGCGGCGGGCGAACCGCTTGAGAAACGAACGGCCTGACCCCGGCACGGCCGCAGGGTATGCGACCCGTGGCCACCATCGCATACGATGTGCCATGAAGTGTCCCGTTTGCACGTTGCCGGACCTTGTGATGAGCGAGCGGTCCGGCGTCGAAATCGATTACTGCCCGCAGTGTCGCGGCATCTGGCTCGATCGCGGCGAGCTGGACAAGATTCTGGAACGGGCCGCCCGGGAAATGGCTCCCCCGCCGCCACCGATGCACTCGGCGCCGATGCCGTCGTCGGAGCGGGAGCGGCGGCCGCGGAAGTGGGATTCGAAGGACGAGTACGATCACCGCGGCAAGCGGCGCAAGCCGTGGTGGGCCGAGATCTTCGACTGAATCGGGTGTTTTGGGTGGTGCGGCTCACTCGCGCCCCTGTTGAGGGGGAACGACCGTGGCGGCGTAACTACGCGATCCGCCGGGTTTGTGCTAACGTAGAAATCGGAGCACGTGCAATGTGAAGCCCCCGGCGGCCGGGGGTGCATTGCGTTGGGAGTTTGGGTATGTTGGAACCTGCCGCCGCGCCACCCGGTTTGGCGGCCTCACCTCGGGCCGATCCTCGGCCCCGACATTGACCGAAGGAACCGTCATGGCGATCTTGCGCAACGCTTGGGGCATTGACATCGGCAACCAGGCCCTCAAGGCCGTCCGGCTGACCCGCGAAGGCGACGGCCTGAAGGTGCAGGATGTGGCGTACATCCCCCACGACACCCCGCTCAACGAGAGCGGCGACAACCGCGACGACCTCATCCGCCAGAGCTTGGCCCGGTTTGCCGAGCAGCACGACACGAGGAAGGTCGCCTTCGCCGTCGGCGTCGGCGGCAGCCAGGTGTTCAGCAAGTTCATCAAGCTCCCGCCGGTCGAGGACAAGGAGCTGCCCAAGATCGTTAAGTTCGAGGCCGTCCAGCAGATCCCGTTCCCGCTGGACGACGTCGAGTGGGGCTACCAACTGTTCCGCAAGCCGGACGACGTGGACGTCGAGGTCGGCATCTTCGCGATGCGGCGGGAGCTGGTGAACTCGGCGGTCAGCCACTTCACCGACCTCGACCTCGACGTGCAGCTCGTCCAGGCCGACCCGGTGGCGGTGTACAACGGCGTGCAGCACGATGGCCGCTTGGTGAAGGGGGCGGCGATGATCCTCGACATGGGGACCGAGTCGACCGACCTGATCATCGCCGACGATCACACCCTGTGGACGAGCACCGTCGGCATCGGCGGCGCGGCGTTCACCGAGGCGATCCAGGAGGCGTTCAAGGTCGACGAGAAGAAGGCCGAGCGGCTCAAGCACGAAGCCCGCAGCAGCAAGTACAGCCGCCAGATTTTCCAGGCGATGCGGCCGGTGTTCAGCGAGTTCGTCGGCGAGGTGCAGCGCCGCATGGGCTTCTACACCTCGACGCACAAGGACGTCCGCATCCGCAAGGTCATCCCGATGGGCGGCGGGTTCAAGCTGCCGATGCTGGCGAAGTACCTCAACCAGAACCTGAACATGCCGGTCGACCGCCCCGACCGCTTCCTCGCCGAGCCGCCCGAGGACGGCGAGAAAAAGAAAATCTGGGACGAAAGCCTGCTGCAAATGGGGGCCGCCTACGGCTTGGCCGTTCAGGTGATGGGCGACGGCGCGGTGACAAGCACGCTGCTGCCGGAGCACATCCGCAACGAGAAGTTGTGGAAGGACAAGACCAAGTGGTTTGCCGCCGCCGCCGGGCTGATGCTCGCCGGGGCCGGGCTTGTGGGGGCGAAGTATTTTTACGACGACTTCAGCTTCGCCGCCGCCGAGGGGGATCAGCGGGAGGTCGACCGCGTGATCAGCGAAGCCGGCGGTTTGGCCAGCAGTTGGACCAGCGACGTGCAGGACGTCGGCGGGCCGCAGCAGCAGACGATCCGCAACGTGTTCAGCCTCACCGACTACCAGACGCTGTGGGCCCAGCTCGCCCCGGACCTGATCGAGGCGATGCCTGAGCCGCAGGAGCAGGTCGCCCAAGGGTTGGCCGAGGGCGACGCCGAGTTGGTTAAGCAGGTGCCGCGGAACCAGCGGGATCTGGTGCTCATCGAGTCGTGGGAAAGTCGCTACACCGACAACCTGGCCAGCGTCGTCAACGCCCCGGACTTCACCAGCGCCTTCAACAGTGGCGGCACGACCCGCGGCTCCAACCGCGGCGGTGGCGGTGGTGGTGGTGGTGGTGTGGCGGCACCGCAGTTCGGCGGCATGGGCGAAATGGACATGATGATGTATAACATGGAGGGCATGGGCGGCATGCCGCAGCAGGAAGAACCCGAGGAGGCCGAACCGGAGGTGGCGGGTGCCGATGACCTGGTCGATTCCGACGCACGCGGCTTCCTCGTGACGCTCAACCTCGTCAGCCCCAAGGCCGACGCGGCGAATTATGTCAACAACGTCGTCATCCCCCGCCTCAAGGAAATCGCCCCCGACCCGCAGAACCCCAATTTGCGATACCGTGTTGTCGAGGCCCGCGTGTTCAGCCCCAGCCAGTTCGAGAGCAACCCGCAACGGCTCAGCGATCTGGAGGCGGCGTTCGAGAAGGCCAAGGCGGCCATTGAGGGCGAGGTCAACATCGGCGGCTCGGTCAGCACCGGCCGCTTCGGCAACACCGGCGTCCGGCCGGGCAACCGCGGCTTCCAGGGCGGACCCGGCGAGTTCGGCGGCATGGACGGCTCCCAGTTCTTCCCCGGCATGGAAGGCATGGACCAGATCCCCGGCATGAACAACCGACCGGGCAACCGCAACAACCGCGGCAACGACCGCAATCGGCCCGGCATCGACGTCGAGGCCGGCGGCGACATCTACGGCGAAACCGCCGCGGCCGACGCCCCGTATGCCGACCGCCTCACCGGTGAGTCGCGGCTGGATGATTGGGAAATTGTCGTGCTCCTCGCCATCGAGATCGACCCGCCGAAGTTCGACGCCGCCGATGAGGACGGCGATGAGATCGACCCCAACAGCGGCGAGCTGGACAACTTCGACGCCATGGAGATGTCGTCCCGCTGATCGCGTGACCGGTTGATTGGCCCCCGCACTTCCTTCGCACACCGCACGAGACTCGGCATGGACTTCATCAAAAAGCGCTGGCTCCTGATCGTCTTCGGCCTCATCGGCATCGTCGCGTTCGTCGCGGTGTTCATCACGCCGCTGCCGGGCATGTTCGACGAGCTGGATCAGCAAGTCGATCGGCGGGCCGAGAAGGCGACCGAAATCAGCCGCCTGCTGAATGCCAACCGCCAGCAGCCGGATCTGGACCCCGAGTCGGACGAGCCGGGCGAGTTGACGATCTTCCCGACGAAAAGCGTTGTCGACGAAGGCCGGGCCGCGGTCGAGGCGTTCCAGAGCCAGGCCGAGGAGGTCAAGAACAAAGCCCTCTCGATCAACCGCCGGGTGCTGCTGGTCAACGACAGCCTGCCGCTGCCGGCCAACAGCGCGACCGAGTTCATTATCAAGGAGAACTACCACCGCGCTTACCAGCGGCGGATGAACCTCAGCGGCACCACGTTCGAGCAGACCCTGATCGCCGACCCGCTCAACGGCACCTACCCCCTGACCGGCGACAACGTCGTTGCCGAGCAGAACCGCATCGAAACCGACATCAACCGCCGCCGCGTGTTTGACGATGACGGCAACGAGGTGAACGCCGAGTCGCTCGACCGCGAGATGGAGGAGAAGCTCGCCGACGTCGAGCGGGTGCTCATGTTCCGCAAGGCGCAGAACCACGCGATGTACGTCGACCGCAACGCACTGGACCTCTGGGACGGTTTGACCGGCACCGACCCGGCGTCGATCAGCAACGTCGACATCTTCTACAGCCAGCTCGGCCTTTGGGTGCAGCAGGACATCGCTGCGGCGCTGGCGGCGGTCAACGGAGACTCGTCCAGCGTCGCCACCTCGCCGGTGAAGCATTTGATCTCCATCGAAGTCGATGAAACGGCAATTGCCGGCGGCGAGGGCAGCAGCAGTGGCCGGACCGGCCGGCCGGGCCAGTTCAACGCCGCCCCGGTTGTTGGCAGCGACGTGGCTGTGCCGGTCGACGCCTCGGCCACCCTCACGCCGGACTACGGCCAAAGCGTGACCGGCCGCAAGTCGAACCCGATGTACGACGTGGTGCCCTACACGATCCGGCTGCGGATTGCCGCCGCCGAGATGCCGCGGGTGCTCAAGGCGTTCGGCACCAACCGCTTGATGTCGGTGCGAAACATCAGCGAGTTCAGCGCCATCGACAACGCCGTGGCCATGGCCGACGGCGGGTTCGTCTACGGCGACGACCCGGTGGTCGAGATCGTCGTGGAGGCCGAGGCGCTGTTCCTGCGGGAGTGGCTGGTGCGGTTCATCCCCGACGGCCTCAAAGCCGCCATCGCCGCCAACAGCGGTGCGGCCGCCGGCGGCGACGAGTCTGATGGCATGTGACCCGCTTCGACCTGACGATTAAGCTCAACCCGCCGACTCGACTTCCCGGCAAAGGATTCTCATGGACAAGTACCTCGAAAAGCTCAAGCCGTTCCTCGAGAAGAACGTCGAGTGGATTGTGCTCGGTTTGGCCGCCCTGTTCGTCGTGGCCGCGGCGTATCAGTACATCATCACCCCGCCGGTCAGCGCCGAGGTCGACGGCACCGCCTTCGGCCCCGGCAGCGTCGATCGGCAAGTGGCCCAGACCAAGGGCGAGCAGCTCAAAGCCGCCATCGCCAACCCCAGCCGCCTGAACCTGGAAGTCGCCGACTTCGCCGACGTGCTCGACCAACGTCTGACCGGCGCCGCCACCGACGTGCCGACGCTGGACCCTTTGGCCTCGATCAACTTCGTCCCCACCGAGTTCACCCCGCCAACCCCCGACGTGTTCATCACCGGCGAGGACGGCGAGCCGAACATCGAGGGCATCACCCTGCCCACCCCGCCCCCGGCCGAGATCACCCAAGCCTACAGCGGCAAGGCCCGCATCGATCTTGCCGCCGCCGATGCCGAGTCGAACGAGCAGGACACAAGCTGGGTCACCGTCACGTTCGATGTGAACCCACAGGACATTCGTGCCGCGTGGTTCCGGGCGAGCGTTCCCCCGGCCAGTGTCGAGACCATGTTCCTGCGGGTCGATTTGTTGCGGCAGGAGAAGCTGCCGGGCGGCTCGTGGGGCGATCCGGTGTCGGTCCCCGTGCCGGAGGTCATCCAGCTGCCCCCGCTGCCGCAGAACCCGGAGCAGGAGGATCTTTACCGTCGGTACGCCCAAGCCAACCAGCCGACGATCGTGACGCCCGACTTCTACACGTTGGTCAGCGGCGACGACCCGCTGGTGCCGCCGGCCGAGGACGAGGAGGAGTTCGCCCGGGAGGACGATGACGATGAGGACATCCTCGGCGACATCGACCCCTTCGACCCGCGGCTGGACCTCAACTCGCTGACCGCCGAGCAGCGGCAGGCCGTGATGAAGGCCCGGCGCGAAGGCAGCCCGGAGGACGACCAACCCGGCGGCGACTACCCCGGCGACTTCCCCGGCATGGGCGGCTTCCCCGGTGAAGGCTTCGACAATAACGGCCTCGGCGACGACATCCCCGCCGACGACTGGCAAAATCGTGGCAGCCGCCGCGGCAACCGTGGCGGCCCCGGGGCCGGCGGCGAAGGTGATTCGAGCATCTTCAACCCCGAGTTCGACCCCAGCCTCTACTTCCCCGGCGAAGGCGGCTACTACGGCGGCCCGGAGGAAGGCCGCGGCCAACGGGAACGCGACGCCGCCGAGGGCAATGTCAACCGCGGCTTGTTCGACCCGGTCAACGGCAACGTCGGCATCATCAAGGGCTGGGCCTTTGACAACACCGCCGAGCCGGGCAAAACGTACCGGTACAAAATCGTCTACACCCTGCTCAACCCGCTGTACCAGTACGAACCGCTGGCCGCGGCCGGCGAGGAACAGGAGAAGCTGACCCAGGTCTTCGGCCTCCGCAGCGACGAGGTGGCCGCCGAGTGGAGCGAGCCGGTCGAGGTCAGCCCGCTCTCCTACGTCTACCTAGCCGACGACATGGGCCGCAGCGGCAACCCGAGCTTCGTCGTCTTCCGCTGGCAGCAAGGCGGCTGGAACAGCGAGGAGTTCGACGACATCGCCGTCGGCGACGTCATCGGCGGCGTGGTCGACGAGATCGACTTCACCACCGAGTGGATTCTGGGCGACATCCGCGAGCACCAGGACCGCACCCGCTCGGCCGTCATCGTCTCCCGCGACGGCCGCATCCAGACGCGCGGCAACGACGATCTCAACGACGATCTTCGAGAAGAGCTTGAAGACGAAGTCGAGTTCGACGCCGGCACGGCCGCCCGCTGAACCCGTCGGGCCAACTCGTTTCCGCAGCACGCCCCGGCCGTTGGTCGGGGCGTGTTGCGGCTATGTTCGCCTGTTTCAAATCACGCCGAAACCCGAACAAACCGCGGCACGAACCGCGTATGATTGAATGATGAACCCCGCCACCACCGAGGCTACGAAGAACACGAACACCGGCAGCACCCACGGCCGCGCCGTCAAGAACGTCCGCGTCAAAATCCGTCGTCAGGACGGCCCCGACACCGAGCCGCGTTGGGAGGAGTTCGACGTGCCCCGGCGGCCGAACATGAACATCATCTCGGTCCTGCAGTGGATCGCCGCCAACCCGACGACGGTCAGCGGCAAAGAGACGACGCCGCCCGTCTGGGACAGCGGCTGCCTGGAGGAAGTCTGCGGCGCGTGCACCATGGTCGTCAACGGCCGGGCGCGGCAGTCGTGCAGCGCGCTGGTCGACAAGCTCAGCCCGGACGGCGAGACGATCACGCTCGAGCCGATGAGCAAGTTCCCGCTGATCCGCGACCTCTGGGTCGATCGCAGCCGGCTTTTCAACGACCTCAAGCGGGTGAAAGCATGGGTGCCGATCGACGGCACCTACGATCTCGGTCCCGGCCCGGCGCAGAGTCAGGAGCTGCAGGAGGAGCGCTACCCGCTCAGCCGCTGCATCAGCTGCGGCTGCTGCCTGGAGGCCTGCCCGCAGTACACGCCGGCCAACGCCTTCGTCGGCGCGGCGGTCATCAGCCAGGTGCGCCTGTTCAACGACCACCCCACCGGCGACAGCCTCAAGGGCGAGCGGCTCGACGAGCTCATGAAGCCCGGCGGCGTCGCCGACTGCTCCAAGGCCGGCAACTGCGTGCAGGTCTGCCCGAAGGAAATCCCCCTGCTCGAGAGCATTGCCAGCGTCCAACGGCAGGCGACGTTCCACGCGATCAAGAAGTTCTTCATCAAGTGAGGTCGGCTGCTGGTCCTTCGTTCTTGGTCCTTTGTCCCGAACAAGTTGCGGTGCCGCCGGTCGTTTGACAAAGGACAAAGGATTCACAACAAAGAATAAATGACCTTCCTCCGCTTCACCCGGCACGGCTTCAAGGAGCTGCTCATCGGATCGGTCGCACTCGCGATCTTGGCGTTCGGGCTCGGCTGGGTGTGGTGGCCGCTGGCGTTGGTGCTGCTGCCAGCGCTGGTATTTTTGTTTGCCTTCTTCCGCGACCCCGAGCGGGCCCTGCCACCGGGCGAGGCCGAGTTCGTCAGCCCGGCGGATGGCAAGGTGAGCGACATCACCGAGGTCGAAAACGACCCGATCCTTGGCGAGCCGGCCGTGCGGGTGGGCATTTTCCTGAGCGTCTTCAACGTCCACGTCAACCGCAGCCCCTGCCGCGGCGTGGTGAGCGACGTGCGGTACAAGAAGGGCAAGTTCCTCAACGCCCTGGACCACTCGGGAGCCAGCGAGCACAACGAGAGCAACACCATTGTCATCAGCGACCCGCCCGGCGAGGGCGACAAACCGCGGGCGGTGGTCAAGCAAATCGTCGGCCTGATCGCCCGGCGGATCGTCTGCACCAAAGAAGTCGGCGACCCGGTCGAGCGTGGCGAGCGGTTCGGCATGATCAAGTTCGGCAGCCGCACGGAGCTGACGGTGCCCAAACGCCTCGCCCCCGAGGTGCTGGTGAAGGTCGGCCAGAAAGTCGCCGGCGGCCGCGACGTGATCCTGAAGGTGGCCACCGCCGACGTGCCGGCGAGCGAGGTGGAGCCGCTGATGCCGCAGGCGACGCCGGCTTGACTGGGGCGATCAACCGGCCGGACCTCCGCCGCGTGGCGGCGGGGCTGATCCCGCAGTCCGAGCAACTTGCGGATCGGGATCAGCCC
>CAYLSV010000090.1:0-14964 GCA_964386435.1 uncultured Tepidisphaerales bacterium
GCCGATCTGGAGAAGCTCGCCGACGACGCCGTCGGCCCGCGGGTCGACGAGAGCCGCCCCCGCTGGTGGGCGTGGCCGCTGGTGCCGGTGGCCCTCGCGCCGCTGCTGCTGCTGGGCCCGCTGGGCCTCGCCGCCATGCTGTTGGGCACCGCCGCCGGCTGCGCCTACCTCTTGCACCGGCCATAAACTGCCGCGTGCCCCGCCAGGACGACACCTTGTTCCGCTGGCTGGGCCGCCAAATCGGCCACGTCCGCCACGCCGTCAAGCCCAAGCCGCCCGAGCCGATCTACCGCCACGAAAAAGTCGAGGAACGCCCGCACCCAACCCGCCCCGGCATCGTCCTCCGCCGCACCACCACCGACGAGGCGGTCCAGGAACAGCCCGGCGAAGCCCCCCGCCCCGCCCCAGACGCATCATCGAAGTAACGCGTGCTCCATTCACGCCGCACCTCATCGAAGAAGCCGCGGGATGGGCGGAGCGAATGGCGCGGCTTCTCGAGAGTTGGCAAGGGTGCAACGTGCCCATCGCTGCTGGCGTGCGATGTGTCTCACCACAAGCCGACCCAGGCCGCTTGTTGGAGGGGGCAGTTGCGGAGGTCCCAGTAGGTCACCTCGTTGGTCGCCCCGAAGCTTGAGCCGGGGGTGAAAGCGCCCGAGCGGTTGGCGTTGGCGCGGAGGCTGGCTTTGACTTCCTCGGGCAGGGCGTCGTTGAGGGCCTCGCCGATGTCGTAGGCGACCACGGCGGCGCCGGCGTAGGCGGTGACGAACCGCTCGAAGTCGTCCATCTCCTGCCATTGCTCGGCACGCACCTGGCGGAGCCGGCGCTGCTGGACGCGGGCGAGTTGTTCACGCTCGGGCGAGGGCGGCAGGCTTCGGATCAGCGCGTCGGCGAGTGCCATCAACTGCGGCTTGCTGCTCAACCCGAGCACGTCGTGGCCCGGCGTGCCGGGGGTCAGGGTACTGGCGTCGCCGAACTGGTGCCAGCGGTGCAACACGTCGATCAGCGCCCTCGTGTGCTCATCGCGTTGCTCGAGGGGGCCGAGTTGCCGGGCGATGGTGCGGTAGTAGAAGGCTGCGGCGAACTCGTAGTCGCGCAGGGCGAACCGGGCAAGGTCCAGGGCGGCGGGCACGTAGCCCAGCTCGGCGGCGGTCCGCAGCGACCGATAGCCGGCCTCGGCGTCGCGGCCCACGCCGCGGCCGTTGAGCTGCATTGTGCCCAGCCGGTGCATGGCCGAGGGCGAGCCGGCCTCGGCGGCGCGGCGGTAGGCGTTGGCCGCGCGGAACGGGCTGGCGGCGGTGCCAATGCCTTCTTCGTACAGCCGGCCCAGCGTCGAGTACGCCTCGACGACGCCGCCGTCGGCCGCCCGCTTGATCCACGCGAACGCTGCCTTTGGTTCCGGATCAGCCCCGACGCCGTCGAGCAGGCGGATGCCCAGCAGGTGCTGCGCCGCCGGGTGGCCGGCCTCGGCGGCGCGGAACAGATGGTCGTTGGCCGCCACCGGATCGACCGGCCCGCCCACACCCGCGGCGTCGGCCATGCCCAGGGTCAACGAGGCCGGGGCGTGTCCGCTATCCGCCAATGCCGTGAGCGTCGCGCGGGCCGTCTCCGCTTGGGCCTCGACCCAGCGGCCGGTGAGTCGTTGCACGGCCGCGAAGTGCCGCGCCTCGACACCGCCCTCGCGCTCGGCCTGCTCGATGAGCTGCCGCGCCGCGGCCGCGTGGGCGGCGGTCGAATCGGCGTCCACCGCGCTGCCCCACACGCCGCCCAACAACCGGCCGGCCTCCTGCCAATCCGGCGACGCCTCGGCGGCGACCTCAACCGGCCGGGCCTCGGCGGCCTCGGTCGGCTCCTCGCCACATCCGGCACCGGACAACACGAGCAGCAGGGCGGCGGGCAACAGCGGGCGTCGGGTTCGCATCGGCAAGTCTCCGGCAGGTGATCGGCAAAATGGGCGGTGATCCCGCGAGGCAGCCATCAGTCGGTGGTCAGGTCCGTCCAGTCGCCGAGCTGCTCGCGGACCAACTCGGCAATGATCCGTTCGCGGACGGCGTCGACCTTCGGCCAGCCGAGGCCGTTCATCAGGCGGTACTCGACATGGGTGGCGTCGCTGAGGGCACTGTCCGGCTCCAGCAGCATGAGCTGGGTCGCGAAGTTCGGCGGAAGCACCCGCTTGTCGTGGCTGCCGTAGAACTGCTCGAACACCCGGTCGCCCACGACCCGCGCCTCGTAAACGGCCCGCAGGTGCGCGCCCCACGGGTGCCAACCGGCTTCAATGTGCCGCGGGTAGGCCTCCTCGTAGGCGGCGACGACGGCGTCGGCCAGGTTCGGGTCCGGCACGGGCGGCGGGGCGGGCGGGTCGAGGCGGAACGTCTCGCTGAGCAGAAACGCCTCGGCCAACTCGTCGGCCTTCTCGAGCCCGGCGAGCCACTGGGTGACCTTCGCCTCGACATCCGTTTCGCCCATTTCCTCGGCCAGCGCCCGCGCCTGGGCCGGTCGTTGATCGGGCCGGCCCAGCGATGTCCGCCACAGCTCCTGCACCGGGCCGTCGAACTTGTCGAGCCCGAGCTCGAGCATGAACCGCTCGGTAAGCTTGTGCAAGTCGATGCGAACCACGCCGTGCAAGTTCAAGGCGACGGCTTGTTTGGCGGCCAGGGCCTCCGGCGGGGCGATGACGCGTTTGCCCAACCAGTCGAGCCGGCCGATGGTCACGCCCTCGGGAAGCGGCTTGGTGTCGGCCGGCCGCCACAGCGGCTCGCGCCGCCAGCTGCCCAGCCCGGCGTCGTCCTCGGCGAGATCGGTGGGGGCGAACGAACGCCGCGGTTGCTCCGTTTCGGCCTCCGCAGCTTGCGGCACCGGCTCGGCCCCCTCGGCCGGCTCGGCCTGCCCCGACGCCGGCTCGCCGTCGCACGCAATGCCCGCCCACAGCAACACGGCCCACGCCGCGACAATGGCACATCGTGATAGCAGCACGCGAGAATAATACAAGCGCCCGCCGGTCGAGTGCAAGACCAGACAAGCACGTTTGCTGCGCTAAATCGTCGGCCGGCCCGTCAAGGGTTGGCCAGCGTGCGCACCGCTTGCTCCAAATCGTCCACCACCTGCTCGAATCGGTCGAAGTCGAGGGTGGCCGGAGTGTCGGTGGGGCGGTGGTAGTGGCGGTTGCGGAAGAACGAGGTGTCGGTCAGGATCAGGCCGGGGTAGCCGGCGCGTTGGTAGGACCAGTGATCGGACAGGCCGCCGGCGTCGACCTCGCGGGGCAGGGTCAGGGCGATCAGGCGGATTGTGCCGGGCCAGGCGGCGTCGAACTGCGCGATGAAGTCGCCGCTCATCGGCTCGCCCTCGGCCGCGACGAAGTCGGCCACATCGGCACCAGGAATCGCCAGGCCCGGCGGCATGCGCTGGCTGTTCGGCTCGTCGCTGAAGTAGCCGATCATGTCGACGCTGATAACGCCGAAGATCGCCTCGCCCGCCGCCCGGCTCGCCTGCGCGGCAACGACGCTGCCCATCGTCGCGGTGCGGAAGTGCGGCGGCTCCTCATTGGCCCACAGGATCAGGCGGATCGGCCGGGCGTGTTCGGCGTCCTTCAGCCGCCGGGCCAGTTCCAGCACCGCCGCCACGCCCGTCGCGTTGTCGTCGGCCCCCGGCGTCGTCGGCACCGCGTCGTGGTGGGCCCCGACGATCAACATCGGCAACCCCGGCTCCGTCCCCGGCAGCTCGACGATCAGGTTGTGGCACAACACGCCGACCGCCTCGAACGTCTGCCGCCGCACCGCGTGCCCGGCGTCCTCCAGCCGGCCCTCAAGGTAATCAACGCTCGCCGCGTACACCGCCGGGTGCGTCGGGTCGCGGTCGGCGTAGGTGGTCGAGAGCGTCTCGATCTCCACCCGCATCGCCGACGCCGCCGGCTGCGTGGTTGGGGCGATGAGCAGGTGCAGCGACAGCAGCAGGGCGGGCAGGGGCACCGACCACGATAGTCCGCGGCCGCTACTCGCCCACCGGCTCCGCCTGATCCGGCGAGGCCGCGACGGCGGTGGCGGGGAGGCTCGACCCGTCGGCAACGCTCACGCGGAGAATCGTCCGCTCGCCGTAATCGCTGACGTACAGGTGGCCGGTGGTCGGGTCCTGCGTCACGTCCAGCGGGTTGCGGAATTGGGTGAAGCCGGGGATGCCCTCGATTTCCTCGACGAATTGGCCGTCGTCGCCGACGCGGATGACGGTCAGATCGTTGCCCAGGGAGTAGCGGCAGATGACGAGGGTGCCGTCGAGTTTGCGCTCGGCGGGCGTGTTGTTCACGTTGCGGAATTGGATGATGCCGTTGGCCGAGCGGTGGTCGCCCAGGTCGCGGATCGGCGGGGCGTACCGCGGGTCGGGCAGGGGGCCCACCGGGTACTGCGGCACCTCGGCGAAGTCCTCGCCGGCCGTGGGGTTCGCGCCGTTCAGGATGTAGTGGCCCTGCGACGGGTTCGGGTGGCCGTAGTACCGGCCGGGCTTGGCGTCGAGGAACCAATCGTGCTCGCTGAACGGCACGGCCGCGATCGCCGGGGCGCTGCCGTCGGGAGCGGCCGGCACGTTGCCGCCGGGGCTCGAGCCGTTAACCGGGACGTAGAGGTGGCCGTTGTCGTGCCAAATCAGGTCGTACGCCAGCCGCACGCCGGTGGCGTAAATCGTCAGCGGCGCCCCCTCGGCCGCCGGGTCGTAGCTGCCGCCCCCGCCCACGGTCGTCACGTCGATCGGCAGTGCGTCGGGCAACCGGTCGCGGTGCAGTTGCAGGATCGTCGCGCTCAGCAGCCGCTCGGGCCGCATGCCCCAGGTCTCGTCGGGGTCGCCGAAGGCGGTGTTGCTCGCCTGCGGGATGTACAGATCGCCCTCGGGGCCGAAGGTCGCCTGCAGCGTCGCGTGGTCGCCGGTCGACCGCGGCAACCCGACAACCACGTCCGTCACCTCCGCCAAATCAGGCCCGCGGAGCCTGCTCACCATGCCTGAAAAATCGGGCGAATCCTTGAACGCGAAGTAATTGTGCGTCACCCAGATCACCGGATCATCCGCCGGCCGCCCCGGCTCGAACGCCAGGCCAATGAGCAGCCGCGGCCCGCCGTGGGCTTGCTGCAGGCTGTCGAACCACGTCGGCTCGCCCAGGTCGCCGTGGGCATCAACCGGGAACCGCGCGATTCGGCCGTCCTCCGTGCCGCCCCACAATAAACCGTCCGGCCCCATCTGAACGCTTGTCCAGCCAATGCCGTCGGCGATCGGCTGGGGCGTCTTGGCGAACCGCAAATCGGGGTCAACCGGGTCGTACGTCGGCGTGCCCCAATCGGTCGGCAGGTTGCCGGTCATCTGCACCACCGGTTCCCGCAGCGGCGGGGCGAGGCCGAGGGTTTGCTTGATCGCGTACCAGTAGCCGCCGCCTTTGAGCAGGTACGCCGTGCCGCCCAACAACGGCAGTGCAAGGGCCGCGACGACAACGAGTTGTTTCCAACGCCTCATGGCGATCTCCTGAGCGGGTTCTCCCATCATCGGCCACAGACGCCGACGTTCAACTCTGATTTCGGCCGCTTTGACGCCGGCGTTGAGCGTCACCGCGTTTTGAGGAACGCGACGATGTTGCCCAGGTCGCGGTCGGACAGATTCGGATTGCCCCCACGCGGTGGCATGGGGATGCCGGTCACGTTGTCCGGCCCATCGCCGGGGCGGCCCTGCTTCAGGAACGCCACGAGATCTTCGTCCTCGAACTGGTGGACGAACGACGTGCCGGCCAGCGGCGTGCCCATGCGCGGCACGCCTTGCCCCGTCGCCCCGTGGCAGCTGGCGCAGCTGGTCATGTACGCCTCGCCCCCCAGCAGCACCCGCGTCGCCAACGGCGTGATTTCCACCTCGGCCTGCCCCGGCTCCCCGGAGCACCCGGCAACCGACAACCCCATTGCTCCCGCCGCCAAAAGCAGCAACGTGGCGGCGGCAAACGTGGTGCGACGAACCCGCGAGCAATCAACTGGACTGGACATGGCAGAACTCCGGTACACCCGGCCGGCCCCGCGGCACAAGCGCCGCGGTAAAGTGACCAGCAGGTCAGATTATTATCTACCATCGGATTCCAGTCCACGCCAAACCAATCGCTGTGGCGTTGTGCCCCACCCGCCGACCCGCAACCGCGTTACCGCCGCCGCCGCAGCAACAAGCCGCCGCCGAGCAGCACGCCCCTCGCCCCCGGCTCCGGCACCGTCGCCGCCCAGGCGTCGATCTCCGCCGCCCCGGCCGAGCTGCCGAAGTTCGCCCGCAGGATGCCGAAGTCGGCCAGGTTGACGAGGCCGTCGCCGTTGAAGTCGCCGGTGGTGACGTAGCCGTGGGTGATGCCGAAGTTCGCCCGCAACACGCCAAAGTCGGCCAGGTCGACGATGCCGTCGAGCGTGGCGTCGCCGCCGATCAGGTCGTCCACGCTCGGCGGCGTCCACAGGGCTATGCCGCTCTCTTGCAAACCGGTTGGCAGGCTGACTTCGTACTCGAAGGCGAGTTGGCCGTGCTCGTTGAAGCCGGTCTGCTCCTCGCCGGCGCGGCCGTCGCCCAGCCAGCTGTACCGGAGCAGGCTGCCGTCAGCGATCTCCATGTGCGGCGCGGCAACCTCGATCACGCCGAGCGTCGGGTCGAAAAAGTGCAGTTCGGTGTGCGGGGTGCGATTGTCGCGTTGAACCCGCGACTGGAACGCGACCTGACCGGTCGAGTTGACGGCGAAAGCCCACTCCCCGACGTACACCTCGCCATCGCCGGCCGGCGTCTTCTGACCCACCCGCATGACCTGCCGGACGCCGTCCGGCGTGCGAAGGAGGTAGGCGAAGGCGAAGCCATCGTCCGGTGTGCCGACCGTGCCGCGAATGCCAAAGTACTCCCCGCTCTCGGCGACGGCCCCGTGCCGGCTGTAGAGGCCGCTATGCACCGTGGCTTGTGGGCCAAGATCGGAGCCTTGAACGGCAACTCCACTTTGAAACAGCGAGTCGTACTGCCCGCCGCCGGCGGGCGACCAGAAGCCGGTCCCAGAAGGGTTGTCCTCGCCGCCGCGACCGCTGCCCCAGAAGATGATCTCGCCGTCGTCGGTCAGCGTGGCCGCGCCATAAATGCTGGCGAAGCTCGTGCCCGAGCCCGAGGAGCTGTGGGCCGACGCCACGGCTCGGATGCCAGTGTCGGATGCCACCAGTACTGATTCGCGCAGCCGCACCGACGAATGCCAATCCTCGTTGTAGATGTACGCCCGCACGGCGACGTCCCCGGCGTTGTTGATTGGTGAGAGGCCGAACCGCGGGGATGAAGGTTGGTGATGAACGGTTGTGTTGCTGCCGACCAAGTGGTCGCCGATGGTGATCAAATGCCGCGGCCCGCTGTCGCCCGAGGTGATGGCGATTGGGCGGAAGCCGTTAGGAGTGCTTACATCTCCCTTCAGGACTGCCGTACCAGCGTCATTGAACGATAACAAAGAGAAGGCCCGGCCGCTCGTCCCTTGATGGAAAGTCTCGCCATTGGGCGACGTCGACCCGCTGCGAAACAGCGACAGCAGCGAGTTGCCATTGCTGCGCAGGGCAACTTGGACGGCCTCGCCATCGAGATTGGTGTAGTTCGTCGTGGTGGCGATCTGGCCGATGTCGTTGAGGAACGGCCGTTCGAAGCTTGTGCCGGCGGTGCCGCCGCCGGGCAGGGCGTCGCCGGTGCGGATCAGCGGCGTGACGGTGGTGCCGTCGAGCCGGAAGATGCCCTGCCCGCCCGGCACGGCGGTCCGCATCGCCACTTGCCCGGCGTTGTTGAGCACCGGGTAGTTGCCGTTCCACCGGTACGTCCCGCCGCCCGGCAGCGCGTCGCCGTCGCGAATGAGCACGTCGTACCCGCCCGCCCACACCGGCCCCGCCACACCCAGCGTCGCCACGGCCGCCCAAATCGTCTGTTTGATCTGCTTGCCCGTCATCATCAATCTCCTGTTCAAGTTCGCGTGTTCAAGTTCAAGGTCGGCCAAGGTCTCACTTCCGCCGCCGCAGCAACAGCCCGCCGCCGAGCACCAACCCCGCCACGCCCGGCTCCGGCACGCTCGCCGCCCAGGCGTCCATCTCCGCCAGGCCCGCCGAGCTGCCGAAGTTCGCCCGCAGGATGCCGAAGTCAGAAAGGTCCACCAGGCCGTCGCCGTTGAAGTCGCCGGTGGTGACGTAGCCGTGGGCGATGCCGAAGTTGGCCCGCAAGACGCCGAAGTCGGCCAGATCGACGGTGCCGTCGAGCGTCGCGTCGCCGCCGATGAGGTCGTCCACGCTTGGCGGGGTCCACAGGGCGACGCCGCTCTCCTGCAAGCCGGTTGTGAGCTGGACGGTGTAGCTGAAGGCGATCTGCCCGCTTTCGTTGAAGCCGGTCGTCTCGTCGCCGGTGTAGTTGTCGCCGCGCCAGTCGAGGCTGCGCAGGGTGCCGCCGTTGAACGTGCCGTTGACGACGGCGACCTCGATCAGACCCAGCGTCTCGTCGAAGTAGTAGATGGCGTATCGCTTGTTGCGGTTGGACGTGCCGACGTCCGCTTGGAAAGCCGCCTGACCCGCCGAATTAGTTGTGATCTGTCCGTAGGTGACGAAAAACTCGCCGTCCGTCTGGCCGGGGCGGGCCTGGCCGATCCGGGCGAGTTGCCGGATGCCGGTGGGCGTGCGGAGCATTAAGGCGCTGTCGAAGTGCTCGCCCGGCACGACCGCGTGGCCGTAGATGCCGAAGTAGTCCGACCCCGTGTTGCCGCTGGCATTGGTGCCGAACACCGCTTCGGCGTTCGGCAGATCGCTACCGAGCAGTGGCTGCCCGCTATGGGCGGCCCGCGTGAACTGCCCGCCGCCAGTTGCGCGCCAGATGCCGGACTGCTGCGGGCGGTTGATATCAGGGTTGGCGTTCCTGATGCCGGTGAATAGCACACCGCCGTCCTCGCCACGCACGGCCGGTCCGATCGTTCGCATGCTGCCCAAGCTCGAGAACGAGTAACCCTCTGCCAAGGTGCCCGTGGCCGCCAAGACTGAAGTGCCGCCCGCGCCCGCGGTGAGGATGGCATCGCGGGTGGTGACGGGCTGTTGGTTCTGGTTTAGATCGTGGAGCCGCGTGTAGGCGGCCACACGACCATCATCGCGGAGCGGCGAGAGGCTGATGTGGTCGTTGTCCGTGAGCCGCCGGTTGCCGCCGGACAGAACATCTTCGTTGGCAACCAGGTGCGTCAAGCCGCTGCCGTCCGCAAGGACGTAGTTCCGGCCGCGTCGGTCGCCGATCACGGCGGTGCCGGCGGTGTTGATCGAACGCATCAGCCAAGGAATGGGTTCGCCGGCGTACGTGCCGCCGCCCGGCAGCGGGTCGCCGGTGCGGTACAACTCGGCCAGTGGGTTGCCGTCGGTGCGAATGAGGGCGACCGTCAAATCGGTGGTGTTGGTGAGGACCGTGGCCGCCAAGTGCCCGGCGTCGGTGAGGTGAAGGTGGTGGGCGAAGCCGTTGAACGTGCCGCCGCCGGGCAGGGCATCGCCGGCGCGGATGAGCGGCGTGATCGCGGTGCCGTCGAGGCGGTAGGCGGCCTGGTCGCCGCTGGCACCGCCGCCGAAGGCGACTTGGCCGGCGTTGTTGAGCACGACGCCCTGCGAGAAGCCGCCGACCACGCCGCCGTCGGGTAGGGCGTCGCCGGCTCGGATCAGGACGTCGTAGCTGCCGACGGAGGCGGCAACCGGGGCGGCGGCGAGGAGCAGGGCGAGGGCGGCGGGCTTGGCGAGCTCGAACGGTGTGGGCATAACGTCTCCGGGGCAGCGGCCGGGACGGCACCTGCAGAAGGCGCAACGTAACAACAGTTGGCGATGCTTCAACCCTCCCAAGTTTGGGGGGTCGTGACAAAGCCGGTGAAACCGCCCGGCGGGCCGGCCGGTGGTCAACCGCGCGGCGGCGGGGGCCGTATAGTGGGTTGAGATGACTGACGGCTACCCCGGCTTCGAGCCCGTGCTGACGACCCGCATCCCGCTCAACCCCGCCGATCGGAAGATCGTGTGGTACGACGACTATGTCGCCAGCGGCGGGTACAAGGCGCTGGAGACGGCGTGCGACATGACGCCGGATGAGATTATCAAGTTGGTGACCGACTCGGGCCTGCGCGGCCGCGGCGGGGCGGGGTTCAGTGCCGGCATGAAGTGGTCGTTTATCCCGAAGGAGAAGAAGACGACGCACTACCTGGCCGTCAACGGCGACGAGTCGGAGCCGGGGACGTTTAAGGACCGGTACCTGATCGACTACGACCCGCACCAGATGCTCGAAGGGTGCGCGATCTGCGCGTTGGCGACGCAGGTCGACGTGATCTACCTGTTCATCCGCGGCGAGTACCACCGGCAGATCAAGCTGCTGGAGAAGGCGGTCGCCGAGGCGTATGACAAGGGGATTTTCGGCAAGCAGGGCCTCCTGAACGGCCGTGGTCGGCCGGTGGAGTGTTACGTTCACTCGGGAGCGGGGGCGTACATCTGTGGCGAGGAGACGGGGCTGCTGGAGGCGCTGGAGGGCAAGCGGGGCTGGCCGCGGCTCAAGCCGCCGTTCCCGGCGATTTCGGGGGCGTTTGGCAAGCCGACGGTGATCAATAATGTCGAGACGCTTTGCTGCGTGCCGTGGATCGTCGAGCGCGGGGCCGAGTGGTTCAAGAGCATGGGCACCAAGAGTTCGCCGGGCCCGAAGCTGTTCGGCATGAGCGGCCACCTCAACGACCCCGGCGTCTACGAGGCCCCGCTGGGCATCACGCTCGAGGAGTCGATCGAGATGGCCGGCGGCATGAAGGGCGGGGCCCACAAGGGCACGATCTGCGGCGGCATCAGCATGGGCGTGCTCGGCGAGGATCAGCTGGACATCAAGCTCGACTTCGACGACGTCCGCTTCCGCGGCGGCTGCCTGGGTCTGGGCACGGCCGGCATGATCGTCATGAACGAGCACACCGACATGGTCAATGCTTTGCGGAACTGCGTGCGGTTCTACAGCCACGAGAGTTGCGGCCAGTGCACGCCCTGCCGCGAGGGCAGCCACTGGATGAAGAAGATCATGGACCGCATCGTCGCCGGCATGGGCCGGGAGAAGGATTTGGAAATGCTCCTCGAGCTCGAGAAGACGATGGGCATTATGCCCGGCACCACGATCTGCGGCCTGGCCGACGGCACGGCGTGGGCGACGCGGACGTTCGTCAACAAGTACTACGACGAGTTCGCCGCCCGTGTCCAGAAGGACGAGATCAAGCGGGTGCCGCTCTCCATCAAGGGCACCCGCAACGTGACGACCCCGATGGGCAGCAACACCCGCTGAGACCGGGGGCGGCCGGCGATTTAGCTTGCACGTCGGCGGGGCGGGTGTAGGTTGCAGCGTGCGATCCGCCCACCGCGGGTCGTACAGACGCCGAGGCTGGGGAGAATGCGTTTCCATGCCGCGGTTGACCAAGCCACGCCCGAGCGGGTGCGGCTTGCCACTTGTTCGCCATGGAGCCCCTGATGAGTTTGAAGTCCAAGTCTCTCGCGTTGTTCGGCGGCGCGTTGCTGTCGGCCGGCCTTGCCACAACGGCCGGCGGCCAGTCGCTCATCGTCGCGGAGGGCGGTTACCTGCCCGACCCAAACACCGGCGAGCCGATGGAGTTCGCCAGCGCCGCGGCGGTCGCCGCCGGCAGCTACGCCCCGGGTCTGGGCTTCAGCTTCGACGTGCAGGACGACGCCTTGGTGCCCGACAATCTGAACCTGTCGGCCACCACGCTCGACGGCTCGCTGACCACCTCGACCACGCTCACCGACTCGCTGGTGCGGTACGAGACGGACTTCGACCCGGCCCTGCTCAACCAGTTTTCGACCGAGGGCTACGCCTCCGGCATTGTCCAGATCTTCTTCCAGGTGTCGCAGGATGCGACGCTGGAGCTGACGTGGGACTTCACCGGCACCGACTTCTTCGGCAACCCAACCCTGGCCGTGCAGTTTGAGGGCAGCGGTAGTGTGATACCCGACGCCGAGGGCGACAGCCTGATCACGGTGAGCCCCACCAACCCCAGCGGCATTGCCGAGGTGGACCTGGTGTCCGGCACGGATTACCTGCTCACGCTCTTCGGCGGTTCGCCGCTGCTGGGCACTTCGGACGTGGCGTTTTTGCAGGCGGAGCTTCTGCCCGTTCCCGAACCCGCCTCGCTGGGCCTGCTCGCCGCCGCCGGGCTGGGCCTGACCCGCCGCCGCACCGCCTGAGCGAGTCGATTGCATCCGAGACGACGAACGCGTCGCACCGAAAGCATCTCCAAATCCGACGATCTGGCATCACTTTATGGTGCAAGGTGCGGTCACACGCCAGCACCGCCGGCGGCTGGCTGCTGGGGCGACGATGCATGGCGAATTTGGGTTGGGCGGGTTGTGCCGCCTGGCATGCCACCGGAGCTGTGGCTGGGTGAGGCAGGTGAGAAAAAGGTTCTGTTTCTCGCAGTGCCGGATTAGCCGGCGGTTAATCTTGCGTCGAGAGCGGGCAAGGAAGGAATGAAGTTCAAACGTGCCTGTGCGACTGTCGTGCGGCCGGATCGAGATCAATCGGAGGGGATGGAGAAACTGCAATGAACATTACCAAGAAGGCCGTGAAAGCCAGTCTGTTCGGCGGCGCCCTGACGTGCGCCGGCCTCACCGCGACGGCCGACGCTCAGTCGCTCGTGTTCCTGCCCAACGGTGCGACGCTGCCCTCCGGCCCGTACACCTCGACGTCCACCTTCGCGTACGGTGCCACCGACTTCCTCGTCTCCTACGACTCGGTGTCATACGCGACGACTGACCCCAATGCCTCGCCGGTGCCGGATGCGGTGCTGAACTACGGCGGCTGGGGCGGTGTGGCGTCGGTGACGTCAACCGGGCTCTCGACAACGGCCGTTGGTGAGACCGATGTTTCGCCCGATGACGGGTTTGCCCGGGCGGCAGCTTATGCTTACTTTACCGTGGATCAGGACGTGGACATGACCATTGCCTGGGATTTCACGGGCGAGCAGGCCGTGCCAGCCTTCGGCGAGATCAACCTCATCGACTGGACGGCCGGTGGCGTGGATGTGTTCCTGGTCGATCTGTTCAACGGCATCGGTGACGACTCGGGCAGCGTCGACATCCCGTTGACGGCCGGAATTAATTACGCGTTGATCCTCGACTCTTACGTTGAGGACGACACCGGCGGCTCGACGTTTGCCACGGCCGTGGTGCCTGAGCCGGCGAGTGCCTCGTTGCTGCTGCTGGGGGCGGCCGGGCTGATGCGTCGGCGTGGCCGCTGAACGGGTTGGGCGTTCGGCTTGCCTGAGCCGGTTGGCTGGGGTACGTGTTGGACGCCGTGATGCCCAAGCCTTTTCATCCTTCGCCGTCTCGCCCCGTGTCGTTGTCGTCGGCGGTGGGTGGGGGCAAGCGGGCGCGGGACGTGGCGGCCGCCCGGGAGCACCTCAAGCAGCGGCGGCTGACCGAGGCCGAGGCGTTGTTGCGGCCGCTCATCGACGTGACGCCCAAGAAGCTGCGGGGGCAACGGCCCGCCGGGAAGAAGCCGCCCAAGGGCGACGCCGAGGCGCTTTTCCTGCTGGCGACCGTCGAGGAGCGGCGGCACCGCTTTGCCGAGGCCGTGCGGCTGGCCCGTCGGTCGCTGGCGATCAAGCCCCACCCCAATGTCCGGCTGCTGCTGGCCCGCATCGCCCAGATTCGCGGCGACACCGACGCCTGCCTCGACCACGGCCGGGCAATGCTGCGGGAGCAGCCGGGCCATGCGCCGGCGATCATCCTCATGGCCGGTGCCCAGGAGGAGGCGGGCCGATACGACGACGCCGAGGCGACGCTCGCCCCGTTGCTCGCCAAGGACGGGCGGTTGCCGATCGGGGCACGGGAGGTGCAGGCGCGGCTGCTGGTGCAGCGGAAGCAATTTGGTGAGGCGGTGGCGGCAATCGACGCGTTGCTGGAGACGCAGCCGACCGAGTCGCTGCTGCGGCGGTCGCTGGAGCATTTGCGGGCCAAGGCCTGCGACCGGGCCGGCGATCATGCGGCTGCTTGGGCGTCGGCCGAGCGGGCCAACGTAATCGGCAAGCTGGCGTTCGACCCGGACTTGTACGCCGAGCAGGTGGAGGCGTTGAAGCAGGTGTGGTCGCCGGCGTCGGTGGCCGGGTTCCCGAGGGCCGACTGCGCCAGCGAGTTGCCGGTGTTCGTGGCGGGCATGCCGCGGAGCGGGACGAGCTTGATCGACCAGGTGATCGACGCCCACCCGCTGGCGGCGGGCGTGGGGGAGCTGGCGACGCTGGAAACCTTCGCCCGGCAACTGGCCGCGGCGTTCGACCCCGACGCCGAGCCGGGTCGGCAGTTTGTGGAGATGGGGCCGGCGGTTTGGACGCGGGCCGCGCAGGATTACGTTGCCCAGCTCCGCGGCCAAACCGGGCCGGCGGTGCGCCGGGTGGTGAACAAGGCGCTGGGCAACAACAAGATTCTGGGCATGATCGCCCGGTTGTTCCCCAAGACGCGGATCATCCACGCCATCCGCGACCCGCGGGACGTGGCGGTTAGCTGCTTCATGGGCGGGTTCAACAACCGTTTGCACCCTTGGACCACCGACCCCGCCTGGGCGGCCGAGGCGTGGCGGCAGTCGATGCGGATGATGGAGCATTGGAAGCAGACGCTGGACGTGCCGATCCTGGACGTGCATTACGAGCAACTGGTGGCTGACCCGGAGCGGCAGTTTCGGCGGATCATCGACTTCCTCGGCTTGCCGTGGGATGAGGCGTGCCTGAGCTTCCATGAGAGCCGGCGGACGGTGCGGACGTTGAGCTACGACCAAGTGAACCGCCCGATCTACAAGACGAGCGCCGGCCGCCACGGGCGGTATGCGGATCAGTTGGCGGGCGTCGACTTCCCGCCGTACGCCGGTTGAACGTGGCTGCAGTTCGACGTCGCTGAACCCCCCACCGCCGCGTAGCGGCGGGGCTACGCACGCACTCCAAGT
>CAYLSV010000091.1:0-14398 GCA_964386435.1 uncultured Tepidisphaerales bacterium
CGCCGCGTGGTGGCAGCGGGGCGTCGGCCGCGTCGCCGCTGCCCCGTTCGCCCTCAACGCCGCCGAAGCCGTTGCCCTCGCCGAGGTCGTCGCCGCCGCCACCACCGACGGCCGCGCCACCCTGACGCTCGACGGCACCACCGCCACCGTCACCGCACCACCCGCCGCCACGGTGGACGTCGTGTGGAAAGATCAAGCTTACTCCGCGACCGAGATCGCCCCCGGCACCTATCGAGCCGTTGTCCCCCCTCCCCGCGACCCCGGCACGCTCATCGCCCGCGTTGACGGCGACCCCGCCGCCCGCCTGCCCGTCACCGGCCGGTATGCCGCCGAGTTCGACGTGATTGGCAACGACGTCGCCGCCGCCGAAGCCTGGGCGTCGGCCACCGGCGGGGCGGTCCGCACCACAAGCGACCTCCGCCCGTTCCAGCTGCCCGGCCCGCCGCGTCGCGTGCCGTTCGGCCCTTGGCTTGCCCTCGCCGCCGCCGTCTGCGTGGGCGTCGGCCTGCTGAAGAACGCCGGCAGGATTTTCGGGTGATTTTAACCCTTGGCATCGACGGCGATCAGCTTATCTTGAGCGGCATGCCCGCCGCCCCCGCCGACCGTGTTGCCGAGTTGCGTCGCGAGCTCGATCGGCACAACCGGCTGTACTACGTCCACGCCAAGCCGGAGATCAGCGACCGGCAGTACGACAAGCTGCTGGCCGAGCTGGCCATGTTGGAGGAGCAGCACCCGGAGCTCGCCGACGCCGACAGCCCGACCCAGCGGGTCGGCGGCGAGCCGATCGACAAGTTCACGGCCGTCAAGCACGCCGTGCCCATGCTGAGCATCGACAACACGTACGACGCCGAGGATCTGACGGCATGGTGCACGCGGGTGACGAACCAGCTCGACGGCGAGGGCACGGCAGCGCCCGGAGGGTACGTGCTGGAGCCGAAGGTCGACGGCGTCGCGGCGAGCCTGCGGTACGAAAACGGCAAGCTCACGCTGGCCGCCACCCGTGGCGACGGCAAGCGGGGCGACGACATCACCCACGCCGCCCGCACCATCCGGGCCGTGCCGCTGAACCTGAACGGCGACGCACCAGAGGTCTTGGAGGTCCGGGGCGAGGTGTACATGCCCAACGCTAGCTTCCAGAAGCTCAACGCCGAGGAAGAGCGGTTGTTCGAGGAGCGAAAGCAGAAGCTGTCGGGCGAGATCGCCGCCGCCGAGGATGCGGAGAAGCAGGCGAAGCTGCAGGCCCGGCTCGACGCGATGGCGTTCGAGGGGTTTGCCAACCCCCGCAACGCCACCACCGGCACGCTCAAGCAGCTGGACCCGAAGATCACCGCCGCCCGCGGTTTGCGGTTCACCGCGCACGGCCTCGGCGAGGTAATCGGCCTCGATGCCGGCGACTATTGGCAGACGCTGGAAAAGCTCCGCGACCTCGGCATTCCGACCAGCCCGCACGCCGCCTGCGCCGCGGATGTCGAGGCGTGCCTGAAGGCCATCGGCGACTTCGAGAAGCGGCGGACCAAGCTCGATTATCAGACCGACGGCATGGTCGTCAAGGTGAACGATCTGGCCGCCCGCGAGACGCTGGGTTATCGCAGCAAGTCGCCGCGGTGGGCCATCGCGTACAAGTACCCGGCCGAGCAGAGCCAGACGACGCTGAACAGCGTCACCTGGCAGGTGGGCAAGAACGGGACGCTCACGCCGGTGGCCGAGCTGGAGCCGGTGTTTCTCGCCGGCACGACGGTGAAGCGGGCGACGCTGCACAACCGCGACAATCTGGACAAGCTCGGCGTCCACGCCGGCGACCGCGTGACGGTTGAAAAGGCCGGCGAAATCATCCCGCAGGTCGTCGCCGTCGCCGAGGAGGCGCAGCGGCGGGAGCCGATCGCGGTGCCAAGTGCCTGCCCCGAGTGCGCGGCGACATTGGAGGTCGAGAAGCTCAAGCCCGACCACGTCGGCTTCCGCTGCCTCAACGCCGACTGCCCGCGGCATTACGTCCGTTTGCAGCGGAAGAAGCTGCCGGAGAAGTGCCCGACGTGTGACCTCGATCAACTCGAAGAGCTTGGCGAGGGCATCGATCTGCTGTGCGTCAACCCCGCGTGCCCGAAGCAGCTCAAGGAGCGGCTCAAGTGGTTCTGTGGCCGGGGGCAGATGGACGTCGACCGGCTCGGCGAGAAGCTGATCGACACGCTCGTCGAGGCAGGCAGGTTGGGCAGCTTTGCCGACATCTACCGGCTGTCGCGGGAGGAGTTGATGGGGCTGGAGCGGATGGGCGAGAAGGCGGCCGACAAGGTGCTCGCCGGCATCGAGGCGAGCAAGAGCAGGCCGCTGTCGAAGCTGATCCCGGCGCTGGGCATCCGCAACGTCGGCCACACGGCCGGGCGACTTTTTGAGGCAAACTTCGGCAGCCTCGACGCGCTGAAGAACGCGAAAGTCGCCGACCTCGCCGCCATCGAGGGCATCGGCGACGTGATCGCCACGAACCTGCACGACTTTCTCAAAAGCATGGTCGGTGGGGCGATCATCGCCGATCTGCAAAGTGTCGGCGTCGACCCGCAGCACGAAGTGAACGCGGCCGACGACGTTGCCGAGGGGCCGCTGACGGGCAAGAGCGTGGTCGTCACCGGCACGCTGCAGGGGTTCTCCCGCGCCCAGGCCGAGCAGCGCATCCGCGACTTGGGCGGCAAGCCCTCGAGCAGCGTCAGCAAGAGCACGGCCCTGCTGCTGGCGGGCGAGAAGGCCGGCAGCAAACTCAAGAAGGCCGAGCAACTCGGCGTGGAGGTCGTCGACGAGCAAACCTTCCTCACCCGCTTCGGCCGCTGAGGTACAATCGGTGTCAAGGAGCCTTCAATGACAAGCCCATTCCCCGGCATGGACCCGTACATGGAACGGCGGTGGCACGACGTTCACGGCACACTCATCATATATGCCCGCAACCAACTCAACGAGGTACTGGGCGGCACCGGCCTGCGTTCGCACGTCGAGCAGCGGCTGCTCGTTGAGCGAGAGGAGGAGCCGGGCGACGCCCATTCCCGCCACATCGAGCCCGACGTCGTCAGCATCGACACCGGCGGCGGCACGGCGCTTGCCGCGCCGCCGGGGGTGGTTGTGGCCGAGCCGCTGCGGGTGCGGGTGCCGAGCGAGCCTATCACCCAGCGGTTTATCGAGATCAGGACCCGCACCGGCGGGCAGGTCGTGACGATCATCGAGTTCGTCAGCCCGACTAACAAGCGCCGCGGCGTCGGCCGCCGGCAGTTTCGTCGCAAGCGCCGCGAGTCCATTGCGGCGGGCATCCATTTCGTCGAGATCGATCTGACCCGAGCCGGCCGCCGGGAGATTCCGGATCCTTTGGGGGAGCATTACACGGCGCTCGCCGCCGCGAACTACCTCGCCGTCGTCTACCGGAACGAGCCGGAGGATGGTTTGGACCACGAGGCCTACCCGATGTCGCTCCGCGAGCCGTTGCCGAACCTCGGCATCCCGCTGCGGCCGATGGACGACGACGTGCCGCTGTGCCTTCAGCCGCTGATCGACCAATGCCACCGCGACGCGGTGTTCGATGAGCTGGACTACGCCCAAGATCTCCGGCCGCCGCTGCCGCCCGCCGACGCCGAGTGGGCCGCCGCCCGCCTCGCCGCCGCGCTGCCGGAGGAGCCGACGTGACCAGCCCCTTTCCCGGCATGGACCCGTTCATGGAGATGCGGTGGCATGACGTGCACAACACGCTCGCCAGCCATGCGCGGGATCAGCTCAACGTTGCCCTTGTCCCGCTGGGTCTTCGGGCTCACACGCAAGAACGTCTGGTGATCGACGACCCTGACGACCACGATCACGCTGGCGGCGACCACATCTATCCTGATGTGGCCGCCGTAGACACCGGCGGCGGCACGGCGGTGGCCGTCGCTCCGCCGGTCGCTGTGGCGACGCCGCTGCGGTTTGCGAGCGAGCCGTCGCGGGAGCTGTACGTCGAGATCCGCAGCCGCCGGGGCGGTGATGTGGTCACGATGATCGAGTTCGTCAGCCCCACCAATAAGCGGCCCGGCGACGGCCGCCGGCAGTTCCTGCACAAGCGCGACCAGGCCGCCGCCGCGGGCGTGAACCTCGTCGAGATCGACCTCACCCGCGCCGGCCAACGCCCGCTGCCGCAGACCATCGCGGCGTCGGCGCAGGCCAGCCAAGCGGCCTACTTCGCCCTCGTCCACCGTCATCATCCGGAGCGCGCGTGGGAGGCTTACCCGATCCCGCTCCGCCAGCCGCTGCCGAACCTCGCCATCCCGCTGCGGGCGACGGACGCCGACGTGCCGCTGATGCTCCAGCCGCTGATCGACTTGTGCCACAAGGGGGCGGTGTTCGACGAGCTGGATTACCGCCAACCGCTCGACCCGCCGCTGCCGAATGACGACGCGGCGTGGGCGGCGGACCGGCTGCGGGCGGCGGGCGTCTGAGGTGCGGGCGATTATCGCCGCTGCGCCGCCAGCAGCTCCTGCTCCGCCCGCTCCGCTCGGTGCTCGTACGTGTGCTCCGCCAGCACCCGCCGCCTTGCCGCGTCACCAACAACGGTCGCCCGCTCCGGCATCAAGTCGGCGAGGTGGCGGGCGACATCTGCCCCATCCTCGGCGACCAGCACTTCGTCACCCGGCTCGAGAAATTCATTCACGCCTTCCCACGCGTCGGTGATCAAGCACGCCCCCGCGCCGGCGGCTTCGAAGACGCGGGTCGCCGGGCTGTAGCCGTAGCGGGCCATGCTCTCGCGGCTGACGTTCAACACCGCCAGCGGCGTGCAGTTGAACGCGTTGTGGTCCGGCGGGGCAACATGGCCCAGCACCCGCACGTTCGCCGGCAAGTCGGCGTCGCCCCAGCCGTTGCCGCCGAGCAGGAACCGCTTCTCCGGTAAACGCCGGGCGGCGTCGAGGAAGAAGTCGTTGATGCGAGCCTCCCGATCCGGCAGCCGGTTGGCCAGCAGGGCGAGGTCGGCGACGAACCGATCATCCGCCTCCGCCGGGCCGTGGGTGTCGGGGTCGAGGGCGTTGTAGATCGGGACGCACGTCTTCGCGCCGAGCCTTTCGTACGCCGCGACGACCGGCGGGCCGCCGCCGTAGGTGAGGATCGCGTCGAACTGCGGGACCTGCTGCCGGAACGGGTCGGCCTCGTCGCCGAACGTGCGGTCGAGCGTTGCCGGGGCGTCGACGTCCCAGAACACCGTCGCCCGGCCCGGCCGGCTGAGCTTCGTCGCGACGAGCTCCTCCAGCTCCCGGTCGAACACGCCCACGCCGCTGGCCTTGACGATCACGTCGCCCCAACCGTCGGCGTCGGCCACCGCCTCGCCCAGCGACTTCAGATCGTTGCCGTACACGATCGACGTCGCATACGGCGGGTCCGGGTGGTCAACGTGCTGCTGCCGATCGAATGCGTCCGGCTCGTAGAACCTCACCGCATGGCCGCGGGCGGCGAGGGCCTTGAGGATGCCGCGGTAGTAGGTGGCCGCGCCGTTCCAGTAGGCGCTGACGAGGGAGGAGCCGAAGAAGGCGATCTGCATCACCGCACCATGGGGGCGTCGACGTCGGCGGTCAACCGGCGGACGTGCCGCAGGTCATCGCCACGTCGTCCCGCATCTGCTTTGCCGCGCGGGTCACGGCCTGCTTCCAATCCTCGCCGGCCTTGGGTTCGGCGTAAGTCACGCTGCGGCTGGCGCTGACAATCGCGCCCAGACCGTCGCCGTCAAAGGCAGAGCGGGTCATGTCGGCCGTCGCGCCCTGCGTGCCGTAGCCGGGCAGAAGGAAAATCGACCGCGGCAGCCGTTGGCGGAGCGACCGCATCGTCTGCGGCTGCGTCGCTCCGACCACCGCCCCGAGCAGCGAGTAGCCGCTGCGGCCCACGTGTTGCCCAGCGATTTCCGCCAAACCGTCGGCCAGCATTTCGCTCCACGTCCGCCCATCGGCGAGCTGCGCGTCCTGCAGTCGCCCGCTGCCGGGGTTGCTGGTGCGGACCAGCGCGAACAAACCGCGGCCATTGTCGGTCGCCGCCGTGACAAATGGCTCCAGCGTGTCGAGGCCGAGCGACGGATTCACCGTGAGCGCATCGGCCGTCGCCGCGTCGTCGGCGGGGTGCGGCAGCAAATGCCCGGCGGCGTAGGCGCTGCTGGTGGCCCCGATGTCGCCCCGCTTGGCGTCGCCGATGACGAGTAAACCGCGATCCTGGGCCTCCTGGATCAGGCTGAAATACGCCTCGACACCGTCATGGTGGTACTGCTCGAAATAGGCGCTTTGGAACTTCACGCACGCCGCCACCGGCGCCACGGCGTCGAGCACGCCGAGCGTGAAGGCGTAGAACGCGTCGATCACCGCCGCGGCGTCGTTGCCGTTGCGCCGGTCCATCGGCCCTGCGACGGCCTCGGGCAGCTTCAGGTAGTTCGGGTCGATCCCAACGCAAACCCGCGAGCGCTTCTCCCGCATTGCCCCCACGAGCCGATCGGCGAAATGTTCCGGCGTCACCATCGCCACACCCTACGGCCCAATCCGGCCCAGCGGCTCAACGTCCCGACGCCGCGCCAGCCCAGACCCCACCGGCCCGATCGCGTGGAAAAGCCCGACCAGCGCCACCACGGCGACACCCCAGCCGATCTCCGGGTGCACCGCCTCGGCGAACCCGAGCCAACTGCCGGACCATTCGTCGTTCTGCCGCAGCATCTGCGTGCCGGCGGTCAGCAGGGCGATGGCTGTGATCGTGATGTGCAGCAGCAGGCCGTGCAGCGACAGAACCGCCCACACCGCCGACAGCACGGCAGGCCAGAGGAAGTAGCGTTCGTGCATCTGTGGTAAAAATGCCGGGATCATCAGCCAGACAACGGTAATGGCGACGAGGAACCGCGGCTCGCGGCGCCGCCAGTAGGTTGCGGCGAGCACGCCGGCGAGCAAGCTGGCGGCGGCGATGATGAGCATCAGCCAGTGCCGCGTCTCGAGGCCCAGCCACGGCGTGTCGCGCTCGACGCCGAACATTTCGTGCAAAACAGCCGGGAAGTTGCTCATCGGGCCGGGGGCCATTTGCGGGTACTGATCGGTGGGGGCCAGGAAGCCGACGGTGAGCCAGCCGAACGACCCGCCGCCAAGCCAGCCGCCGAGGAGCAGCGTTGGCCCGACGAGCGCCGCCCAAACCGGCCACAGCTTCGGCCGCCAAACGATTAGGCCAATGGGCAGCAGCACCAGCAGCGTCAGCCATTTCGCCGCCGTCGTCTCGAACGTCCAGGGTGCAGAGATGACGGTCCAGCTCAGCATCCAGCCGCCGACGAGCCCGACGACCGGCCGCCAGCCGCCGACGAAGATCGCGAAGACCGCCAGCGTCGGCACGAGTAGCAGCAGCTGCCCCTTCAGCATGGCCCCGACGCCGATGAGCACGCCCGCCGCCAGCCACTGCTGCCGCGTCGTCGCCCAGACGGCCGTGATGAAGTAAGGCAGCAGCCACACGTCCCACTGCGGCCAACCGTGAGCGTTGAGGATGAGGGCCGGGTTCAGGAAGAACAGCCCCGCCGCCACGCTGCCGCCAAGGAGGCTGCCCGGCCGGGAGTTGCCGCACCGCCGCAGCCAGTCGGCGACGAGGCCGAACAACGCCAGCGCTGCCGTCGACTCCATGCCGAGGTTGAACAGCCGCATCGGGCCGGCCCGGTCGTCGGTGTAGTGCTCACCTCGCCGCACCGCTGAATCGTCCCGCCGCAGATCGGCCATCCACGAGCTCATCACGAGCAGCCGCAGCGGGGCGTAGTCGAGGCCCACCGGCCCGTCGCCGTCCCATCGCCCCAGCACGCGGTCGTACGCCCCGCGGTACCCGCCGAAAAAGTCGCCCCACGGCAACGCATCCGCCGCCGCCACCTCACTCGCCTCGTGCCCCCAATCGACCACCCGGCCGCCCCAGTTCATGCCGTTGCGGATGTCCCACACAAACCGCACCGGCTCGCTCGCTTGCCAGCACCAGCCCCGCGCCATCACCCCGCCGACGCCGCTGCCGATCAGCAGCAGGCCGGTCAGCGTGAGCAGAATGGCTTCGCGTCGCCGCATGGCAGGCGGACGATAACGGCTACCTCAGAACACTTCACGCGAGATTCACATGACCCGCGCCCGCGCCGCCACGAACGCCTTCACCGCGCGGTCAAGATCTTCGTCCGTGTGGGCCGCGGAGAGCTGCGTGCGAATGCGGGCTTTGCCCATCGGCACCACGGGGTAGCTGAAGCCGACGGCCAGCACGTCTTCTTCCAGCAGCGCCGCGGCGAAGCGGCCGGCGAGGGCGGCGTCGTGCAGCATCACCGGGACGATCGGGTGCTCGCCCGGCAGCAGCTCGAAACCTTCCGCCGCCATTGCCTCGCGAAAGGTCGCGGCGTTGGCGTTCACGCGGTCGCGGAGCGTCGTGTCGTGCTCGATGACCTCGAACGCCTTCTGCCCGCCGGTGACCAGCGGCGGGGCGATCGTGTTGCTGAACAGGTAAGGCCGGCTGCGTTGGCGGAGCAGTTTGATCGCCTCCCGCCGGCCGCTGGTGAAGCCGCCGCTGGCGCCGCCGAGGGCTTTGCCGAGGGTGCCGGTGATCAGGTCGACGCGGTTCATCACGCCGCAGTGCTCGTGCGTGCCCCGACCGGTCTTGCCGACGAAGCCGGTGGCGTGGCAGTCGTCGACCATCACGGCCGCGCCGTACTTTTCGGCCACATCGCAGATCGCGGCGAGGTCGGCGATGTGGCCGTCCATGCTGAACACGCCGTCGGTGGCGACCATCTTCCGCCGCGCCCCGGCCGCGTCGGCCTCCTGCAGCTTGGCCTCCAGGTCTGCCGGGTCATTGTTCTTGTAACGAAACCGCTTGGCCTTGCAAAGGCGAATGCCGTCGATGATGCTGGCGTGGTTCAGCTCGTCGCTGATGACCGCGTCGTCCTTCGTCAGCAGCGTCTCGAACAACCCGCCGTTGGCGTCAAAGCAGCTGCCGTAGAGGATGGTGTCCTCGGTGCCGAGGAACCGGCTGATCGTCGCCTCCAGCTCTTTATGGATCGACTGTGTGCCGCTGATGAACCGCACGCTGGCCAGACCAAAGCCGAACTTTTCCAAGCCCCGCTTGCCCGCCTCGAGCACGGCCGGGTGTTGGGCGAGGCCGAGGTAGTTGTTGGCGCACATGACCAGCACATCGTCCCGCCCGTCGACCCCCACCCGCGTGCCCCCGGCGGTGGTGAGCTGCCGCTCGGGCTTGTGCAAACCGTCGTGGCGGAGCTGGTCGAGCGTGGAGGCGAGGTCGTCGCGGAAGGCGTCGAACATGGGCACATGGTAAGCGCTCGGACTGCGGTGCGTTGCACCGCAGCTACCCACAGTGCTTTGAGCATCGAAGGTAGCTGCGGTGCAACGCACCGCAGTCCGAATGAACTACGAAGAGGTTCTCAGTTCCGGCAGAAAGTTTCCCGTGCTGATGAGCGCCTTGAACACGTCCTCCACTGGCACGTCCAAATACGTCACCCGGTCCGCCGGCACAAACAGCAACCGGCCCGTCACCACGTTCGGCGTGTTGGGCACGAAGATCGCCACCAAGTCGTCCGCCCGCACCACGCCGTCGGAGAGCCCCAGCACCCGCGCCGGCCCCGCGCCGTCGCACGGCACCAGCGCGACCTTGGCGAACATCCCCTCGCCGCCGCCGGGGGCGTAGCTGACCTGCCGCCACGCGACGTAAAGCTCCCGCAGCACCGGCACCTTTGACAGCACTTTGTCGAACTGCCGCAAGAACCACTGCCCGACCACGTTCGTCACCAGCAGCCCGACGGTGTAAACAACGGACACAATCAGCACCAGCGCCACCAACGCCAAGAGCCACGGCGGCAAAAACTCCCCCAGCACACGGCCCATGACCAGCCGCAGCTGCTGCTCCACCTGCACCACCACGTACACCGTCACCGCCAACGGCAGCACCGCGAACAGCCCGGCCAGCAACGTCCGCCGCAGGTGCTGGGCCACGGTCAGGCCCCCAGTTTCTTGAGCGCTTTGGCTTCGTCGTCGAACAGATCGAGCGAGCGGTCCAGGCCGGTCATCTTGAGCAGCTGCCTCAGCCGCGGGCTGGGCTTGAGCAGAACAAAGTTGCCGCCGGGCACGGCGTTGAAGTGGGCCTTGAGCCGCACGAACTCGCCGAGCATGCTGCTGCTGACGCTCTCGACCGCCGACAGATCGAGCGCCACCCGCCGCTGCATCTTCTTATCCAAGAGCTGCGCGATCCGCTCACTCAGCGGCTGGATCACCTCGGCGTCGAGCAGCGTCTTGGCCCGCACCCGCACCAGGCAGGCGTGGCCCTGCACCTCGACGTCGTACAACTGGCTGATGTCGCGACTCGGCATGACAAGTAACTTAGCGACCGGTCAGGAACTTCATCGCCACCTTCTGGTCCGGCTTGATCGCCAGCACCTTGTGGAGCTTCATGATCTTCAAAAGCTGCTCCAGCCGCTCCCCGACGCCGCACAGCACCAGCTTGCCGCCCGAGACGCCCTCGCAGCGCTGGTTGACCGCCAGCAGCACGCCGATCATTTGGCTGCTGATGTAGTCGACCTTCGAGAAATCGAGGATCATTTTCCGCCGGTCCTCGGTGTCGACGAGGTGGACCAGCCGTTCCCGGATCGACTCCAACACGTTCGGCTCCATCAGCGAGGCCGTCGTCAGCTCCACGACGCTCACGTCGCCAAATCGTTGCTCCGTCAGCGGGAGGTCAGGCATGGCCGCAGAATAGGGGGCGGGAGCGAAGGAGGCGCGGAGGGACTATGGGACTGAGGGAAGAAGGGACCGAGTGTCTCGAAGTTCGGCCCTCTGTCCCTCAGTCCCTTCGTCCCTCGGTCCCTTCCACAACCACCACCACGTTCCCCGTCGCCGCCTTGCCCACGGCGTCGACCGCTTCGACGAACACGCGGTACTTGCCCGGCGGCAACTCGGCGGCGGTCGTGGCGGCGTTGCCCTCGGTCAGCAGGTAGCGGCTCTTGTCCTCGGCGTCGGGCTCAAATGCACCGAAGTTGTTGCCGCCACCGGTGACGGGGCGCAGTGCCCACTCGTAGGTCAGCGGCCCGCCCTCGGGGTCGGCGGCGAAGGCGGTGACGGTATGCGTCTCGCCGGCGTTGATCGTCACACCGCGGTCGCCGAGGTCGAGCAGTTGCGGGGCGAGGTTGTCCGGCCAGGTGCCAGTCCAGTGGCGGTGCAGCACGTCGACCGCCGCCACCGTCCGGCCGCTTGGCGTGAACAGACCGAACCACGTCGCCGTCGCCTCTTGCTTCTGGCCCCACAAGAACGCGTAGCTGCCGAGGCAGTTCGGGTCGCTCTCCAGCGCCGCCAGCACCCGCCCGTAAATTGCGGCCTTCTCGGTGCTGGTCTGCTCCAGCGGCACGTCCTCGTACTTGGGCCGCTCCCACTGCCCGAGCGGGCCGAACTCGCCGACGAAGTACGGCTTGTCCCAACCCGCCTCGCTCAGCCGCCGCGGCAAGCTCTCGGCCCCGCCGTAGCTGTTGAGGCCCCACACGTCGATCAGCGGGGCGAACTCCGGGATCTTCTCGGCCGCCCCGTCGCCCATGTCGGCGGTGATCGTTACCACCGGGTGCGCGCCGTCCACCTCCTTGGCGATGGCGGCGAGGTCGTTGACGTGCTTCCAGTATGTCGGCGTCGAGTTGCCCATCACCTCCGCCTCGTTGCCAATGCACCACATGAGCAGCGCCGGGTGGTCCTTGAATTGCTCGACGTGGCCGCGGAACTCATCGCGCTGCCGTTGCCGCAGGTCCGGGTCGTCGTAATTCACCTCCGGCCCCACGTGCTGCAGCCAGAAGCCGAGCGTCACGGCGACGCCCGCTTCCTCGGCGGCGTCGAGCACGGCGGGCGTGTCGGGGCCAATGCCCCAGGTCCGCGTCGCGTTGCCGCCCAGTTCCGCCAGCAGCGCCACATCGGCCGTGCCGCCGGCCCCACGGATTTCGAACGCCTCGCCGTCGCGCCGCAGCTCGAACCCGCCGCCGGGCGTTGCCTCGATGGTCACCGCTCCACCGTGGGCGACGGCAGCACACACGAGCAGGAACGCGGCGGCGAGGGCGGTCAGGTGCATTTGGGCGATTGTCGCCGAACCTCACGGTTCCGACAAGGGCCGTTCCGGCCGTAGGCTGGCTCCATGATCAGCGGCATCACCGGCGAGCTTCAGGACGTGGGCGAGGACCGGGCGACGCTGGCCGTGGGGGCGATGACGCTCGAGCTGCTCGTGCCCGCGGCCGACGTGCCCATGCTCGAAGGGCTCATCGGGCAGCAGCGGACGTTCCACACCGTGATCCTCCTCGAAGGCGACCCCGGCGGCGGCAACCTGCAACCCCGCATGCTGGCGTTCAGCAGCGCGGCCGACCGGGCGTTCTTCGGCAGCTTCATCACCGTCAAGGGCATCGGCCCCCGCAAGGCGCTGCGGGCCATGACCGTGCCCGCCGGCGAGATCGCCGCCGCCGTGGAGGCCAAGGACGTCAAGGCCCTCATTAAACTCCCGCAGGTCGGCAAGCGGCTGGCCGAGACGATCATCGCCGAGCTCGCCGGAAAGCTCGGCCAGTTCGCCAGCGAGATCCGGGCCACGCCGACGGAAGCGTCGCCAAGCGGCCGGCGGTCGTCGGTGGAGGAGGACGCGATCAACACCCTCATGGCCCTGGGCGAACGCCGCGGCGAGGCGGAGAAGCTGCTGGAAGCCGTCACCCGCGACAGCGAGGTGCCGACACGGGTGGACGATCTGGTGCGGGTAATGCTTCAAGCCCGCACCCGACGCGGCTGAGCGGCCCGAGCGTCGCGAGCGTCGCGGACTACCACCGCCATCGAGTTTCTTCTATAACATCACCGATGCCTCCGCCCTCCGATCGCAGCGTGGCCCTCGATGCTTTGCGGGGGCTGGCGGTGCTCGGAATGTGCTTCAGCGGCATTCTGCCGGGCGGGCTGCCGAACTTCATGTACCACGGGTACTACCCGCAATTTCTGCCGGAGAAAGGTGTATTCGTAGAGCAGCCGAGCCGGTGGGTGTTTCAACCCGATTGGCCGGCGCTGACGTGGGTGGACGTGGTGTTCCCGGCGTTCCTGTTCGCCCTTGGCGCGGCCATCCCGCTGGCGCTGGCCAAGCGGCGGGAGGCGTCGGTGGGGCGGGCGGCGTTGCACGTCTTGGGGCGGTTCGGGCTGCTCGTGGCCTTCGCCGTGTACGCCAAACAGGTCACCGCTGGGTTCATCAGCGACACGCCGACGACGGCCACCTGGATCGTCGCGTTGCTCGCCATGCTCCCGGCCGCGGCCGTGCTCACTCGGTTGCCGAGGGCGTGGCCGACGTGGCTCTTCTGGACGATCCGCGGCCTCGGCTGGGCGGGCGCGATCGGGTTACTCACGTGGATCAACCACCGGCGGGAGGCCGCGTTCAGTTGGGGCGATCATGACATCATCATCCTGCTGCTGGCCCACTGCTACCTTGTCGCCGCGCTGCTGTGGCTGGCGCTGCCACGGCTGGGCTGGGTGCGGATTCTCATATCGCTGCCGCTGATGTTGGTTGCTCACCACCAGGCCATTGGCGTCGACGCGTGGCGGACCTTCGGCGATGCCTTTGACAACTGGCTGCCCGGCAACGGGTGGCTGCGGTGGGGCGACGGGCTGCTCGATCTGTCGCCGCTGTGGAACGCGACGTGGTACAAGTTCCTGTGGATCGTCGTTCCGGCGACTTTGCTGGGCGACTGGCTGCTGGCGATGAAGCCGGGCAAGATCGGACGCCCGATCGCCGCGAGTCTGCTGCTCATCCTCGGCAGCGTCCTGGCGATCATCGGCCTGCGCCACTACGGCTACGGCGGGTGGTGGCCGACACCGTGGACGGGCCTTGCCGCGTTGCCACCGGTGGCCGTGGCGGGATGGTTGGTGTGGCGGGATGGGCTGCTCCGCCGCGTGTGGTTGTACGCCTCGATCACGCTTGCGGTCGGGTTGCTGCTCGCCGTCCTGCCGGCGCACGACGGCTGGTTCGAGGGCGGCATCAGCAAGGGGCCGCCGTCGACGCTGTCGTGGTATCTGGTCAGCGCGGGACTGTCCGCGGCCCTGCTTCTGGCGCTGACGCTTTGGGCCGACGTCCGCCGCCTGCCGGGGTTGGGCGGGCTGGCCCTGGTCGGGCAGAACGCGCTGCTGGCGTACCTGGGCATCCGCAACCTGCTGGCCCCGATCGTGGCCTTCGGGCCGAACGCTTGGGTGGCATCGTTCGGTTGGTCGCGGTGGCCGATGACGGGTTGGGCGATGGTGAAGACGCTGGCGCTGGGGGTCGTGGTGGCGGGGCTCACGAAGCTGCGGGTGGTTTGGCGGGTTTGAAGAGGTTCGAAGGGGTTGGTGATCGTCCGGCCGAACCTCCGCCGCGTAGCGGCGGGGCTGCGCCCGCGGTCCGAGCAACT
>CAYLSV010000092.1:0-3675 GCA_964386435.1 uncultured Tepidisphaerales bacterium
CACGGCATCAACGCCGCCAAATCCGCCTCCACCTCATAGAGGTGGGGCTTCACGAAGCGGGTCGCCTTGGCTTAACGTCCGTGAAGCCCCACCTCTACGAGGTGGAGGCGGTTTCAGCGACGCCCGACCCGTTGTGCCTGTTACGATCGTGGCGTGGTCGACGACGTCCTGTCCTACGAGCCGGTGCAGCGGCCGCCGGGGCCGCCTTCGTTGGTGGTGTTCGTCACGCCGCTGCTCAACGCGATCGGGCTGCTGCTGAACACGCTGGGGCACGTCTACCTCCTCGGCACCGTCGCCTGCTGCATCGGCTGGACAGCATTGCCCTACCTCGTCGGCGGCGTGCTCGGGTTGATCGTCGTCGAGGTCAACCGGGCCGCCAACGTGCGGGCGGCGTTGATTGCCACCGTGCTGCACCTGGTCGTGGGCGGCTTTTTTTGGTTCGAACTCTGGCGGACGCCGTACCTCGGCATGGAGGCGGCGATGTTCGTGATGCCGCTGGTGCAGTGCATTGTGCTGATGACCACCTACGCGTTGCTCGCCCGCAACTGACGCACGGCCGCCGCTTCGGCTATTCTTAACCCTGTGAGCGACACGGACACAAAAGACCAGCAGCCCGAGCCGGTCAGCGGCGAGATTATCGAACCCGACGACCAACCGAAGCAGGGTGGTTTGCTCGCCCGGCTCTTCGGCGGCGGGCGCGAGCGGGAGCCGGACGACCTCCGCGGCAGCCTGCTCCGCCCCAACGCCAAACGCGACGCGGCCATTGGCAGCCTGACCCGCGGGTTCGACACGCTCACCGGCCTGATGTCGTCCATCCAGTCGACGATGGAGGCCAACGGCCAGACACAGCGGGATCTGCTCGACACCCTCCAGCACCTCCCCGGCAGCGTCGAGGAGGCGGCCAAGGCGAACAAAATTCATGGCGAAACGCTGCTCGCAATCCGTGACCAGATCGGCCAGCAGGGCGGCTTCCAGGAAAAACTCGGCGACATCCTCGGCTCGCTCACCGAAACCGGCGACGCCCAACGCAAGGGCCTGGAGACACTGCAGGAACGTGTCGAGGCGATGCGCGAGGCCGATTCGCAGATGGCCGACAACCTCGGCCGCGTCGGCAGCACGATGGACGGCCTCGGCGGCACGCTCGATCAGATTGGCGGCAAGATGGGCGACATCGGCAACGCCATGGGCCGCGTCACCGAGAGCAGCCACGGCACGGCCCAGGTGCTCGACCAAATCCGCACGCAACTCGACGCCCGGACCACCGAGATCGAGAGCCAAATGAAGAAGCAGGCCAGCAAATTCAGCCTGCTGCTGGTGCTGTCGCTGCTGCTCAGCACGCTCGCCCTCGCCAGCGTCGCCGCCATCGGCTGGCTGATCCTCGAACGCCTTCCGGCCGCGTAAGGCGCGAGCGTCGACCCACAGGTGGCCAACGGCATCGCGGACGAACCTGAATTTTGGCCGCGACGCAAGTCTCACCCGCCATGGCCTCGCCGTTCCAAACCTACCAGATCGCGTCGCTGCACGTGAAGCTCAGCCTCTTCGCCGCCGTCCCGGCGGCGGCGGGGGCGGTGCTGTTGGCGAGCGCGTTCGGCGTCGAAGGGGCCAAGGGGTCGGCCGCGGCGGCCTTGGTCGGGGCGTGGGTCGGCGTGGTGGCGCTGCGGGCGGCGTTCGTGCGGTTCAACCACTTGCGCACCAACCACGACCTCGCCGCCGACCGCCCGCTGCGCCGGCTGCTGCTCGTCGGGCTGCCGTTGGGCGTCGTGGTCCTCGTGCTGGCGTCGCAGAACGTCGAGCCGACGCTCGAGGAGTTGCGGGCCAAACGTCAACGCGCCGCCGCCGACCCGGCCACCGTGCGGCGGGCCACCGATTTCCTCGCTGGCGACGGCGAGCCGACGTTGGGCGAGATGGTCCGGCAACGAATGCAGGGGCAGACGCCGACGCCCGCCACCCGCCCCGACGACGGCGGATGAGGTCACTCGCGGTCACGCCTCGACCGGGGCGACGTGGTCTGCTTCGTTGTCCTTGCGTTGCTTGGCCGTTGCCTGGATGAAGCTCGTGGCGGTGGAGGCGAGCAGGCCGAGGACGATGTAGCCGACGAACGTCTCGATGCACGCCAGGATGCGGCTCATGCCGCGGGGCTGGATGTCGCCGTAGCCGAGGGTGGTGAAGGTGACGACGCTGTAGTACAGGGCGTCGGTGTACTGGTAAGTTATCTTTTCGCCCCCGCCGGTCGTGTCGGCGAGGCCGTATTGGGCGTAGAGCCCGGCGAACGCGCACAGCAGCAGCAGCACGTTCACGCCGGCGAGAATCGCCTCCAGCGTGTAGCTGCCCCGCCCGGCGAACAGCCGCACCAGCCGCTTGCCCAACAGCCAGAAAAACACGAACACGAATGCCACCGCCAGCCCGACCGTCACGATCTCCCGCGGCAGCCCCGCTGGCAAAAAACCCAGCCCCACCCACGACCCGCCGATCACAATGAACAGCACGAACAGCCCGGCCGTCGCCGCCACCTCTTTAAGCCAGCCCTGATCCTTCGTCTTCTCCACGGCATCGTTGACGTCCATCGGCACAACCTATCAACAGCCGCAACATCCGCAAACGCATGATCTTCAACAGCCGCCGGCGTCGGCCCGGCTACGCTCGTTCCATGCCCACGATGCGTGCCGCACAGGTTGTCGAGCCCGGCAAGATCGAGATCGTCGACGCCCTCGAGCCCGTGCCCGCCGCCGGCGAGGTGGTGGTGAAACTCGAAGGTTGCGGCGTGTGCGCCAGCAACGTCCCGCCGTTCGAGGGCCGGGAGTGGTTCGAGTACCCGATGCCGCCGGCCGGGCTGGGGCACGAATCGTGGGGCGTCGTCGAATCGCTCGGCGACGGCGTGAGTTCCCTTGCCGTGGGCGACCGCGTGGCGTCGATGGCGCAGGACGCTTACGCCGAGAAGGTGAAGGTTGCCGCCGATCAGTGCGTGACGCTGCCCGACGCCCTCGCCGGCTGGCCGTTCCCCGGCGAGCCGTTGGCATGTGCGATGAACATCCACGACCGCACCGGCCACCACGCCGGTGACACGGTGTTGGTGATCGGCATCGGCTTCCTCGGGGCGCTGCTCACCCGCCTCTACGAGGCCGACGGCTGCAACGTCCTCGCCGCCAGTCGCCGGCCGGAATCGCTTGATTTTGCTCAGGCCGCAGACAAACGCCCGATGGACGATCACTGGCCGATCGTCGAGTGGGTCAAAAGCCACACCGACGGCAAGCTCGCCGACGTCGTCGTCGAATGCACCGGCAAACAATGGCCCCTCGACCTGGCCGCCGACAGCGTTCGCGAGATGGGCCGCCTCATCATCGCCGGCTACCACCAGGACGGCCTCCGTCAGGTGAACATGCAAACGTGGAACTGGAAGGGCCTCGACGTCGTCAACGCCCACGAGCGCGATCCGGCCCGTTACACCAACGGCCTGAAACGAGCCGTCGCCGCCGCCGAGCAAGGCCGCCTCGACCCCCGCCCGCTGCTCACCCACGCCGTCCCGCTGGAGCAGCTCGCCGACGCCCTGAACATGACCGCCGACCGCCCGGCCGGGTTCATGAAGGCGTGGGTGAGGTTCGATTGAGCCGGTCTGCACGTTTACTTGCGCATCGACGTCGCGGAGGCCCCCCACCGCCGTGGTGACGGCGGTGGGGG
>CAYLSV010000092.1:3685-14354 GCA_964386435.1 uncultured Tepidisphaerales bacterium
GGGGGCCTCCGCGACGCACGCGGATCAAGCAAGCGTTACGCTCCAACCACGATACGTGTGGATCTGAGGTGCCGGTTGGTCCACCGGTGATGCCTCATTCCTCCAACGTCGGCGGGTTCTCGGCGAGGTCTTTGCGGGCGGTGTTCAGGGCGTTGACGACGTAGCTCGTCACCAGCACCTTCTGGTCCTCCTGCCACTTGCTCTCGCCTTGCCAGCTGCCGTCGGGGTTCTGCATTTCGGCGGCGGCGTTGATCAGCTCGATCCGCCAGTCGATCTCGCCCATCGTCGGCGTGTCGAGCATCGGCTCGTCGTAAGCGTCCAGGGCGCGGGCGAGGGTGATCAGGTAGTAGAAGTGGCCCCAGCGTGCTTTGTCCGGGTCGCCCTCGGCCATGCCGGGGTTCTCGTCGAGGGTCCAATTGTTTTGCACCCAATCGTGGGCGGCGACGACGCGGGGGTCGTCCTTGCTCAGCCCGGCGTAGATCATGCTCTTGAGGCCGGCGTAGGTCATGCTGCCGTAGCTGCGGAGGCGGCGCTGGCCGTTGGCGTCGATGTACTCGCCGGCGAAGCTCTCGTAGCTGCCGTCGGCGTCGGGCGAGTAGACGAACCCGCCGTCGTCACCGGCCCAGTCATTGGGATTGGTTTCACTGTTGTTCTGCAAACGAGTGATGAAGGTCAAGGCCGCCCGATATGCCGGGTCGTCGGCGGGAATGTCGGCGTCGTGGAGGGCTTCGAGGGCCATCGAGAGGTTGGACAGGTCCGGCCGGCCGTCGCCGCGGGAGCGGCCGCCGTAGCCCCAGCCGCCGTAAAACGGGTCGCCTTGATCGGCCACGTTGCCGATGCCCTCGGGGCGGTCGCCCTCGAACTCCGGCTCGATCTCCGGCAGCCACTGCAGCCGGCGGATGAAGTTCACGCCGTCGACAATCGCCTGATCGAACCGATCATCGCCGGCTTCTTCGCTGGCGGCGACGAACGTGCTGACGGCGATGGCCGTGTTGTAGTTGGCGAGCAAATCGCTGTAGACGCCGCCGTCGGGCGTCTGCTGGTCGAGCAGGCTGTCGAGGGCCCGCTTGATTTCCGGCGAATCGGGGCCGAAGTCGTCGCTGCCGAGCAGGGCCCGGGTGGCGAGGGCGGTGTACGCCGGCGGCACCTGCGGGGCCGCCTGCCAGGTGCCGTCGGGTTGTTGCTGGTCGAGCAGAAATTCGATGCCGCGGTCGGCGACTTCCACGGCTTTCTCCGCCGGATCCACGGGGGCAACCGAGGTCACGGCGAGGCTTGTCACGCTGGCGAGAAGAAGGTTCAACATGGCGGTGCAAAGGGTAGGACAGGATGTTGACAGGCAGGAGGCGGTGAGGTGAGCCGGACGTGTCTAGAGATCCCAATTATCTAAGGTAGCTGCGGTGCAACGCACCGCAGTCCGGGAGCATGGAGCGGGCGTCGGACTGCGGTGCGTTGCACCGCAGCTACCTCATGGGTCGAGACGTCATCGTCAGAACACGCCCGGTGCGTCGGGCGGCGGGTCGTCGCTGCGCAGGGTGTGGTTGCCGAGGTACGCCTCGAGCACGCGCCGGATCGCCGGGGGTTGCGGGTTCTCCAGCGCCGTGCGGACGGCGGGGACGAGGCGGTCGCCGGCGTCGGTGAGAGCGGCCTGGGCTTGTTGCCGGACGCGGGGGTCGGGGGCGGCGAGGTCTTCGAGCAAATCGGCCAATCGTTCGACGTCGGCCGGTTTCGGCGCCATCACCGGGCGGTCGGCGGCCCGGGGGGCAAGCGGGTCGGCCCCGTCGGCAAGCTGCCGCAGCAGCGGGGCCAAGGCGGCGTCGTGCCACGCCGGCTCGGCGGCGGCGAGGGCCGAGGCATCCGTCGCCCGCACCGTCCGCGGCCCCTCGAGCGCGAACCGCGTCACCTGCAACCCGCCCGCATCGTGCCGCGCCTGCACCGACTCGCCCGCCAGGCCGCTGGCCAGCATCGACAACTCGCCATCGGCAAACGCCACCCGCGTCAGCGTCAGCCCCTCGGCCTCGTGCGGCTCGTCCAACCGGCGGAGAGTGGCGTCAACAAACTCCGCGGTCCGCCGCGACCGATCCCACACCGGCGGCCGCACTTGGGCCAACCACGGCCGGCCGTCGATGAGCACCAGGACCAGCCGCCCGCCGACCGTCGCCCGCCGCACCCGTTCGCTCGGGGCGAGCTTTGGAACGAGTCGCCCTTGCTCGACGTCAAACTGGAGGATGTCCGACCACCGCCACATCGCCTGCGGCCGCACCCAACGGTTCTCGAGCAGAAAGCGGTCGTCGAGCGTCGCCGGCGGGGCGGCCTGGTCCGCTTGCGCCGCCTGCCCGGAACAGGCTAATACCAGCCCCGCAAGACACGCCGAAATGTGCGGCAGCCACCGGATCATGCCCGATGATAACGCCTCCACCCATCAGGCGAAGCAGCGGGATCTGACCGGTTAAGTCGCCCCCGCATCGGCACGATGCAGAAGGTGTCGGCGCCTTCCGCTGGGCGTGGCCGGCGTGATGCCGTCGATCTGAACGATGAGAGGAGCTTCATCATGTCCACCGCCACCGCCGAGCCGACGACCACCGGGCCCCGGATCAAAACCATCACCATCGACGGCTCCACGCCGACGGCGGGCAAGAGCGACGAGGTCGAGGTTATCCGCGGCGCCGTCGGCCAAGTCACCGCCGTCGCCGCGCTGCCGCAGGTGACGGCCAAGATCATCAGCCTCGTCGAGAACCCGCACAGCTCCGCCGCCCAGTTGCAGAAAGTCGTCGAGCACGACCCGGCCCTGGTCACGCGCTTGCTGAAGGTCGTCAACAGCAGCTTCTACGGCCTGCCGGGCGAGATCAACAGCGTCGACCGGGCCATCGTCCTGCTGGGCTTGCAGGCGGTGAAGAACGTGGCCGTGGCGGCGTCGCTGGGGCAGTTGTTCCGCGGCTCGGACCTTGGGGCGGGGCGGTCGCCGGCGGATCTGTGGCGGCACTGTGTCGCGGTGGCCGTGGCGGCGCGGGAGCTGTCGAAGTTCAGCGGCCGCGGCAAGCCGGAGGAGGCGTTCCTGTGCGGCATGGTCCACGATCTGGGCGTGCTGCTGGAGCTGCAGGTGTGGCCCGAGAAGTTCCGGTCGGTGTGCGACGAGGCCGCCACCGGCGAGCGGCCGATGACGATGATCGAGCGCGACCGCTTCGGCAGCGACCACACGCTATTGGGTGCCGGTTTGGCCGCGCGGTGGAAGTTCCCGAAGAGCTGCCGCGACGTCTGCCGCCACCACCACCGCCCGGAACTCGCCGACGCCGAGTCGACGGACGTGGTCGCCCTCGTCTACGCCGCCGACGTGTTGGCGTGCCAGACGGTGCCGAGCTTCAACCTCACGGCGATGAGCCAGCACCTCAAGCCGCAGGACGCCAAGCGGGTTTACATCGAATCCGACGCCACCGACGCGGTGCGAGACAAGCTCCCGTCCCTGATGGAAGAAGTCGCGGCAATGCTGGAAGTCTGAGAGAGTTGCTGGTTGTTGGTTGCTGGGTCGAGCCTGGCACAAGCAACCATCAACTTCCCCTCACTTGATCACATACTCTTCAATGCCAGCCGGTGGGTTGGGGTACTTCAAATCAAGGTTTTCCAGCATTTTCACCATCATGCCGCTGATCAGGTAATCGCGGTACCATTTTTGGTCCGCCGGGATGGCGTACCACGGGGCGGCTTCGGTGCTGCTTTTGGTCAGAGCGTCCTCGAACGCCTGCTGATAATCGTTCCAGCGGGCGCGTTCTTCCAGGTCGGCCGGGTTGAACTTCCAGTGCTTGTCGGGCCGCTGCTGGCGGTCGAGCAGGCGTTCTTTTTGCTCGTCCTTGGAGAGGTGCAGGTAGAGTTTCATGATGGCCGTGCCCTCGCTGGCGATCATGGATTCAAATTGATTGATCTGCTCGTAGCGTCGCCGCCAGACTTTTTCGGGGGCGAGCTTTTTCACCCGTTCGATGAGGACGGTTTCATAGTGGCTGCGGTTGTGGATGCCGATCATGCCGGCGGCGGGACAGGCGAGGTGGTGCCGCCAGAGATAATCGTGGCTGCGCTCAAGCTCCGTCGGCACCTTGAAGCTCGTGACCCGGCAACCCTGCGGGTTGATCCGGCCGAACACCCGCCGGATCGTGCTGTCCTTGCCGCCGGCGTCCATCGCCTGCAAGCAGACCCACACCGCGTACCGTCCGTCGGCGTAGAACTTGCGCTGCAGCTCTTTTAGCTGGTTAAGGTTCTCGTGCGTCTGTTTCTCGGCGTCGTCGCGGTCGATCTTGTCGTCCGATGAATCGGTTGCCCGGTCCTTGAGCTTCGCCGCCTTGCCCGGCTTGATGAGCTGTGGCACGTCGAGGAGCGTGGGGTGGCCGTCGGGCAGGGGATCCATGGCGACAGCGTAGAAGCACCCGCTGCTGCGGTGAACCGGCATATCGTGAACCGGCATAACGTGAGCCGTGAAGAACGTGCTGCGGGCGATCGTGCTGTTGCTGCTCCTCGGCGGCTGGGCCGGGCTGGCGTTGTGCCTCCACGTCGTGCGGACGCCAGAGAAGTTCGTCGTCGTCCCGAAGAACCAAGTCGGCTGGCAACTCACCTACACCGACATCCGCCCCTGGACGATCGAGGACGCCGAGCAGAGCGAGGTCGCTCGTCGGCTAATCGAACTCGGCAAGATCAACCACCTCGCCCACATCGACGGCCTCGCCGACCCGATCGACGTCCGCCGCGCGTTCCCCCGGCAGTTCAACGACGCCCTGGACCGCGGTTTCCTCGCCGAGCCCGACGGGGCCGTTGAATGACCCGCTTTCGCACCACGCCGCACACCGCCGCCGACGTGGCCCGTGCGCGGCAAATCCTCAGCGGCCACCCGGCGACGACGGGGTGGCCGCAGCTCGTGTTTCTGCTCACGCTGACATTCGCCGGCGTCGGGTTCGTGCTGTGGCGTTTGGGGGCGAGCGTCGACGCCGACAACTGGCAACAACTGCGGGCAGGTTTGGGCCGGGTGCCGTGGTTCGTCTGGCCGCTGCTGGTGGTGGTGATAATGCCGTGGTTGTGGGCCATCGTCAGGGTGGGGACGGCGAGGTTGCGGGCGAGGCAGCCGCGGCCGGGCATGATCGACGTCGGCTGGCGGCCGAGCGGCATCCGCTGGTCCCAAGCCAGCCGCGGCACCTACCGCCACGACTGGCGACACCTCAAAGCGTGGGCCGCCGACGACCAGATCTGGACCGCCCAGGGCGGCGACGGCCTGCTGCCGCTGCACTTGGTGGTTGTCCTCCGCGACGTCGACCAAGCCGCGGTGCGAAAGCTGCGTGTCATCTCGGAGCAGCGGATTCTGCGAGATGCGCCCGTCGAGGACCGCGGCTTCGAGGTGCTGCAGAAGCCGGGGGCGAACGATGAGTGAGGTGCGGGGACACGGCGAGCCGGCATATACCGCCGACGACTTGATCACCTACGCCCGCTGGATAACCCGGCCGCGATGGACGCACATGCTGGGTTTCGCCGCGTTCCTGGCGTCGGCGCTGGCGGCGCTGGCGCTGATCCTGCTCTGGCAGGACAAGCCGACCTACTTCCGCGTCGTGCTGCCGCTGCTGATGGGGTGGAGCCTGTTCCGGGTCGGGCAGACGCTGTGGGTCTGGCTGAACCGGGCAGGGCGAACCTATGCCAATCAAGCCGCCACCACCGGCGAGGCCCGCGGCCCGGCCCGAACCCGCTTCGGCCGGCGGGGCGTGGCGGTGCAAACCCTGCACGGTGCCCGCCTCATCCCGTGGCACACGATGACCGGCTGGGCCGACCTCGGCCCCGTTCTGCTGCTCGTCCCGAACGACGGTATCCACCTGCCGCTGCCGACCCGCTGGTTCAAAAGCCCCGGCGACGCCCGCACCGCTGTCCGCCACCACCTCGGCCCGCCGACGCTGTGACGGCGGAGTTCGTGCGGCAAGTTAAAGCATCCGGTCGCCGCCGCGCATCAGGCTCATCACCTCGCCGCGGGTGCGGGCGTCGCTCTTGAAAAGGCCGCGGACGGCGCTGGTGGCCATGATGCTGCCGGTTTTCTTGACGCCGCGCATGGTCATGCAGGTGTGGGTCGCCTCGACGATTACGGCCGCGCCCTTGGGGTCCAGCTCCTCGACGAGGGCGTCGGCGATCTGCATGGTGAGCCGCTCCTGCACCTGCGGCCGCCGGGCGTAACCCTCGACCAGCCGGGCCAGCTTCGAGAGGCCGACGACTTTACCTTTGGGCAGGTACGCCACATGTGCCCGGCCGGTGAACGGCAGCAAGTGGTGCTCGCACATGCTGTGGAACGGGATGTCCCGCAGCAGCACGACCTCGTCGTAATTTTCATCGAACACCGTCCGCAAATGCACCTTCGGCTCCTCCCGCAGCCCGGCAAACAGCTCGGCGTACGCCTTGGCCACCCGGTGGGGCGTTCGCAGCAAGCCCTCGCGGTCTGGGTCCTCCCCGATGGCGATCAAGATTTCCCGCACGGCCCGCTCGATGCGCGGCTGATCCACCTCGGCCGGCGGCAGGGGGGCGGGGTCCGACGGATCGTCGTGGGACTCGGCACGAGATGCGTCGTTCTGTTGCGGTTGCGGCGGCGTTGGGTCGATCTGGGCCATTTGCACCAAAGTATTGGCCGCCGCGTCGGGTTTGGCCCGCATGTTGCAACAGATTCTAAGTCGGGACGGCCCGGCCGGCAGCAGGACAGGCGACACGAGAGGCCGATGAATTTTCCGGAAATCTGAATCCAACCTTCCGCACTGCTCGAACACTTTCCCATCGCGGGGCACTCGGCACAGAGCCGAAAACGACCCCGGCGATCAGGCCGGTAAGCCGGCCACATATTCGGACCCGCAGGACACCCTGGAGATTCCCATGAAGACCACCACCCTTTCGCTCATCGCTGCCGCGCTCGGCGTCGCCGGCCTCGGCACCTTTGCCGCCACCACCACCGCCGGCGAAGGCTGCTGCGCCAGCAGTGCCAAGGCCGCCACCCAGACCATCGCCTACGACGGCGAGAAGGCCGACAAGGACATCGTCGAAACCGCCCTGGCCGCCGGTCAGTTCAACACCCTCGCCACCGCCCTCACCGAGGCCGGCCTGGTCGACACCCTGCAGGGCGACGGCCCGTTCACCGTCTTCGCCCCCACCGACGAGGCGTTTGACAAGCTCCCCGAGGGCACCCTCGAGGGCCTGCTCGCCGACAAGGAAGCGCTCAAGAACGTGCTCTTGTACCACGTCGTCAGCGGCGCCGCCGTGCCGGCCAGCGAGGTCGTCAAGATGGACGGCCAGAGCGTCGACACCGCCAACGGCGACGCGATCACCATCACGGTCGACGGCGACAACGTCATGATCAACGACAACGTCAAGGTCATCAAGACCGACGTGAAGGCCAGCAACGGCATCATTCACGTCATCGACACCGTCATCGTGCCGGGCGCCTAAGCACCCCTCACCCCGATCCACGCCTGCCGCGACGCCTCGCGACGGGCCACACGATCCCCCCTTCCCGCCCGTCCGGCTTGCCATGTGGCAGCCGGGCGGGCTTTTGAGTGGGCGGACTGCAACTCGCCCCCTTGTCGCACCGTTCAACGGGAGTCCAAGAAGACGGATCGTGGTAGGAGCACGTACGTCGCAACTGCGGATCCGCAAGCCGCAGTGGCGACTTGAACGGGTCGCATACAGCGGCAACTCAGCTTGTGTCGCGCGACACGCATCTGCGGATCGGGAATCGGCAGCTACGGCCGGGCGCGCGAGAAGAGAACGCCGTGGCGAAATCGTCAGATGGTCAGGCAAAAGCATTGGTCGCCGATCGACACCGGCGAAGGCAGGACCCACTTCACCGAGGCCTGTCGTTTCTGGGATTCCGCCTCTCCGTCAACGAAGTTGGCGGTGGACACTTGTGCGACGAATAGCGGCGCTGGATCGCACCGCAGGCGCAACTTCTGTCTACGCGGCGATTCGGTCAACCGTTGCGGTAGACCGTGGGGGTGACGCCGAGCCTGGCCGTAAACTGGCGGCTGAAGAAGGCTGATGACCGCCAGCCGGCGGCGCGGGCGACGTCGGCCATCGGCAGTCGGCCGTGGGTCAGCAGGTGCTGCGCGCGAGCGAGTCGGGCGTCGAGCAGGTAGACCCCGGGCGATGTGCCGACGTGTTCGGCGAACAGCACGGAGAAGTGGTCGACGCCGTAGCCCGCGCGGTCGGCGAGGTCGGCCACGGTTCGGACCTCACCGGGCCGTTCCCGCGCGAAAGCGGCGGCGTCGAGGACGGCGGCCCGGGCCACGCCGTCGGTTGACGCCGGGATCGCCGGTTCGGCCCGCAAGCCGATGAGCATGGCCGACAGATACGCTTCGGCCTCCTCGCGCCCGCCGGGCAACGCCTCGCCCAGCGCCACCCGCCGGGCGATGGCCTCGAACAAATCGACGCTGCCGATCCGCTTGTGCAACGGCGGCAACCCGGCGAGCCCGACATCGGCCCGATCTGATCGCCGTCGCCGGCCGCGGTTGTTGAGCAGGTGGAAGTGGAGGTACGAGACGGTCAGCGGATCGGCCGGATCATGTCGTGCGCGGCAGCGGGTGCGCGGCCGCAGCACGAACGTCTGCCCCCGTCGCAACGGCACCTCCACCGGCACCGCCACGTCCGGCCCCGCGTCGAGCCGCATCGTGCCGCTGCCGCGGTGGATGATCCAAAGGTTGTGGTGCTCGAACGTCTCGGGCCGCGAGTCCCATCGCCAGTCCGCCTCGCACGACACCGTCGCCGCCCGCACGAGTTGAATTCGCCGAAGATCCACGCCCGACAGCTTGCCGCTCAACCCGGAAATGTGCAAGCAAATCCCGCGGCCGTCGCCTTGCCAGGCGCGGCAAGTTGGCTGATGCTTTACAAATGCCCGCCACGCACACGCCGATGGCCGATCCGGCCGAAATGTACCGGACGCACCACATCCACACGCCGCTGCCGTCGCTGGACGCCGTGGACGATGACGCCATCGACGCCTTCCGTCGCGACGGGTTCATTGCCGTGGCCAACGCGTTCGATCCGGCGGAAGTGCAAGGCTACCGCGACGCCATCACCGCGGCCGTGGAGGCCGACGACGACGGCAAAGTCGCCCGGCGGGTGGTGCATTACGAGGCTGGCACCGACCGCCCGACCATGGCCGCACTGCCGATGCCCGAGCGGGAGCTGGCAGTGCGGAAGCTGTTCACGTTCAAGGACGATCTGCCCGACCTGGTGGCCGCGGCGTATCACCCGGCGCTGCGGGACACGTGCGAACGGCTGCTCGGCGAACCGGTCCGCTTGGTGCAGGAGATGGCGTTGCTCAAGCCGCCCGGCGGCGGCGCGGAGAAGCCATGGCACCAGGACACGGCGTACTTCCGGCTCAACAACCCCGAAGCGGTGATCGGCACGTGGACCGCCCTCGACGATGCCGACCCGGAGAACGGTTGCATGCACGTCGTCCCCGGCAGCCACCGCGCCGGGCCGAAGCCGCATTACCATGACCGCGATTGTCAGTTGCCGGACGACACGATCGAGATGGACCAGATCGTCGCGGTGCCGCTTAAGCCGGGCGGGGCGATGTTCTTCAGCGGTTTGCTGCACCACGGCACGCCGCCCAACCGCTCCAGCCGCCGGCGGCGGGCGCTGCAGTTTCACTACCTTGGCGAGAGCGGCATGATGACCGAGGACCCGGCGATCCTGACAAGTTTGTTCCACGACCGCCGCGGCTATGCCGGCTGCCAGGGTTGGGACGACATCCGCCTCGCCCAGCGACCGATCCACCTGCGGGCCGACTTCTAAATCAGCGGCCGCCAGCGTTACTGTGGGACGTGTCCGGAAGCCGCGTCACACAGGCGTCGTCGGGTCCGGCGTCGGGATCGAGGTGGATCGTGATTTGGTTCCTGCGGATCCGTCGGGCCGCGGCGCGGTTGGCGGGGCCGTTGAGGAACGCGGTGCCGGCCTTGCCCTAATCGTTGGCGTGGAACGCGTCGTCGTCTTCGCCGCGGTCCTGTGCCACGAGGGTGGCGGCCGGCGATCGGCCGAAGAAGCCGGACACGTCGCCCATCGGATCGAACGGGGCCGCGGCGACGGCGGCTCACCCGCCGCTGAAGTTTGCAATGGCGATCCGGTCGGTGGCGAAGTCGAAACCCGTGGTCACGCCCGCGTCGGTGTCGGCACCCTCGTCGGCAAGGCTGGTCGGCTTCAGACAAACCTTCACCGTGTCGGCATCGGCCACGGCAACCAGATCGAACCGCAGGACGACCAAGTTGGACTCCTCGTTGCTCACTTGCTCGACCGGCTGCCGAGCTGAAGAACGCGGTTGTCGATGTCGCCAATGCCCATTCGGCCTCGACGCCGCCAACGGCAGCGAGTTTGCAAAGGCCGATCCGTTGTTCTGATCGTACTGCGACCTGCTGGGCGTGGACATCCTCCGCGGCGTGCCGACGCTGTCGGGACAGAGGAGGGCATGGTCTGGATCGACAGCCTCGCCGATCGCATGGCGCTGCTGCAGGAGCGGGGAACATGCGGGCGAGCTTCATCATGTGAGCCCGACGATTGGCGGCGGGAAGGTGCGACAGGCGCTTCGGTTCGGACCGCCCGCGTCAGCGGGCGCTTCCGGCCAACCCCCTCACACCCCCAGCCGCTCTTTCCACTCCGCCAGCTGCTTCCTCAGCGGCTC
>CAYLSV010000093.1:0-494 GCA_964386435.1 uncultured Tepidisphaerales bacterium
ACGAGCGGGCCGTGTTCCAGCTCGACGGCGACACCGGGGCGGCGTTGGGCGTGCTGTTCGCCGACCGCGACGGCTCGGGCGACTTCACCGCCGGCGACGTGGCGCTCCCCGGCGAGACGGTTTACGCCGACCTCAACGCCAACCGCCGTTTGGATACCGCCGAGCCGCGGGCAACAGTCGATGCCGACGGCAACTACATCCTGCGCGGTTTGCCCGCGGGCGTGCTGGCGACGATCCGCCAAGTCGGCGGCGGCCTGATCGGCCGGGCCGCGGCGGGCGCGGAGCAGGTCGCCATCGCCCACCTCTCGGGCACCCAACTGACCGCGGGCACTGTGCGGGCGTTCGTATTCGATGACGTGAACAAGAACGGCATCCACGACAGGGGCGAGCCGGGCCTGGACGGCTACCGCCTCTGGCTAGACGCGAATGACAACGGGAAGCTTGACAAGGGCGAGCGGCACGCCCGCAGTGTCGGCGGCTACGTCACGTTTGCC
>CAYLSV010000093.1:504-13699 GCA_964386435.1 uncultured Tepidisphaerales bacterium
GTCGTGCCCGGCCGCCACACCTTGCGTCAGACGCCTGTAGGCGACGGCATCGCATTGAGCACGCCGGGCAAGCTGGACGTGACGGTCGAGGACGGCGGAGAGTCGGCGTGGGCGAAGTTCGGCAACCGCACCGTGCCGCGGGCCGGGACCGTCAGCGGGCGACTGTTCGTCGATGCCGAGGACGCCGCCGAGTTTGGGCGGCCGGGCGGGGTGTTCGGGCTTGGCGGGCAGGAGTTGGAGCTGTACCTCGACCCGCGAATCAATTCGGCGATCGAGGTGGTTAGAACCGTGACCGCCGCCGATGGCTCTTTCACGTTCACGAGCGTTCCTGCGGGCGAGCATTACCTGCGGTGGGGGCCGAACAACACCGCCAGCGACGTGGGGTTCGCGGAGTTCAATATCACTGTCAGGTCGAGCGAGGGTTTAGAAGACGTGGCGGTGCAGGCATTTCCCTTCATCCCGCCGGCACCCGATTTGTGGTCGCTGCACAGGCCGTACTTGGCCGGTGAGACGGCGGCGGCGTTGCCGGCCGGGGCGACATTTGCCGTCTACCGCCAGTTGCCCGGCCAGCGGGTCGAACGGGTCGCTCTCATCAACGCCATGGCCGGCGACGTCCCAGGCATCGACTTCGGCGGCGGCACCTGGTTCGTCGAGATGTGGCTCGGCGGCGACCGTCCGTCGCACCAGATGGTTGCCTACCAGCCCGTCCTGAACGCCAGTGGCACCGTCACAGCGAGCACCTATAAGGTTGAATTGTCCTGAGCCGCACGCTCGCTCTGCCTCGCCGAGTCGACCTCGAAGCCGCGGCGTCGCTCATCTGGCTTGGGTGCCTCCAGCCGGCGGCCGCAGATGCGGCAGTGCAGGGCGTCCTCGTCGTGGCCGCGCTTGGCGCACTTGGGGCAGGTGCGGGTGTCTTTGCCGACCAGGCTCGCCGAGACGAAGCCGGTGGGGACGACGATCAGGGCGTAGCCGAGGATGATCAGGAGCGTGCTGAGCATTTTGCCCAGCGGCGTTTGCGGCACCACGTCGCCGTAGCCCACCGTCGTCATCGTCACGATCGCCCAGTAAACACCCTGCGGGATGCTCGTGAAGCCGTTGGTCGGCCCCTCCACCAGGTACATGAGCGCCCCCACGATCACGACGACGCAGAACACCGTCAGCAGGAACACGACGACCATGTCCCGCGCCCGCCACACCGCGTCGCGCAGGCTGTGCCCCTCGCGGATCAGGTGCGTGAGCTTGAGCACGCGGAACACCCGCAAGAGCCGCAGCCCGCGGATGACGATCAGCGACTGGAGCGCCGTGCCCGGCATCAGCAGCGTGAGGTACGTCGGCAAAATCGCGAGCAGATCCACAACGCCGAAGAAGCTGGTGGCGTACTTCAGCGGCCGCCGGACGCACAGGAGCCGCAGCGCGTACTCCAGCGTGAACAGGATCGTGAACCCCCACTCGATGCCCAGCAGCAGCCGGCCGTACTCGTTCGAGACCGGCTCGACGGTTTCGAGCATGACGGCCACCACGCTGAGCAGAATGGCGATGAGCAGCGCGAGGTCGAACGCCCGCCCGCCGCGGGTGCGGTGGCCGAAGATCACCTTGTGCGTCCGGATCCGCCCCCGCCCCAACCACGAATTCGACGCCGGCAGCTCCACGTGGGGCGAGTGTACACGCGGCGCTCACCCCTCGGGCCGAAGCTCCGCCTCCAGCGCCTCGACGCGGGCGACCAAATCCGGCGGGTTGCCGGCTTGGCGGGTTCGGCGGGCGGCCTCGACCAAGCTCGTGCGGGCGGCGGCGGGTTGGTTGGCTTGGAGCTGCGTCTCGGCGAGTTCGACGTGCCAGATCGGGTTCTGCGGGGCCAAGCGGATCGCTTCGTAGAACGCGGCGATCGCGCCGTCGTAGTCGCCTGCGGCCCGCTTCACGACGCCGAGGGTATCAACATAGAACGCCTGCGCCGGGTCGCCGTCGCGGGCGGCGACTTGCTCGGCGAGTTCGCGGGCTTCTTCGAGCGCGGACGGCGTGCCCTTTTTCACCAGCAACATCGCCAAGTTGTTCCGGGCGACGGGCGAATCCTGGGCGACGGCGGCGCGGTAGAGCGTCTCCTGCGTCTGCGGGTCGACGTCGTCAAGCGAGACGGCCAGCTCCATGATCAGGGAGGTTGGCGCGCCCGGCTGTAGCGCCTGCTCGACTAGCGGGGCCCGGCGACGCTCGATTTCGGCGTTGATCCGCTCGGCGTCCTCGGGCGATAAATCACGCTCGGCAAGGGTGCGGTATGCCCGCAGCAGGACGACCCGCTCGTTCAGCGAATCGCCCGCCTCGGCGGCGGCGGTGCTCAGGGCGGCCTCGGCGGCGGCGAGCGGTTGGGCCTGCTCGGCGGCGGTGTCGTACCACCACAAGCGCACCGCCAGCGCGTCGGAGAGCAGCGGTTGCAACACGTCAAACGCCCGCGGTCCGCGGCCCGCCCCGGTGAGCGCGCGGCCCCACAGCAGCTTCGCCTGGGGCAGATCGTCCCGCTCGATCAGCGGCCGCAGCAGCGACTCGGCGAGGGTGAACTGCTCCAGCGCCAACCGGGCCTCGGCCTGGAAGATGGTGGCAACCGGGTCGCTTGGGGCCAGCTCGCCCCACCGCTCGGCGGCGGTGAGGGCGTTCACGAAATCACCCTGCTGGGCCAGCGCCTGGGCCTGCAACTGAGGCGCGGCGGCGAGACGCGGGTTGCGGCGGCCCAGCTCCTCGGCGACCCGCGCGGCCCGGCCCGGCCGATTGGCGGCGAGGTCGAGCTGCGCCCGCAGCAGTTGCAGCGGCACCAACTGCTCGGCCTTCGTCGCGGCCACGGTGACGTCGTCGGCGAGGTCGACGATCGGCGTCTCCTCCCGCCGGGCCGCGGCGAGGGCGGCCAGGGCCTGCTCGGCGGCGGGGTTGTCGGCGACGTTGCTCAAAAGCGACGCGGCGAGGTCGAGCACGCCGAACTGGGCGAGCGTTTGGTAGTCGTTGCCGAGGATGTCGTTCAGCCGGGCGAAGTCGGCGAGCGCGGCGGCCTGGGCGTCGGTGCCATCGGCGGCCTCGAACGTGGCGGCGGCGATGGCGTCGTCGATGCGGCCTTGGCTCAGCAGGAAATTCGCCAGCCGTCGGCGGCTGGCGGGCTGTTGCGGGTCGGCGTCGACGGCGGCCCGCATCGCCGCCTCGGCCCCGGCGGCGTCGTTGTTGATCAGCGCGCGGTCGGCCCGCAGACTTTGCCGCTGCACGTCCGTCATCTGCTCCGTCGGCAGTTGATCGAGCGCGGCAAGGCTCTGCCCGACGTCGCCGCGGGCGGCGTAGGTTTCGGCGGCGAAGGCGACAAGCGTCGGGTTGCCGCTGGCGGCCAGCTCCTGAAGCCGGGCGTCGGTCAGGCGGTTGGCGGCGCGCTCCAGCCGCAGGCGTTGTAAATCCGGTTCGTCGCCATCGGCCAGCGGTTGCAGTAAATCGAGCGCGCGGTCAGTTTCGCCGCTGAACTCCAGCATGGCCGCGGCCCGGCGGCGTTCGTCGTCCGTGGCGCGGCCGGCGGCGGCAAGTTGTTCGACGGCCCGCAGCTGGGCATCGGCGTCGTCGGCGCGGCCGGTTCGCAAATGCCGCGAGGCCACCAGCAGCCGCAGTCGGGCGAGGTCCGGCCGGCCGGCGATGGCGGCTTCGAGTTGGTCCAGCGCCTCATTTTCCTGGCCCAATTGATCGAGCGTGTCGGCCAGCGCCAGCCGCGGGTCGACGGCCTGCGGGTAACGCCGGGTGACCTCCGACAAATCGAGCGCGACGGCGGCCAACTCCTGCTCGGTCGGCTCGTCCTTTTGCAAATCGAGCAGCGCGACGGTCGTCGCCCAGCGCAGGCTGCGGCCTTCGAGCAACTCGACCAGGCGGGCGGCGGAGCGGCGGCGGGCAATCGGTTCCCCGGCAAGGGCGGCCAGTTCCTGCGCGACCACCAGCCGGGGGTTATCATCGGCAAGGGCGGCGATTCGTTCGGCCTCTTCCGGGGTGCCGTCGCGTCGTTGTTGCAGCTTGACGGCCTGCCACGTCGCATCGGCGATGCCAATCGGGGCGGGCAGGTCGGGGTCGCCCGGCAGCTTCATGATGGCCAACTGCAGCGCGGCGGCGGGGTCGGCGACGGGGCGGTCGATGAAGTGGTCGGCGAACGGCGTGTCCTGGGCGAGGGCGGCGAGTTGGGCGACGATTTGCGGCGGAAGATCGTCCCGCTCGGCGAGGGCGGCGAGATCCTCCTCGAACGGCTCGCCCAGCTCTTTGTTGATGTTGATCCGCAACGCCAGCGCGGCTGGGTGATCCGGGTCGGCGGCGAGGGCTTGGTCGAGCAGCTCGCGGGCTTGATCGATGGTTTGGCGGGCACCGAACCGGGCGGCGACGCCGGCGGCTTCGGCGAGGGTGTCGGGGTCGCCGCCGCCGCGGCGCAAGGCTTCGCGGAGGGTGGCGATGGCGGCGCGGGGTCGGTCGAGCTGCTGCATCAGCCGGGCGTGCCGCAGCCACGGATCGGGCCAGGCGGCGAACCGGCGGCCGGCGAACTCGTAGGCGGTGGTGGCGGCCTCGGTTTCGCCGAACCGCTGCAGCAGCTCACCCAGCAGGAAGACGCCGATCGGGTGAACGTCGATCTCCAAGGCGGCGTGGAGCTTCGCGAAGTCGTCGGCGATCTGGGCGGGCGCGGTGCCGGGTTGGTCGGGCAGCGGCCAGAGGTCGATGAACGCGGCCCACGCCTCGGACCGGGTGCCCTCGGCGTTGGCGCGGTTGGCGAGGGCATCGGCGATGGCGGCGGCGTCGGCGGGTCGGTCGAGGCGTTTGAGGGCGACGCCGCGCAGGCCCAGCAATCGGGCGTCGGCGCGGGGGTCGGCGGCGTCGAGGTCGCTTGTGCGGCGGACGATCTCCTCGTCCAGCCCGGCCTGGAACAGACGATCGAGCAGGGTTCGCCGCAGCGTCCGGTCGTCAGCGACGGCCTCGGCGGACTGCTCGAAGATCTGCAGCGTCAGATCAAACCGGCCGCCGCGGTCGAGGAGGTCGGCGAGCAGGTTCAGCGTGTCGCCGTCAGTGATCGGCACCTCGGCGGCCTGCTCGGCGAGGTCGAGCGAGGCAGTGCTGTCATTGTTCAACGCGGCGGCGACGGCACGCAGGACCAGGCCCTTCGTCTCCTCGCCAAGGGTCGGGGCGACCTCGTCGGCGTGTGCCACCACCTCATCGCCGCCGCGGCCGAGTTGGCGGAGCAGGTTGAGCGTCAGCACGTGCTGTTGCACATCGCCGGGCACGAGTTCGTGGTGCCGCTTGGAGAGGGCGAGCGCTTCGTCGAGTTCGTTGCCGCGCAGCAGCGCCCGGCTGCGGGCGGCCAGTGCGGCGGGGTCGTCGCTGGCGGCGGTGGTGTCGGCGGTGAGTTCGAGGACGCGTTCGTCCTCGCCGAGTTCGGCGGCGAGTTCGAGCAGCTCGGTGCGGGCCTGGGTCAGGGTCGGGTCGAGCCGCAGGGCCTCGCCGTAGAAGTAGAAGGCTTCGCCGAGGTGCCGGTCCCGCGGCATCTCGATCTGCTGTCGGGCCTGGGCGTAGCGGAAGGTGGCCTGGGCGTCGTTTTTGAAGACGTTGACGTAGCCGCCGATGAGCGGGAGGGCGGCGTCGGGGTCGCCGGCTTCGAGCAGTTCATAGCCGCGGTCGCGGTTGTCGACGAGTCGGGCGGTCTGACGTTGTTTGCGGACGTAGAGCAGCGACGCGCCGACGACGGCGAGGATCAGCAGCACCGCCGCGAGGGTGCCGATGAGCTTCCACTTGATCCCCGATGGTTTGGCGTCGTCGGCTGCCATGACTGCTAAGCGGCCTGACCTGCCGCCCCTCGATTGCCCCCGGTGGGTTGGTCCCGCTCTAGTTCCCGGCCTTCATCAGCCGGCGCAGGACGTATTGCAGGATGCCGCCGTTTCGGAAATATTCAACCTCCACCGGCGTGTCGACCCGGCACAAGGTGTCGAACGCCACCTTCGTGCCATCGGCTTTTGTCGCCTGGACCTTGATCGTTTGGCGAGCCTTGAGGTCGTCGGGGATGTGGACGTCGAACGTCTCGGTGCCGTCGAGGCCTAAGGATTCGCGGGTGGTGCCGGACTCGTAGGTCAGCGGCAGGACGCCCATGCCGACGAGGTTGCTGCGGTGGATCCGCTCGAAGCTCTCGGCGATGACGACCTTGACGCCCAGCAGGTTCGTGCCCTTGGCGGCCCAGTCGCGGCTGCTGCCCATGCCGTAGTCCTTGCCGGCCAAGACGATCAGCGGCGTGGCGTCGTCGCTTGGGTGGACGTCGGGATCGCTGGTGTTGGCGCTGCCGTAGGCGCGGCTGGCGTCGAAGATGCTGACGGCCTCGCCGTTCTTCAGAACCGACTCGGGCAGCGGCTGGTCGCCGTGGTAGGTGGTCCAGCCGCCCTCGGTGCCGGGGGCGAGTTGGTTCTTGAGGCGGATGTTGGCGAAGGTGCCGCGAGTCGGTCTTGATCGCCCCGGCCGGGCTGATGTGGTCGGTGGTCACGCTGTCGCCGACCATCACCAGCACCTTCGCCCCGACGACCGACTCGATCGCTTCCGGCTCGGCGGCCAACCCGTCGAAGAACGGCGGTTCCTGGACGTAGGTGCTCTTGTCGTCCCACTCGAACAGCTCGCCGCCCTTGACCGGGATCGCGTTCCAATCCTCGTTCTTGTCGGCGACGCTTTCGTACTGGTTGCGGAACATCTCCGGCGAGATGCACGAGGCGACGGCGGCGTCGATCTCGGCCTGGGTCGGCCAGATGTCGCGCAGGTAGACGTCGCGGCCGTCGACGGTCTGGATGACCTCGTCCTCCAGGTTCACGTCCATGGTCCCGGCGAGGGCGAACGCCACGACCAGCGGGGGGCTGGCGAGGTAGTTGGCCTTGACGTGGGGGTTGATGCGGCCCTCGAAGTTGCGGTTGCCGGACAGGACGCTGCAGGCGACCAGGTCGTTGTCGGTGATCTCGCGGGCAATGTGTTCCGGCAGCGGGCCGGAGTTGCCGATGCAGGTGGTGCAGCCGTAGCCGACGGTGTGGAAGCCCAGGGCGTCGAGCTCGGTCGAGAGGCCGCTTTTGTCGAGGTAATCGGTGACGACGCGGCTGCCGGGGGCGAGCGAGGTCTTGACGTAGTGCGGCACCCGCAGGCCCAGGGCGTTGGCCTTTTGCGCCACGAGGCCGGCGGCGACCATGACGCTGGGGTTGCTGGTGTTGGTGCAACTGGTGATCGCGGCGATGACGACGTCGCCGTGCTGGAGGGTGCCGTGGCTCTTGCCCTGGACGGCTTGCTTGATCGCACCGCCGACCTCGGCGACGGCGGTGGCGGCGGTTTGAGCGACTTGGCCGACCATCGACTGCGCCTCGGCGAGTGCCCCGCGGCCGCCGGCGGGGTTGTCGCCGTGGGTGCTGGCCACCAGCTCGGCCGACTCGGCGTCGGGGTTGCCCTCGTGCCCCTCGTTCGGCCAGATCGGGCCGTCGCTGGCCCAGCGGTCCAGCCGCGGGATTTGGCCGTCGAGGTTCTGGCCGAAGTCGTCCATCAGCACGCTGCGGAAGCTGCTGCGGCTCTGCTTCAGCTCGATCCGGTCCTGCGGCCGACGCGGCCCGGCGATGCTCGGCGTGACCGTCGACAGATCAAGCTCCAGCACCTCCGTGAACTCCGGCGCACTCTCGGCCGTGCACCACAAGCCGGCGGCCTTGGTGTACTTCTCGACCAAATCGATCTGCGATTCCTCGCGGCCGGTGAGCCGCATGTACTCCAGCGTCCGCTCGTCCACCGGGAAGAAGCCCATGGTCGCCCCGTACTCGGGGGCCATGTTGGCGATGGTGGCCCGGTCGGCGACGCTCATCTGCTTCATGCCCTGGCCGAAGAACTCGACAAACTTGCCGACCACGCCGTGGTTCCGCAGGATTTCGGTGACGCGGAGCACGAGGTCGGTGGCCGTCGAGCCCTCGGGCAACTCGCCGACGAGCCGCATGCCGACGACCTCGGGCGTGAGCAGGTAGCACGGCTGCCCGAGCATGGCCGCCTCGGCCTCGATGCCGCCCACGCCCCACCCGAGCACGCCCAGACCGTTAATCATGGTCGTGTGCGAATCGGTGCCCACGAGCGAGTCGGGCATGGCAACGCCTTTGTCCGTCAGGACGACGCCGGCGAGGTGTTCGAGGTTCACCTGGTGGACGATGCCAATGCTGGGCGGCGTGACGCCGAAGTTCTCGAACGCCTTTTGGCCCCACTTGAGGAACTCGTACCGCTCGCGGTTGCGCTCGAACTCGATCTGGGCGTTCTTGACCATCGCCAGGGGGTTGGCGAACTCGTCGACCTGCACGCTGTGGTCGATGACCAGATCGACCGGCACGAGCGGGTTGATGGCCTGCGGGTCGCCGCCGGCCCGCTTCATGGCCGACCGCATGGCGGCCAGGTCCACGACGCACGGCACGCCGGTGAAGTCCTGCAAAATCACCCGCGCCGGCTTGAACGGGATCTCGGTGGGCGTCATCGTCGGCGACCAGTTCGCCAACGCCCGGACGGCGTCCTCGCCGACCTCGAAGTTGTCCATGTTCCGCAGCGCGCTCTCGAGGAGCACCTTGATCGAGAACGGCAATTTGCTCGTGTCGCCGACCACGCTCGTGTCGAACCACGTCACCTCGCCCGCGGCGGTCTGCAGGGTGCGGCGGCTGTCGAGCGGGTTGTGGGCGGCATCATGATAAACGGGCATGCCGGCACATTAGCGCCGGCGGCACGGGCGTTCGAGCGGCGTGGCGTGAACGTCCGGTTGATCGATAAGAAGCGGACCACGCCCCCGAGTTGCCCGGCGACGGCAAAGGGGCGATGATGCCGGGTCATGAAGCATTACCTGATCCTGCCGTGTTTGCTCGTGCTGCCGTTTGTAGGGGGCTGCGCGATTGATGCCTCATCGGGCAACGACGATTCGCTGCGGGCCGAGCGGGACGAGTTGTTGCGCACCGTCGAACGGGAGCAGGAGGTCCGCGGCGAGCAGCAGCAGCGGATCGCCGTCCTGGAAGCCGACCTCGACCGGCTGCAGGCGCAGCTGGCGTCGGCGCAGGAGGAAGTCGCCGGGGCCCGGATGACGGCCCCGAGCAACGACCGCACGGCCGCCCAGCTCCGCGAGGCCCAAAGCGCCCTCGCCGCCGCCGAACGCCGCGCCGAGGCCGCCGAGCGGCGGCTGGAGGAAATGCGTCGCCCCGTCCCCCGCCTGGGCGGCAACCCCGAGATGAACAAGGACGGCCCGGCCATGGGCGACGCCCCGGCGTTCAACAAGGACGGCACCGACATGAACGGCCCGACCACCATGCCCACGACCCAACCGGCGGCGACGTTCAACAAGTGAGCGTGTCGCGGCAGAGCTTCGCAGCGTGGCGTGATTCGCCCTCTCGGGGTAGCCGCGGAGCAGGCTCCGCGAATCGGGTGAAAAAGGGACGCACAGTTTCCACCAGACGCGCGGAGCAGGCTCCGCGGCTACCCCCGAGATTTTTTTGGACTTGTCCCGGTGGTGGATCGCGTGGAGCATTTGCGACCCGCTTCGATGATCGGACACCATGCCCCGCGTCGTGCTTTCCACCGCGAACACGCTGAAGTACCCGCAGGGCGGGCACTTGTGGGTGTTCGTGAACTGGGCCCTCTCGTTCCGGGCGGCGGGGTGGGACGTCACCTGGCTCGACATGCTCGAGCCGGGCGACGACGCGGACCTGTTGCCGGGGTGGCTCGACTTGCTCACCCGGCGGCTGGGGCCGTTCGGGCTCGGCGGCGACGTGGCGATCATCGACGCCGATGGTCAACCCGTGGTCGGGGAGGCGGCGGGCGACTTCCTGTTCGACCTCCGCTACAACCTGCCGGCAAGCTTCGTCCGGCCGTTCCGCCGGTCGGCGCTGCTCGACATCGACCCCGGCATGCTGCAGTACGCCATGCGGCAGGGGCACTACGACCTCGCCCCGCACGACACCTACCTGACCATCGGCCGGCGGCTGGACACGCCGTTTCTCGATACCGGGCATTGTTGGGTCCACGTGCCGCCGTGCGTCTGCTGCGCCGCTTGGCCGGTGGTGCCGACGCCGGACGACGCGGCCTTTGGCACGGTGAGTCATTGGCACATGGACGAGTGGATGGTCGACGGCGACGGCACGCCGTACAAGAACGACAAGCAGACGGCCTTCGAGCCGTACCTCGATCTGCCGGGGGCGGTGGACGCCCCGATGAAGCTCGCTTTGAACCTCGCCGGCGACGACGCGGAGCGGCGGCGTTTGCAGGCCAAGGGTTGGCAGATCGACGACGCCCACGCCGCCACGGCCGACCCGATCGGCTACGCCGAGTTCATCCGCGGCTGCCTCGCCGAGTTCAGCTGCGCCAAGCCGAGCTACGTGGACCTCGCCAACGCCTGGGTCAGCGACCGCACCCTGTGCTACCTCGCCAGCGGCCGCCCGGCCGTGGTGCAGGACACCGGCCCGGCCGACGAACTCGACGCCGGCGCCGGCCTGCTCCGCTTCGCCACCCCCGCCCAAGCGATCGAGGCGTGCCGCGAGGTCGTCCGCGATCACGCCGCCCACGCCGCCGCCGCCCGGACGCTGGCCGAAACCGTGTTCGACGGCCGCGTCGTGGTCCCGCGGGTGCTGGACGTTGCGGGGGTTTGAAGCGTGCCGACCACCGGGATCAGATTGGCAGCAGACGGTTGAAGTAGAGGGCGAGCGGCACGAGGACCACACCGGCGACAATGCCGTAGATGACCTTCTTGCGCTTCTCCTCGTCCATGTCCGCCAGGAACCCGCCGCCGCCGCTGCTCTTTTTCTTTTTGCCTTTGGGCTTGTGGTGGCACTTGAGGCAGATGTAGCCGCCGGACTTTTTCGGGGCCCGTTCCGAGCGGATCATGTCGACGGGCGAGAAGAACTGCCGGCACAACGGGCACTGGCTCATCGTGTCGGTTTTGCCGGTCAGGGCGCCGCCTTGGTCGGTGAGCGTGTCGTCGCCGCGCTTCTTGCGCTCGTCGGCGAGGCCGCAGTCGTAGCACCAGTACTGGCCCTTGCTGTCCTTCATCCGCTTGGCACCGGCGACGCTGGTGCCGCAGCTGATGCAAATTTTGCCCGGCGAGTTCAACGTGCTGGAGCTGGCGGAGGCGGAGGCATCAGACATGGGGAACCTTTCGATGAGAACCACCCGCACTTTATGCCGGTCGGCGCCTCCGCACAACGTCCGACCCGTCACGCCGCCGGCTGGCGGACGATGACGGCGTCGTTCTGTCCGCCGAAGCCGAAGCCGGTGCTCATCGCCACAGCCACCTCGGCCGAGCGGGCGGCGTTGGGCACGTAGTTGAGGTCGCACTCCGGGTCGGGCTTGTCGAGGTTGACCGTCGGCGGCAGCACGCCGTGCCGCAGGGCCATGACCGTGGCGATCAGCTCGACCGCGCCCGCGGCGGCGATGAGGTGGCCCATCATGCTCTTGATGCTGCTGACGGGGACGGCCGTGTCGTCGCCGAACACCTGCTTGATGGCACGGGTCTCGTTGCCGTCGTTCTCTTTGGTGCCGGTGCCGTGGGCGTTGATGTAGCCGATGTCGGCGGGCCGAAGATCGGCGTCGGCGAGGGCGGCTTTCATGGCGAGGGTCGCGCCGGTGCCGTCCGGGTGCTGATCGGTGATGCGGTAGGCGTCGGCCGTGCTGCCGTAGCCGACGACCTCGGCGAGGATCTGGGCGTTGCGGGCCTTGGCGTGCTCGAGCGTCTCGAGGATCACGACGCCCGCCCCCTCGCCCAGCACGAACCCGGCCCGGTCGGCGGAAAACGGCCGCGACGCCGCCGGCGGGATGTCGTTCTGCTCGGACAACGCCGTCAGGCGGTTGAAGCCGGTGACGCCGAACGGGTGGATCATGCTGTGGGCCCCGCCGCTGATCATCACGTCGGCGTCGCCGCGGCGGAGGATGGCCGTGGCCTCGCCAATGGCCTGGGTGCTGGCGGCGCAGGCGGTCAGGCAGTTGAACGACGGACCGCGGGCCCCGGTGAGCAGGGCGAGATGGGCCAGCGGTAGGTTGGGCTCCTGCTCGATCTCGCGCGTGGCGTTCATCTGCGCCAGCGCCGCCTCGGCCCACTTGACCGTGTCGACCCGCCCCTTGCCGTCGCTGCCGGCGAGGATGGCGTTGGTGTAGGGCACAAAGTCGAGCGACCCCTCGCCGCTGGCGAAGTAGATGCCCACGCGGTCACGGTCGATTTGGGCCCGGTCCAAGCCCGACTGCGTCCACGCCCCATGCGCCGCGGCCAGCGCGAATTGCGTGTTCCGCCCCGCCCCCTCATGCCGCCCGGCCGTGGGCAGCACGTCGGCCAACTCGAAATCCTTCACCTCGGCACTAATCGTCGTCGGAAACGTCCCGGCCTCGAAGAGCGTGGTGCGGGCAATGCCGCTCCCTCCGGCGACCAGCTTCTGCCACACGGCCTCCAGATCCAGCCCCATCGGCGTGACCCAACCCATGCCGGTGATGACGACGCGGTGCATGAGGGAGGGTAGGAAGTTGGACTTGGTGAAGTTTGACTTGGCGATTTGCCGGAAGGCGTTGCCGGCGCGTCCGGCAAATCGCCACGTCATACTTCACCACGTCAAACTTCCTAGGCTCCGCCATGACCGAGCGCCGCGTCTGGCTGACGTTTCCCAATCGCCCCACCGTCGAGCAACCGATCATCTGCCGCATGGCCCGCCACCTGCCGGGCGTGGAGTTCGACATCCGCCAAGCGACGGTGAAGGAGGATCTGGGCATCATGGCCGTCCTGCTCCGCGGCGAGCCGGAGACGGTGACCAATGCCATCGGCTTCCTCCGCGCCGAGGGCGTGCAGGTCGACCCGATCGAGAAGAGCGTCGTCGAGGGGTGAACGGCCGAACCTGCCGCGGCCGACGTGCTCAGGACGCGGTAGCCGCCGCACCACGTGCGGCAGGTCCGGTGCCGAAGTGCTGGCGGTGGGCCCGGTAGAACTGGCTGTAGCTGCCGAAGCCGGCGGCGAGGGCGGCTTCCAACAGGTTCATCCGGCCCGGCGTGCCGTCGCGGCCGGCGTGGCCGAGCAGCCGCCGGGCGAAGTCGAGCCGGCACTTCTGCCGATAGCTCACCAGCGGTTGGCCGATCTGCTGGGCGAACAAGCGGCTCAACCGCCCCCGGCTCAGGCCGCAGCGGTCCGCGAGGGCGTCAAGGTCGTCGGCCGCCGGGTGGG
>CAYLSV010000094.1:0-3232 GCA_964386435.1 uncultured Tepidisphaerales bacterium
TCGGCTGCGGCAGCAGTCGTGAGCACGCCCCGCTTGCCCTCGCCGAGGCCGGCGTGCAGTGCGTGGTCGCCGAGTTCTACGCCCGTATTTTCTTTCGCAACAGCGTCAACGGCGGCTACCTGCTGCCCCTGACCACCGCCGAGCGGCTGATCGAAACCATCCAAACCGGCGACGACATCGAGGTCAACGTCACTGCCGGTCGGCTCGTCAACCACACCCGCGGCACCACCCACCAACTCGAATCGCTGGGCGACGTCATCCCGATCATCGAAGCCGGCGGCGTCTTTGCCTACGCCCGAAAGACGGGCATGCTCACGACGTGAACGCCCCGGCCGTCGGCAACATGCCGGGCCGCGTCAGTTCCACTCGGCCGAGCGGGCGAGCTTCGGATCGTAACGGCGGGCGAGCGTCCGCAAATCCTCGTTGTCCGGCTGGGCGGTGAAGGTGTAGACGTTGTCGCTGAGCACGAACTCGCCGGTCCGCCGGTCGCCCCAGCGGAACAGTTCGGCGTGGCCGTCGGCGAAGGCGAGCGTCGTCGCCCCCAATTCCTTGCGGCGGTGCCAGGCGGCCACCGGGTCGAGCCAGGCGGGCGTCAGCGGGTTGAGCACGAAGCTGCCCAGGTTGCTGCCGCGGATGTCGTTTTCGCCGAGGAAGGTCATCGTCTCGCTGCTGGCCGTCACACGGCTGATCTTCTTCTCCGGGGCCACGCCGAACGCTCCCTCGCCGGACAAACGGTCGCTGAGCGAGTAGCTGCGGAGCACGTCCTCCCGCGTATCCGCCGGGCAGCCGTAGACGCCGCTCGATTCGAGGAACGACCACAACCGCCCGGCGGCAAGGTCGGCCTCGGTCTCGGGCCCGCTGGTCGGCGTGCGTACCCAGTCGGCCTGGCCGTAGGTGCTCGAGCCGGGCAGGCGGCCTTGGTTGTTGTCGGCGTACATCTGCCACGCGACGTTCAACTGCCGGGCGTTGCTGCCGCAAGCGATTTCCTGCCCCCGGTTCCGGGCCGCCGAAATGGCCGGCAACAGGATCGAGATCAGCAGGGCGATGAGCCCGATGACGACCAGCAACTCGACGAGCGTAAACGCGGCAGATCGGCGGTTGGGCGGCACGGCGTCGATCTTATCGGACTCGCGGCCGACGGCGCGTGAGGCGGCTATAAAGTTGCATGCCCCAACTGCCCATCGCACTGCAGCTGTACACCGTCCGCGACGCCCTCGGTCAGGATCTCGACGGCGGCCTCAAGGAACTGGCCGCCATCGGCTACGAGCACGTCGAACTCGCCGGCCACTACGGCCTCGACGCCGCCGAGCTGAAGTCGAAGCTGGACGCCCACGGCCTGAAGGCGATCGGCGGCCACGTCTCGTACGCCACCCCCGACGGCGACGCCGCCCAGGCCGCCGCCGACGCCAAGGTGTTCGGTTACGACCTGATCATGCAGCCGTACTGGCCCGACGACCAACGCACCGTCGCCGGCTACCAGCCGATCCTCGAGCACGCGCGAAAGGCCTCCGCCGAACACGGGTTGCGGTTTGTTTACCACAACCACGACTTCGAGTTCGACAAGCTCGAGGACGGCCGCACGGCGTATGAGATGCTGTACGACGGCACCGACCTGCTGGCCGAGTTGGACACCTGCTGGGTCGCCGTCGCGGGGCACGATCCGGTGGCGTGGATGAACCGCCTGAGTGGCCGGGTGCCGCTCTTGCACGTGAAGGATTGCAGCGACTATGGGGCGAAAACGCTTTGCGAGCTCGGCAAGGGCAAGGTGCCCGTCGCCGATATCGTCGCCGCCGCGCCTGGCGTGGGCGTGGAGGCGCTGGTCATCGAGCAGGACAACAACTGGATCGACAACGACCCGCTCAAAAGCGCCCGTTTGAGCTACGACGCGCTCAAGAAGATGGTGGGGTGAACGCGCCGCCTCGTATTCGGCAGACGCCCTGATGCTGCGTTGGCGGCTTACGTCGCCTCACGCGGCTTTGCGCTCAATGAGCTTCGAGAGTTCGTCGGCGGCGGCTTCCAGCGTGTGGCCTTGCCCTTGCAGGCGCTTGGCGGCAGCGGTGGACTGCTCAACGCCTTCGGCCGTTTTCAGCGCCACGTCGCCCATGTGCTGCACGACATCGGCGGACTGGCCGACGTCGGAAGTTTGTCGCCGGCTCGCCTCGTTCATCTGTTTGAGCAGGACGTCAAGTTTGGCGGTCGATTGGGTCAGGTTGTCGAAGTGCGCGGCCGTCTGCTCGGTGAGCCGCACGCCGCGGGTGCCGGCGCCGACGCTGCGGTCGATATGGCCGGCCGTCTCCTTCGCCGCGGCCGTGGCGCGGGCGGCGAGGCCACGCACTTCCTCGGCCACGACGGCAAACCCTTTGCCCGCCTCGCCCGCCCGCGCCGCCTCGACGGCGGCGTTGAGGGCTAACAAGTTCGTCTGCTTCGCGATCGCGTCGATGTCCTGCACGATCTGCCCGGACGCTTCGGCGGCGTGGCGGATCTCCTCGACGGCCGCGGCCAAATCGTTCATCGCCTGCCGGCCGGCCTCCACCGCGCGGCGGCCGTCGTCGCTGAGCGAGGTCGCCTGGTTGCTGCGGTCGAGATTCGCCTGGGCATCGCCGTCAATGCTCTTGAGCATGGCCGCCGTCTCCTCCAGACTGGCGGCCTGATCGTTGTTGCCGTCGGTGAGCGCGGCTGACAGCGACGAGGCGGCGGTGGCGACTTGATCGCCCGCCTCGCGGGCGGCGTGGGCGGTTTGGGCCACCGTGTGCGTCACCCGCCGCAGCGGCACGATGATCTGCCGCCGGCTCAGCCACACGGCCGCCCCCATCAGCCCGCCGGCCAGCGGCAGCAGCCACAGCACGGTGTGCATCGTGCCCGCCGCCACCACCTCGTCGACCTTGTCGAGGTTGCTGCTGAGAATAAACGCCCCGTGGAACGCGCCGTCGCGGAGGTTCTCCATCGGGTAGCCCAGCGGGTCAAGGCCGTCGCCGGTCGTGCTGGTCGCCGGGTCCCCGTGGCAGGCTAGACAGTCGGCCGTGAGGTGGATCGGCCGGGCGTACACCATGCGGTTGTCCGTGACCTCGAAGTAGCGATTCTCGCCCGTGTCCTGGAGCGTGCGGAGGATGCGAAACTCGTTCTGGTCCGGCGTGTTCGCCGCGTTGCGCGGCTGGTCCTTCACGACGCGGAAATCGTACCCCTGCTCCTCGGCCAGCACTTCAATGCTTTGCCACGCGGCGACCACCGGGAT
>CAYLSV010000094.1:3242-5793 GCA_964386435.1 uncultured Tepidisphaerales bacterium
GCCGTCTCGCTCAGCTCCGCCCCGGCGTCGATCTGCTGCTGCGCCTTCGCCAGCAGGGCCGCCTTGTCGTACGCCCCGGCGTTATGGGCGGCGCTGACCTGCCGGCGGACCTCCTCGGCCTGCAACACCGCGTTGTGCATTGCCTGCTCCGAGAGCCGAATGCCTTGCTTGCGCAGCGCGGTACGCTCCAACGCGATGGCTGCCACGGCCGTCGCGACCACGCTGAGCCCCACAGCAACTGTAATTTTCGTCCCGAGTAGCATGTCCCTGACCCACGGTTTGATCCCCCGATCATGCGTCGATGTGCCGCACGAAAGTCATCGGCATTCGGCCATGCTCTCTGCAGCAAGCTGTGCGAATTAAAAATAGCTGGGTCGAGTGATCCTCACGCCGCAGCCTTTGTTTGGGCGTCGTGATGCTTGCGGAGCAAATTGCGGAGCATGATCAAGAGCGGCTCGCTCTCGATGAACACCGGCGGCGGGCGGAGGTAGACCGTCTTGGCGTCGATCACCCGCAGCGTGCCGGGCACGCCCTTGAGGGCGGCCTCGGCGAGTTGGGCGTTCTCGACCGTCAGCACGACGTCCGGCGGCCGCTTCACCACGCTGGCGATGCCGTGCAGGGCGGCGAGCAGGCGGAGCTCGGTGAGGGCGAACAGGATGTCGACCTGCCGCGGCGGCTCGCCAAAGGCCTCGGTCACGTCCTGCTTCAGCTCGTCGAGCATGGCCAGGCTCGTGCAGCGCGAGAGCCGCTTGTAGAGGTCCATGCGGGCCTTGTCGGCGGTGACGTAGGTCTTGGGGATGTGGGCGCCGATGCCGATGTCGATCAGGCTGTCGGGCGTGCTCGGCTTGGGCTCGTCCTTGAGCTGCCGGACGGCTTCTTCGAGGAGTTGGCAGTACATCTCGTAGCCGACGGCGGCGATGTGGCCGGACTGTTCGGGGCCGAGGATGTTGCCGGCGCCGCGGAGCTCGAGGTCGCGCATGGCGATCTTGAAGCCGCTGCCCAGGTGGCTGTACTCCTCGATCGCCTTCAGACGTTTCGCCGCGATCGGCGTCACCGGGCGGTCCGGCGGCAGGAGCAGGTAGCAGTAGGCCCGGTGCTTGTACCGCCCGACCCGGCCGCGGAGTTGGTGCAGCTCGCTGAGGCCGAAGCGGTCGGCGTTGTTGATGAAAATCGTGTTGGCGTTCGGGATGTCCAGGCCGCTCTCGATAATCGTCGTGGCCACCAGCACGTCGGCGTCGTGGCGGACGAACTTCATCATCACCTCCTCCAGCTCGTGCCCCTCCATCTGCCCGTGGCCGACGATGACCTTCGCCTCGGGGACCAGCGCCTTGACCTTGGCCGCCTGCTCCTTGATCGAGTCGACGCGGTTGTGCAGGAAAAACGCCTGCCCGCCGCGTTGGAGTTCGCGGTGGATGCCGAGCTTGATCCGCTCCTCGTCGTAGCTGAGCACTTCGGTGACGACGGCCCTGCGGTCCTGCGGGGCGGTGGTCAGGTTGCTGATGTCGCGGAGGCCGACGACGGACATGTGCAGCGTCCGCGGGATCGGCGTGGCCGACATCGTGAGCACGTCCACGGTCTTGCGCATCTGCTTGAGCCGCTCCTTGTGGGTGACGCCGAAGCGTTGTTCTTCATCGACCACGACGAGGCCGAGGTCGTGGAAGTCGATGTCCTTCGAGAGCAGGCGGTGGGTGCCGACGATGATGTCGACTTCGCCGTTTTTCAGGCGTTTGAGCGTGTCCTTGATGTCGCGGCCGGTGCGGAAGCGGCTGACGGCCTCAATGTTGAACGGGTAGTTCTTCATCCGCTCGCGGAACGATCGCTCGTGCTGCTCGGCGAGGACGGTGGTCGGCACGAGGACGGCGACCTGCCGCCCGGCCTCGACGGCTTTGAAGGCGGCCCGCATGGCGAGTTCCGTTTTGCCGTAGCCGACGTCGCCGCACAGCAGCCGGTCCATCGGCCGGGGGAGCTGCATGTCCTGCTTGATCTCCTCGGCCCCGACAAGCTGGTCGGGCGTCTCGTCGTACGGGAACTCGGCCTCGAATTCCTTTTGCCAATCGGTGTCGCTCGGGTAGGCCGTGCCGACCTCGGCCGCCCGGGCGGCCTGCACTTCCAGCAACTCGCTCGCCATGTCGACGAGGGCTTCCTGGACTTTTTCCTTCTGTTTCTCCCATTGGCCGCTTCCGAGCTTCGAGAGGTTCGGGTGGCCGCCGGGGCCGCCGACGTACTTCTGGATCAAATTGATCCGGCTCGCCGGGACGTAGAGGCTCGCGCCCTCGGCGAAGCGGAGCGTCAGGTATTCCTCCTCGCGGCCCTCCTTGGCCATCGCCTTCATGCCGGTGAACTTGGCGATGCCGTGGGCGACGTGGACGACGTAGTCGCCGACCGAGAGGTCGAGAAACGAGTCGAGCGCCTTGCCGGCGACGATCTTCTTGACCCGCCGGCGTTTCTCGAACCGGTTGAACAGCTCGTGGTGGCCGAGCAGGGCGAGCGGCTTCTCGCCCGATTCCCGCAGCTCGTCGCCGAAAACAAAGCCGCGGTGCAGGTAGCCGAC
>CAYLSV010000094.1:5803-13695 GCA_964386435.1 uncultured Tepidisphaerales bacterium
CTTGGCCAGCCCCGGCTTCTCGCTGTCGGCCAGGTCGAGGAACCGCTTCTTCTCGGCGTCGCTCTCGCAGAAGACCGTCGCGTCGTGCGTCTGCACGAAGCCGGCCAATTCTTCGACGGCCGCCTTGGCGTGCGTCTCGAACCGCTGAAGGCTGCGGACCGGCAGCGACATCCGCTTGATCGGCTTGGCCGTGGCGAGCGAAACGTCGGTGCCGCCGCCTTGCTCAAACTGCTGCAGCTCGACGGCGGCGAACCGCTTGAGGTTGTCCAGCACCGACGCCAGCGGGTAGGTGCCGCGCGGGTCGGGCAAACGGTCGAGAAAGCTCTTGCCCTGCTCGGCAATCTCCAGCGGGTCCCACAAAACGACGACGGCGTCCTTGGGTAGGTAGTTTGCGAGGTGGCCGCCGCTGACGGTGCGGAAGTCGGCCTTGAGGTCGACGAGCGTGGCGTGGCCGAGATTTTCGGCGCTGCCGAAGGTGTCGAGGTCGAAGCGTTTGACGGTCTCGACGGTGTCGCCGAAGAAGTCGATGCGGACGGTGAGCCCGACCTGCACGGTGCCGTCGGCGAGGGTGTGCTCGCCGGGCACGAACACGTCGATGATGCCGCCGCGGACGGAGAAGTCGCCGGGGACTTCGACCTGGTCGATGCGGTTGTAGCCGTGGTCGGCGAGCCAGACGATGAGCTTCTCCGGCTCCAGATCTTCGCCGACGCCGACGCGGCGGGTCAGGTGCTTGAGCTCGTCTGGCTTGGGCACCTGCTGCATGAGCGAGGCGATCGGCGCGATCAGCCCGGCGGGCGGCTGGCCTTTGTCGGCGAGCTTGAACAGCACGCGCATGCGGTCGGCGACCTGTTCCTCGCTGCCGCCGCCCATCGAGCCGGTGAGCAGCGTCGGCAGGGCGTCGAAGGCGTCGCCGCTGAACAGCTTCACGTCGTCGGCCAGGTCGTCGAGTTCGTCGCCATGCCCGGTGACGAGCAGGACGAACCGCCCGGTCTGCCGCCGAATCGCCCCGACGGCCGCCGCCACGCTGCTGCCCCACAACCCGCTGGCGGCGACGGTGTGCTCGGTCGAAACCGCAGCCGCGAGTTCCGTCAGCGCAGGATGGTCCATCAACCGACGAACAACCGGCGGCGGCACAATGCTCATGCGGGCACCTTAGAACCCGTCGCAAATCGACGCGTCGTTCACACCGCTCACAACCATCGAAACAACAGAAAAGAAGCCGAGGGGAGAGCAAAGCGATCACCCGGATCCGATCTGCGGGAGTCGTTCGCAGCACGAAATCCGGGTGATCGCTCCGCTCTCCCCTCGGCTTCTCCCCAAGAGCAAAAACACGAGTGGCAATTCACGACAGCACGAGGTAGCTGCGACCAGACTTCCCGCAAATCACGACCGCTTGCGGAGTTCCGCGAGGCGGCTGCGGACGTCGCGGTAGTTGAAGTCGGTCTGGGCGACCTTGCTGTACGCCCGGCTGGCGGCCTGGGTGTCGCCGGTTTCCTCCAGGGCGCGGCCGTGCCAGTACTGCATTTCTTTTTGCTTGGCGTCCTGCAGCTCGTACTCCTCAAGCAAGCCGCCCAGCGTCTCGGCGGCCTCTTCGTAGAACTGGGCGTCGAGGAACGCCCGGCCCAAGAGCAGCTTCGCGTCGTCGCGGACCTTGGCCGCCTGCTGGGCCTGCTGCAATTCGGGGATCGCCTCGTCGACCCGCCCGAGCTGGAACAGCTTCTTGCCGACAAAGAACTTGCGGCCCTGGTCCTGCGGGTAGGCCCGGGCGGCGTCCTTGGCGAAGGTCAGCTCCTGCTCGTAACGGCTCTGCCGCATGTCGGCGAGGTCCTTTTTCAAGTCCTCGTCGTCGGGCTGCTGTTTGAGCATGCTCGTGATCGACTGCTCCATCCGCAGCGCCTGGCGGAGCCTGATCTTGTTGGCTTCTTCCTTGAAGCGGAAGCTCTCGGTGCGGTCGTACGTCTTGTCGAGCAGGGCGATGGCCGTGTCCTCGTGGTCGCGCTGCTCGGTGCGGACCAGCGCCTCGACGTACGCCCAGATCTTGCCGGCCTCCTCGGGGTCGGCCTCGTGGGCGGCCTTGGTCTTGGCAATCGCCGCACTCCGGCCGTCATCGTCGAGAACGCCCTTGTCCTTTTCCAGCAAATCTTGCTGGCCACGCTTGTCGCGCAAACTCTCGGTGAAGCCGCCGCCTTGGCTGTACTTGCCCTCCTTCATCGCCCGCATCGTGGCGATCTGCTTGAGCTCGTGCGACAGGTCCTGGTTGTCCGGCTTGAGCTGGATCGCGTAGCCCAAGGCATCTTCAGCGAGCTTGAACTCCTCGAGCTTCTGGAACGCCTCCTTGAGCAGCAGGAACGTGTTCAAGTCCTGCTTGCCGTCGATGTTCAGTTTGTACAGGACCGGGGCGATCCAGTGGGCGACCGCGTCGAACTCGCCCTTCTGGGCGCTGGTGAGCAGGCCCTTCATGTGGTCTGCGTTGCCGGGGTCGTAGGCGAGCTGCTTCTCGTAGTAGAGCATGTTCTCGACCGGCGCCTTGCCCTTGCTGAGCTTGGCCCGCTGGAGCATGCCCATCGGTTTGCCGCCCTTGAGCTTGCGCTGCAAACTTAACTCCCGCAGCTTGGTGTGGGCCGGGATGTTCTCCGGGTCCTGGCCGAGGCCTTGGATGTAGAGCTCGATGGCGTAGTCCCACTGCGCGCCGCTGGCGACCTTGGCGGCGGACTCGAACAGCTTCTGGGCGCGGGCGGGATCGGCCACGGGATGAACCTCGGATCGGGGTGAGCGGACGGCCGCCCGCAAGCTGCGGCGGCGGGGGAGCTTACTTGGCCCGCGTTGAGAGTGTCAAACCGCCGCCCCTACCCTACCCGCCCGCCGACTCCGCGCCATGCCCGATTCCTTCGCCATCCCGACGCCCGACCAGATTGCCAAGCTACGGGTCATCCTCCACCCCGATTCGCGGCTGAAGAAGACGTCCATGCCCGTCACCGAAGACGAGCGTGGCCCGGCCCTCGACGCGCTGGTGGCGAAAATGTTTGAGCTGATGCGCCAGCATGAAGGCGTTGGTTTGGCCGCCCCGCAGGTGGGGGTCAACAAGCGGTTGTTCGTCATGAACGCCACCGGCGAGCCGGAGGACGATCAGGTGTACGTCAACCCCGAGCTGAGCGATCCCGACGACGCCGAGGAGGCCGAGGAGGGGTGTTTGTCGCTGCCGGACATCCGCGTGAAGGTGCTGCGGCCGCTGATCGTGACGCTGAACGCCACGCGGCCCGACGGCACGCCAGTCGAGAAGCGGGCCGAGGCGTGGGTGCCTCGGATTTGGCAGCACGAGATCGACCACCTCGATGGCGTGCTGTTGACGAACAAGATGAGTGCCGTCGAGAAAATCGCCCACCGCAAAAAGCTCCGCGAGCTCGAACGCGACTACGCCGGGGGCAAGCAGTGATTGACGCACACCAAGCACGCTCGAACAGCGTGAAGAAGCCGAGGGGAGAGCGCAGCGATCACCCGGGTCCGACCTGCGAAAGACGTTCCCGATGCGGGATCCGGTTGATCGCTTTGCTCTCAATGCGGCTTCTCACGAATGAGGTGCCGCATGTCGGTTGATTTGACGGGGTTGCGCGTCGCCTTTGCCGGCAGCGGGGCGTTCGGCGTGCCGGCGCTGCGGGCGCTGAATTCGGCCGGGGCGGAGCTGGCGGCCGTCTACACGCAGCCCGACAAGCCGGCGGGGCGGGGCAAGAAGGTCACGCCCACGCCGATCGCCGCGGCGGCGGGTGAGCTGGGCATCGAGGCGATCCGCACGCCGCGGCTCAACGATGAGGACGTGCCGGACGTCGACTGCCTCGTGGTGATCGCGTTCGGGCAGAAGATCGGCCAAGCGCTCACCGAGCAACCGCGGCTGGGGGCGTTCAACCTCCACGCGTCGCTGCTGCCGCGTTGGCGCGGGGCGGCCCCGATCCACCACGCCGTGATCGCCGGCGACAAACTCATCGGCAACAGCATCATCCGCCTGGCCGACCGGATGGACGCCGGGGCGGTGCTGGTGCAATCCCGCAACGTGCTCGGCGACGGCGACACCACCGGCGATCTGCACGACCGCCTGGCCGAACTCGGCGGGCCGCTGGTGGTGCAGACGCTCCGCCAACTCGCCGACAACCGGGTGACGGAGACGCCGCAGGACGAGGCGATGGCCACACCCGCCCCGAAGCTCAGCCGGGCCGACGCCGTGATCGACTGGACCGCCGGCGGCTTGCTCGCCAGCCGCCGGATCAATGGCCTCTCCCCCTGGCCCGGTTGCCGCGTGAGGATCGGCGACGACCAAGCCACCCTCGTCCGTGCCTTCCCTTCAACAATCCCCGGCGAGCCCGGCCTCCTCACCGCCGACGGCACCGTCGGCTGCGGCGACACGTCCGTCGAAATACTCGAACTTCAACCGCCGGGCAAGAAACCCATGGACCTCAAAAGCTACCGCAACGGCCGCCCGTGGGCACCGGGCACGAAAATCGAGAGCGTCACGTGATGACTCTCGAACGCACAGCAACGTCGCGTAGCTGCGGGCTGACAGCCCGCAGTGGCCGCATCCGCAACCCGCAAGAGGTGGCGAAGTTCTCCTTTGGATCGACGTCGCCACTGCGGGCTGTCAGCCCGCAGCTACGACCCGCTCGCGTTCTTGAAGAGGCCGCCTTGTGAACACAGCCTCCGCCGCCCGCGATTTTGCGGTGCTTTCGCTCGACGCCCGCACGCTGCCCGGCCTCCCCCGGCAGGCGTTCAAGAAAAAATCGGCCGTGCGGCCGCGTGATCCGCGGGACGCGGCGCTGGGCGAGATGATTGTCGCCGGGGTCATCAAGAACCTGATTCTGCTCGACCACATGGTCGCCGTCTACGCCAAGCGGCCGCTGGACCAGATCGACCCCAAGGCCCGGCTGATCCTGCTGGTGGCGCTCTACCAGATCCGCTTCCTCGACCGCGTCCCCAGCCGGGCGGCGGTGAACGAGGCGGTGCAACAGACCCGGCATTTGGGCATCCCACGGACGGCGAGCTTCGTCAATGCGATGCTCCGCAACGCCCTGCGCAAGCCGCCGCTGGAGCTGCCGCCGCGGTCGGACGGCATCGCGTTCGCCGAGGTCGTGCTGAGCCACCCGTCGAACTGCTTCACCCGGCTGCGGAAGGTGATGGGCGAGCGGGACGCCCTGCGCTGCTGTCGGCGGAACAACCGCGTGCCGCCGATGCTCGTGCGGCTCAACCGCGGGAAGACGATCGACGATCTGCGGGCGGCGGTCGAATCCGACGTTGCCTTCAACGCCCACGAGCAAGCCGGCATCGTCGTCGCCACCGGGGCGAAGACCGCCGACTTCGCCCGCATTGCCGCCGCCGGGGTGGGACAGGTGCAGGACGCCACGAGCGCCGCCATCGCCGCCCACATCGACGCCGCTTCCGGCCAAGCAGTTCTCGACCGCTGCTGCGGCGTGGGCACCAAGACGCTTCAACTGCTCGACCTTTACCCCGAGGCGAAGATCACCGCCGTCGACTCGCACGGCAAGCGGGTGAACACCCTCAAGCGCCTGATCGCCGAGCGTCAGGTCGAGAATGTTGCCGCCGCCCGCGTCGAGTGGTTGAAGGAGAGCCCGCTGGCCGGCCGTGTGTTCGACCGCATCCTGATCGACGCCCCGTGCAGCAACAGCGGCGTCCTCGCCCGCCGCCCCGAGGCCCGCTACCACCAGAGCAGCGACGAGGTGAAAAGCGTCATCGACCTCCAACAAGAAATTCTCGCCGACACCATTCCCGCCCTCGCCCCCGGCGGCCGACTGATCTACAGCACCTGCAGCGTCTGGCCCGAGGAGAACGAGGGGCAGATCGACCAGCTCCTCGCCGCCCACCCCGACCTGCGCCTCGCCCACCAAGCCAGCACCCTGCCAAGCCTCACCCGCGACCCGACAAAGTACCGCGACGGCGGCTACGTGGCAGTGGTGGAACGAAACGGTTGAACCACAGCTTCGGACCTCCGCCGCGTAGCGGCGGGGCTACGCCCGCAGTCCGAGCATGCTCGGGATCGTGTGTAGCCCCGCTGCTACGCAGCGGTGGGGGCTTCTTGTGCGTCTGCGTGCCGGACGCGTTGCCTGCTCAATTGGGCCGCCGCAGGATGCCACGCTTGTGCAGATCGTCGAGCAGCTTCAGGTACCGCGGCGTCACCTCCGGCAGCCCCGTGGTCAGGCGTTGGTTGCGGCTGTGGGTGTGGTCGACGGGCCAGTGGGCCAGCTCTTCGCCCCAGCGGCCGCTGATTCGGCTGACCAGGCCGTCGTTGAGGCCTTCGTGGGGCTCGATCAGATCGTGCGTGAACCGCAGACCGAGGAAGATCTCGGGCCGCGGGCGGCCGGTGGTGATGCTGAAGTAGGGGAAACCCGAAGCGTCAGGCGTCTCACGGTTGAAGGTGGCGGCGCAATTGGTCGTCAGGTCGCCACAGGCGGTCAGATCGAAGCCCAGCAACCGCTTGATGCCAGCGATCGGGTCGATCGGCCCCAGCCGCAGCCGCTTGTCGATCCAGTCGGCGGCGGGGCTGCCGTGGTGGGGCGTGGCGACGGTCACCAAACCCGCGGCGTGCTCGGCGAGGTTGAGCTTCGAGAGGGCGTACCGCGCGTCGAGGCCGCCCATGGAGTGGCCGACGATCAGCGGCTTCTCGCCCGTTTCCGCGGCGAAGTCCCGCACCTGGCTCGCCAACCGCTCAGCCCGCGCCGCCACCGGCCCCAGCGGCGCGACGGCCGTCACGAGCGTCGGATGCCCCGCGTTGGCCAGCGCCCGCTCGATGCCGTAAAAGTACCCGTGCCGCAGCGGCCCCACGCCCAGGTTGCCGTGCCCGGCCACGCCGTGGGCCAGCACGATCGGCGTGAACCCGCCGCGGCCGGGCAGCTTCGTCGGCCCGGTGCGGATCAGCTTGTTGTTCGGCTGGGCGATGGGCAAGGTGTCGTTCGTTGTTGGTCCTTTGTTCTTGGTCCTTTGTCCGTTGTCAGTGGTCAGTTGCTGCACTTCTTCGCGGGTCCGCCGACGTGAGCAACTGACCCGGGCAACTGACCACGGACAAATGACCAAGGACAAAGAACAAAGAACAACCTACCTTGTGCGAGTTTAGCCCGTCAGGGTTCCACGCCCATGCCCAAGCGCACCGACCTTAACGCCATCCTCATCATCGGCTCCGGCCCGATCGTCATCGGGCAGGGGTGCGAGTTCGATTACTCCGGCACCCAGGCCTGCCGGGCGCTGCGGGAGGAGGGGTACCGCGTCGTCCTCATCAACTCGAATCCTGCGACGATCATGACCGACCCGGAGATGGCCGACGCCACCTACGTCGAGCCGATCACGCCGGCGGCCATCGACAAAATCCTAACGCGGGAACAGCAGCAGGGCACGCCGATCGACGCCGTGTTGCCCACGCTGGGCGGCCAGACCGGCCTCAACGTCGGCATGGCCTGCCACGACGAGGGCATCTTCCAGAAGCACAACGTCGAGATGATCGGCGCCAACCGCGAGGCGATCTTCAAGGGCGAGGACCGCCAGGCGTTCAAGGACCTCATGGTCGAGATCGGCTTGAAGGTGCCCGCCAGCCGCGTCGTCGGCGACATGGCGGCGGCGCGGGCGTGGAAGGACGAGGTCGGCTTGCCGCTGATCATCCGCCCGGCGTTCACCCTCGGCGGCACCGGCGGGGGCATCGCGTACACCGAAGCGCAGTTCGAGGACATCACCGCCGGCGGCCTGGACGCCTCGCCCGTCACCGAGGTGCTCATCGAGCAGTCGGTGCTCGGCTGGAAGGAGTTCGAGCTCGAGGTCGTCCGCGACAAGGCCGACAACGCCGTGGTCATCTGCGGCATCGAGAACATCGACCCGATGGGCGTCCACACCGGCGACAGCATCAC
>CAYLSV010000095.1:0-338 GCA_964386435.1 uncultured Tepidisphaerales bacterium
CCCACCCGCCGCCACTTCCCCGGCTCCTCGCCCAGCATCACCCGCCGCAGGCCGGCATCGAACGCCTTGAGCCCCACCAGCAACCCGATCGCCAGATACCCCGACAGCAACGCCTGCCCAACCCCCGGCACCCCGCCCAGCGCTAGGCCGTACGCCACGCTCAACCCGACGCCCAGCATCACCCCCGCCGACACGGTGAGGGCAAAGCCGGCCAGCTTCTTCCGCCGCCACGCCACCACGCCCCCGGCGATCGGCGCCAGCAGGTACGCCGCCGCCAGCAGCCACGAGAGCAGGAGGTAGAACATGTCCACGCAAGGCAAGTTATACCCGCTCCGGCC
>CAYLSV010000095.1:348-13443 GCA_964386435.1 uncultured Tepidisphaerales bacterium
GTCGGCGATGCCGCGCTCGGGCGGAATCTCGGCCTCGAAGCCCAGCAGCGCGGCGGCTGCCTCGGTCGCCGCGAGGCGGCGCGGGACGGGATTGACGCTGCGCTCGGCGGCGTGGACCGGGACGAGGTCCGGCCGCCCCATGCCCCGCCGAAGGCGCGAAGGACGCTCAAAGCTCATGGCAGGCCCAGCGGGCAGTTGCTGTCGAGCATGGGCGTGATGTCGCCGCCGATGAGGCTGCAAAGATCGGCTGCGTCATCGTCTCGGCGCGAACATCGTTGCGGTACGTCCGCCCGATCCGCCAGCAAGCGATTGATCGGAGCATGCCGCGTCTCGACCCCGGCTCGGGCGACGGCGACCCGCTTCACCGACCCGCCGCCCCCAGGCAACGCAACGTCCGCTTCCTCGGCAGCCGCTGAAGCCCCCATCGCCGTGGGGATGGCGGGGCTACGCCCACGGTTTGGGCGGGTTGGATTTCGGACGCAACCCCGCCGGCACTGAAGCGGTCTCGGCGACGCCCGCATCCCGATCAAGCGACTCGGAGCATGACTGGAACGGGCGTTTCCGTAGCTGCGGATCATTGATCCGCAGTGTCGGCGTGCATGGATCGTGCATGGATTCTGTGCAGTCGAAACTCGGGTGCGTGAAACCCGCAACTGCGAATCGGGGATCCGCAGCCACAGACGCTTTCGCACAAAACGTGATCCGTCGAAGCCTGCCTCGCGGCGCGCAACGGCCACGGGCCCGGTTGCCGAAGCAGCCGGGCCCGTGGGGGTTCGGAAGTGGGATGGTGTCGGCGGAGGCCGGTTGTTAGATCAGCAGCTGGAACTGGCCGCGGATGATGAACTGGTCCTCGTCGTTGCCGCCGTAGCCGATGCCGCTGTTGGTGTCGGGGAAGCCGTTGGGCAGGTAGGTGGCGTCGATGGTGACCTTGGCGGCGTGGCCTTCGAAGTAGTAGTTGCCGCCGATGGTGATTTCGAAGAAGTCGTCCTCGAAGTCGTCCTCCTGGTTGAGGTCGTCGATGTCCTCGACGTCCAGGAAGATCGCGCCCACGCGGCCGAACAGCTCGGTCTTGTCGCCGATGCCGTAGGCGACCTGGACCTCGAGGCCGGCGTTGTAGCCGTCGTCGTCCTCGAAGTCGGCGTAGGTGCCGTAGTAGGCACCGAAGACGCTCAGCGGGGCGCTGCTGCTCTTGTAGAGCGCGTCGACGGTGTGCAGGAAGACGTTGGTCTGGCCGTCCTGCGTCCAGTTCACGCCGCCGCCGATGACCAAGAGGTCCTCGTCGGGGTTGCGGACGACGGTGCTGAAGTCCTTGTAGTCGCCCCAGCTGCCGAAGGCCTTGTACTCCAGGCGGCCGCTGACGCCGAAGTCGGGATCATCGGCGAACGCGCCGGTGTTGTCGCTGTTGGCCCCGTCGTGGTAGGCGACCTCGCCGCGGACGGTGTCGTAATCGAAGATCAGCGAGACGCCCTGAACGCGGTCGGACAGGCCGCCGCCGAGGACCTCGTTGACGCCCGAGCGGTCGACCGCCATCTGGCGGCTGCTGCTGGTGCTCTCGATGAAGTAGACGTTGTCCTTCCACTGGCCGGCGCGGAAGGCGAGGTTGTCGGCGAACTCGTAGAGCACGTAGGCGTCTTCGAGACCGACATCACCGCTGTTGCGGCTGGTGGCCCAGACGAATTTGTACTCGAGCTTCTCGGTGAACATGTTGCCCGAGGCGCCGAACTTGACGCGGCGGAGCTCGAAGCCGTTCTCGACGTCGTCGAAGTCGACGTCGTCGGCGCCCTCACCGTCGAACCCGAAGGTCGTGACGTTGCGGAACTGGAACTGAATGGTCGGCTTGAGCAGGAACGCGCCGTCCTCGCTCTGGATCTTAAAGCCCTTGTCGTAGCCGGCGGTGAAGCCCTGCATCGACAGCAGCTCGCTGCGGCGCTCGGCATCGGCCAGCACGCCGTCGACGGCGCGATCGAGGGCGGCCTGATCGAGGCCGGCGGTGGTGGCGGCCTGGGTGGTCTGCATGGCGTCGACCTGCTTCTGCAGGTCGGCGATCTGCTGACGCAGGGCCTCGGTGTCTTGAGTGTCGGCTTGGGCGGTCCCGGCGAGGGACGCGACGCCCAGGGCGCCGGCGAACATGGCAAACTTGGTCATACCAGTGCGGTTGGTCATGGGAGTCATCTCCTGTTGCCCGCGCTTCGGCGGGCACCCGTCTCGGCGGGCATCGGCCCGGCCCTGTAAGTGAGGTGCCGGGCGTCGGCCCGCTGCGCTGCGGGCCATCCATCGGGGCCGCGGGGGTCGGCCACACGGTCGGTTCCTCGGCCACTCGGCCGAGCTTCGGCCACGCGGCCGATCCGTTCTCTCCCCGTCCTGAACTTTGGTTGAAAACTACTTGAACTGCCTGCGATCCACGGCGGCCGACCCGCTTCGGGCGGTGCCGGTGGATGAGTCATATCGGCCTGAGGTTTTTCTTTTCGCCACCTCAAGTCACTGCTTTTTTCGTCCGATCGCTTCGGAGGCCTCGCCCGGCACCGACCCGCCAACGGGTGGTACCGGCTCCCCGATCGATCGCCGGCTCGTCCTTGATCGTCCCCAAGCTGCCGCGGCGGGCTTCATCCGCTGCAACCGGGCCGGCACTGTATCCGCTCCAACCACGAAGTCTTGCAGAAGACGTTAACGTTCCGTGAGAACTCCTCCCGGTCCGCCCGCCACCTCACACGCCACGCGCCCGCCGCTCCTCCGCGGCCGCCGGCACCTCGCTTGCCCGCATTCTGGCAGGGTCGTGCCGGTCATGTCAATGCGACTTCAGCCCCATTCGGTTATCGGACGCGTGAAAATCCCGATTTTCCTGGCGGCCGGCGGCTGATTGTCTCAACGAACACGCGTTGAGCACAGTACGACGTCCACCCAACCGCTGCGGCGGTCAGGACGCGCCGTCGTTGTCCGCCGACACCGCCGCCGCCTCGATGACCGTCGTCGGCTCGTCCACGAGCCCCGCCCGCTCCGTGCCCCGCTGCACCGCGTTCACCAGCGGCAACGGCAACCCGAGCGCGATAACGGCCACCGTCGAGACGGCCACGGCCAGCTTCGTCGCCAAGGTGCCGCGGTAGCCGTCGATCTCGGCGTCGACCCGCTCATCCGCCTCCCGCGCCGGCAACGGTTCGCCAAGCCACATCACCGCCACGACCCGCAGGTAGTATCCGGCACTGATCGCGGCGTTGATGACCGTTACCACCACCAGCCACCCCAGCCCGGCCTCCCAACCGGCGATGAGCAGGAACAGCTTGCCGAAGAACCCGACGGTCAGCGGCAAACCGATGAGGGCGAACATGCTCACCGCCATCGCCACGCCCAGCCCCGGCCGATCCCGGCCGACGCCGGCGAGGTCGTCCAGCGTCTCGGCCCCGGTGGCCGGGGGCACCTCCTCGTTCATCCACGGCCGCTTGGCCACCAGCATCAGCACGCCGAAGCTGCCGACGTTCATGATCGCGTAGGCCGTCAGGTAAAACAGCACCGCCGCCACCGCCCCGCCCGCCTCAACGCCGCCGGTCGCCGCGGCCGCGACGCCGACGAGGATGTAGCCGCTGTGGGCGACGCTGGAGTAGGCCAGCATCCGCTTGACGTTGCTCTGCAACAGCGCCAGCACGTTGCCGATGGTCATCGTCAGGGCGGCCATCACGGCCAGCACCAGCACGACCTGCTCCCCGGTGGCGAAGTTGTTGCCGCCGGTCGCGAACAGCACCTTCAAGAGCGCGATGGTGCCGACGGCTTTGGGCACGAACGACAGCAGCGCCGTTACCGGCGTCGCCGCGCCTTCGTAAACGTCCCCGGCGTAGAAGTGCAGCGGCGCGGCGGCCATCTTGAAGGCGAACCCGATGACCAGCAGCAGCAGCCCGAGCGTCACCCACATCGGCATCGCGACGAGTTCGGCGTCGGTGATTGTCGCCAACCCGATCCGCCGGCCGATCTCGTGGAGGTCGGTGATGCCGTAGGCCCCGTACAGGAACGCGAAGCCCATCAGCATGAGCGCGGCACTGGCCGCCCCGAGGAAGAAGTACTTGACGCCCGCCTCCTGCGCTTTCGACAGCGGCCGGCTCATGGCGACGAGGATGTACGTCGGGATGCTCGCCAACTCGACCCCCAGGAACAGCAGCATCATGTCGTTGCTGCCCCCGGCCAAACACGCACCGGTCAGGCTCAGCAACACCAGTGCGAAGAACTCCCCGGCATCCCGGCCCCAGTTGAGGCTGCGGTTGCCGGTGCCCTCCTCGTCGTCGTGCCACATCAAGAGCACGAGCAGCGCCCCGACGACGCAGACCAGCAGCTTGACGTACCCGGCGAACATGCCAACCCGCACCGCCCCGTCGACCGAGAACCCGAACCCGCCGAGCTGGAACGCGGAGATGACGGCCCCGACGACGCACGCGATGAGCGCGATCCAGGGCGCGGCCTTCCGCGCGGCGGCCGTCTTGATGAACGCGCTGACGAACAACACGAGCGCCGCCACCGACAGGACGATCTCGGGCAACAACAGGGAGAAGACGTTCATGGGAAGTTCGCGAAATTGCCCTTACTGACCAACGACTACTGACCAACGACCGCAGAAACGCCGGGTAGCTGCGGCTCAACGAGCCGCAGTCCGGCCGGCTGAGCATCCGCCACCGGCAGCACCATCGCCCCGACCGGCTCCAGCGCCAACTGCGACTCGGCCTGAATGCTCTGCATCAGCGGCTGCGGCACGAGCCCCAGCACGATCACCGCAATCGCCAACGGCGTCAGCAGCGCCAGTTCCCGGCCGTTCAGATCCGCCGGCAGCGGCTTCTCGTCGTGCACCTCCGGGTGGCGCAGCGGCCCGAACAGGATCTTCGCCGCCAAATGCAGCATGTAGACGGCACCAAGGATGACGCCCAGCGCCGCAAAGACGCCGAACAGCGGCGAGTCGAGGGCGGTGCTGACGAACGCCCCCTGCACGGTCAGAAATTCGCTGATGAATCCGTTCGTCCCCGGCAGCCCGATCGACGACATGACGAACAGGATGAAGAAGAACGCCATCACCGGCATCCGCTTGGCCAAGCCGCCCAGGGCGTCGATGTCGCGGGTGTGGAACCGGTCGTAGATCATCCCGATGACCAGGAACATCGCCCCGGTCGAGATGCCGTGGTTGATCATGTAGAAGACGCTGCCCTGCACGCCGATGTCGTTCAGGGCGACCAGCCCCAGCACGCAGAAGCCGAGGTGGCTGACCGAGGAGTAGGCGACGAGCTTCTTGATGTCCTGCTGCACCCAGGCGACCAGCGCCCCGTAGATGATGCCGATGATGCACAGCACCGCCAGGATCTGCACGGCCGTCGTGGCGTAGGGGGCGAACCCGGTGTCGCTGACGAGGCCCATCGGCACGGCCAGCCGCAGGAGGCCGAAGGTGCCCAGCTTCAGCAGGACGCCGGCCAGGATCACCGAGCCGGCCGTGGGCGCTTCGGTGTGGGCCAGCGGCAGCCAGGTATGAACGGGAAACAGCGGCACCTTCACCGCGAACCCGGCGAGCAAGCCGAGCAGCACGAGCGCCTTCGCCGAGAACCCGAGGAAGACGGCGGACGAGCCGTCGAGGCTTTGAGCGGCGATCGTCATCGCCGAGAGGTCGAAGCTGCCGGCGAGGGTGGCGAGGTAGAGCAGCGCCGCGAGGGTGAAGACGCTGCCGGTGAACGTGAAGATGAAGAACCGGACTGCCGCCTTGTGCCGGTTCGCACCGCCCCAGATGCCGATCAGGAAGAACATCGGCACGAGCGTCAGCTCGAAGAAGATGTAGAACAAGAGCGCGTCGCGGCTGACGAACACCCCGAGCATCGCCCCCAGCAGCAGCAGCAGCCAGGCGTAGTACTGGCTCTCCTTCAGCCTCACCGAGTAAAAACTCGATGCGATCGCCAGCGGCGTCAGCCAGGCGGTGAGGCAGACCAGTGACAGGGCGATCGAATCGACCCCGACCCGCAACCCGAAGCCGACCGCCTCGACCTCACCGAAGGTGTTGGCCCACTGCACGCCGAACGCGCCCTTCTCGGCCAGTGGCGCGGTCCACGGGAAGGCGAACGCCAGGATCAGGGCGATGCCGGCGACGAACAGCGACGCCCCCAGCGCCCAGTACCGGGCGACGTGGTTCGGCAGGAACGCCCCGACGAGGGCGGCGGTCAGCGGGGCGAGGATGAGTGTGAGCAGCAGCCCGTCCATCGGTGTCTTTCAGCGGGGTAAACGAGGTTCAGGAGCCGAGCATGACCCGGCGCAGCGCCGGGAGGATAAAGATGGCCAAACCGACCAGGACGGCGAGCGTGATCAGCAGCCACGGTGCCATGGGCACGAAGACGAGCAGCAGCAGGAACGCCGCCCCGAGCAACGAGCCGAGGGCGTACCCCTGCAGCCGGCCCTGCTGGGAGAGGGCCGCGAGGTTGCCGCCGCCGCGGGGCAGCCAAGCGAGCAGCGAGGCGGCGGCGTCGATCAGATACTGGTCCAAGGCGAACAGGATCCGGCCCAGCACCCGCAGCGGCCGCACGATGACGGCGTCGTAGATTTGATCGACCCAGTACTTGCCCTCCAGCAGCCGGCTGAGGCCGCCGAAGGTGGAGGCGAGCTTGTCGCCCGCCGCCCGGTCCTTGAGGTGGAAGAACCACGCCGCCCCGACGCCGGCCAAGCTGACGACGGCCGCGATCAGGAAGCCGAGCCACGGAATTGCCGCGTGGCCGTAGGCCGTTTGCCCCCAGATCGTTGCCATCTCGCCGGTCCGCATCGCCCCTTCGGTGTACAGGGCGGCGTCGGCCTTGGCGAAGCCGAGCGTGAAGCTGGGCGAGTGGCCCAGGAAGTGGCCCAGGGTGTGGATGCCGGGGAAGTTCAACAGGCCGCCGAGCAACGCCCCAATTGCCAGGATGTAGAGCGGCCACATCATGATGCGTGGCTCGTGGTCGTGATGATGCTCATCATGATGCACGGCGGCATGATCGACGCCGCTGGTCGCCACGGTGCCCGCGTCGACGGCGGCGTGGGAGGCGTGAGCTTCATCATGCGCGTCGTCGTGATGATGGTCCGGGTGCGGATCGGTCGGCACGAGGTGCGGCCCCTCGAAGACGCGGAAGTAGAGCCGGAACGTGTAGTACGCCGTGAAGAACGCCGTCAGCGTCAGGATGCCGAACAGCAAGTACGTCTCCCAGCCGCGGCCGCTGACCTTCGCGAAGTGGATGATCTCGTCCTTCGAGAAGAACCCGCTCGTCAGCGGCAACCCGGCCAGCGCCACGCAGCCGATGAGCATGACGATCCGCGTTTTGGGCAGCACCTTCTTGAGCCCCGACATCTGCCGCATGTCGAGGTGGCCGAGCATGGCGTGCATCACGACGCCGCTGGACAGAAACAAGAGCGCCTTGAAGAACGCGTGCGTCACGAGGTGGAACACGGCCGCGGCCGGCGCCAACACGGCGACGCCGACGAACATGAAGCCGAGCTGACTGACCGTGGAGTAGGCGAAGACCTTCTTCAGGTCGAACTGTCGAAGGGCAATGGTGCCGGCGAAGAGTGCGGTGAACGCCCCGACGACGGCGATGGTCAGCATGGCCGCCTCGTTGCCGACGAAGGCGGTGGAGAGCCGGGCGATCATGTAGATGCCGGCCGTGACCATGGTCGCGGCGTGGATCAGCGCGCTGACTGGCGTCGGCCCTTCCATGGCGTCCGGCAGCCAGACGTACAGCGGGAACTGGGCAGATTTGCCGAACGCCCCGAGCATCAGGCAGAACGGCACCAGGTCGACCAGCCACAACTTGTCGGCGGCGACCCCGGCGGCGACGGGGTCGAGCATCAGCTCGACGAAGCCGGGGTTGATGCCGTCGCCGAAGTAGCTCACGGTGCCGAACAGGTAGAACAGCAGCATGATGCCGATGGCGAACCCGAAGTCGCCGACGCGGTTGACGAGGAACGCCTTCTTCGCCGCCGCCCTGGCCGCGGGCTTCTGGTAGTAGTAGCCGATCAGCAGGTAGCTGCAAAGGCCCACGCCCTCCCAGCCGAGGTAGAGCATGATGAGGTTTTCCCCCATCACGAGGTTGGTCATGAAGAAGATGAACAGCCCGAGGTAAGCGAAGAACCGCCAATAACCATCCTCGCCCTTCATGTACCCCGCGGCGAAGACCGTGATCAGGAAGCCGATGCCGCAGACGACCGACAGCATCACCGCCGTCAACGGGTCGATGAACGCACCGGCCTTGACCTCGAAGTACCCGGCAACACCATCGGCGGCCAGGCTCATGCCCTTTTGCTCGGGATCACCGGCGGCGAACCAGGTGTACCAGTGGCTGCGGTGCTCGACCGTCGGCACGGTGACGACCGGGCCGACCAAGGCGGCCGGGTCGACGTCGGCGGCGATGAAGTGGGTGCCGTCCGCGGCGGCGGCGTGATCGTCGTGGTCAGCGCCCGGGACGCTGAAGAACATGGTCACGAGGATCAAGAGCGACCACACGGCCGCCCCGCCGACGCCGATCCAGATCGGCCAGTGGCTTTGCCCCTTGAGGTACTTGGCCCCAAAGAACCCGGCGACGATCGCCCCGAGCAGCGGCAGCACCGGGATGAGCCAACTGTATGTTACGAGTCCTTCGAGCATCGCGTTCTCTTCGATCGCCTTCCATAGAAACCGTCAGGTTGCGCGCCCGGCCATCAGCCGCGCAACTCGTGCCATGCCTCGGCATCCACCGTGGACCGTTGTTTGAACAAAAGCACCACGATGCCCAGCGCCAACGTCGCCTCGGCCGCGGCGATCACCAGGATAAACACCACAAACGCCTGCCCCGCCATGTTGCCGTGGTAGGCGGCGAAGGCGATCAGATTGATCGCCACGCCCTGAAACATCAGCTCCGTGCACAGGAACATGACAATCAGGTTCCGTCGGCACAGGAACCCGATCATCCCCAACGCAAACATGATCCCGCCGACGGCGAGAAAGTGTTGCAGCGCGAGTGTGGTGAGGCCGGTCATGGGTGGGGAAGGTGGTAGGTGGTAGGACTTAGGTATGAGGCCGGAGATGGCAGAGCGTGATCGAATCCTTCGGACCTAACACCTAATCCCTAACACCTACTTCCTACGTCTGCGGATACGCCTTCTGCCGCGGGTTTTGGCTGCCGCGGATTGGCAGGGAGTTCGGGTTGTCGTCGACGGGGGTGCTGGGGGTGCTGACGAGGTTGCCCTGCGTCCTGTCGGGCTTCATCTCGACGCGGCGGTCGGTCGGCTTCCAGATCGGGCGGCGGGCAATGACGATCGCGCCGATCATCGCCACCGTCAGGATCAGCCCGGCCACCTGCAGCGCAACACCTTGGTTGGCCAGGAGATACACGCCAAGCTGCTGCGTCTGCCCGGCCACGATTGGGGCGGCATCCGGCGGCACGGCCCCGACGCCGGTCAGCGGCGCCTCGCCGTCGAGGATCGGGGCGTAAGGGACGATGGCGAGCGAGCCGTTGGCTGGCAATGCAGCCGGCGTCTTGGCGAACACGGCGAACAGGATCAGCCCGGCGATGACAAACCCGGTGGCCGAGGCGGCGAAGCCCTGGCCGAAGGTGGTCGAAGCGTCGTGATCGGGCAAAAACTCAAACACCTCGCCCTCGCCGTCGGTCGCCGCCCGCTCGGGTCCGGCGTCGGCGGCGAGCATGATGACGAAGGTGTACGTGACGAGGATGGCCCCGGCGTAAATCGTCACGAGGGCCGCGGCCATGAATTCTGCGGCGAGCAGGATGAACAGCCCGGCCGAGGCGAAAATCGTGAGCACGAACCACAAAGCCGAGTAGACCGGCTTGGGGTGCGTGATGACCCGGACGCTGGCCGCCAGCGCCAGGAACGCGAAGACCCAGAAGAACGGCCCCATCGCCAGGAGGCCGCCGAGCCGGGCCTCGGCGCCGTTGGCTTCGAGGAAGTCGCTGGTGTGGGCCAACACGTTGCCGACGACGATGACGAACGTGACAAGCAGGCCGACGGCCCCGATTTTCGTCAGCACGTTCTGCAGCGGCCACCGCTTGGGCAGCACGAGCCAGGTCATGAGGGCCGCGGCGGCGCAGCAGATAATGATAACCGACGGGGCGACGACCTGCGGCCCGTCGAGGGCCGACGGCACCGGCTCCGGGTCGACGGCGAGGGTGGCCGTCTCCAGGCCTTCCAGCACCGCCCGGTTGGGCGGCAGCACCTCGTCGGGCAGCGCCGGGCGTGGGGTGGCCTCGGGCTGGGCGTCGTCGGTCGGGCTGGGCAGGGCCGGGGCTTGGGTCATGGTGAGGGGCTGCGGGCGGCGAGTGTAGCCGGGGTGGTTGCCGCCGCAACCCCGCAGGGCGGAACTTCAACAGGCACGGGTTATGGGCGGCGGGCGAGGTGCATCATTCCGCTGGCTGCTCCCGCCCCAGCGCCAGGCGGGGCAGCTCGAAGCTCTCGGCGAGGTCCGGCGGCAGGATCGGCAGCTCCACCCGTCGGCCGCTGGTGCCCGACAGCAGGGCCAGCACCTTCTCCGTGACCGCCTCGACGGGAATGCTCTGCATGCACACATTGTCGCGGCAGGGGCTGAAGCGGTGATTGAGGGCGCTGACGCACGGGCTGCAAGCGATGCCGCTCCACAGGACGTGGGCCTTGGGCCCCAGCGGGCCGTACAGCAGCGGCGTCTCGGGGCCGAACAGGACGACGGTGTGGATGTCGCACAGCGAAGCGAAGTGGCCGGGGCCGCTGTCGTTGGTCACCAGCACGTCGGCCAGGTCGTAGAGGGCCAGCAGCTGCGGCAGCGTCGTCCGCCCGGCGAGGCTGAAGCAGCGGCTGTCGCCCACCTCGGCGGTGAGGGCGTCGGCGGCGGCGATCTCGTCACGGCCGCCGGTGAAGGCGACGCGGACGTCGGGCCGGTCGGCGAGCAACTGCTTGGCGACCTCGACGAACCGCGCCGAGGGCCACCGCCGCAGCGGCAGCATGTCGCTGGCGTTGGGGTTGAGCAGCACGAGCGGCCCGCCAGTGCGCGTGTCCGGCACAAGTTGTCGCACCGCCTGCCGGTCGGCGTCGGTCGCTTCGTGCTGCGGCGGGGCGAGGTCGACGCGGGGCACCGGCCTCTTCAAGAGTGGCACCTGGGCCGGATCGGCCCACGCCGCCTCCACGAGCAGCAGGTAGTGCAGGGCCGTGTGCAGGTACGGGTTGTAGCTGACGCGGTGGGTCAGGAGGTCGCCGCGGTACGGCGACTCGAACGTGTAGCGGTGCAGCCCGACCCGGATGCGGGCCCCGGCCAGGTAGGCGAGGATGGCCGAGGCGCGGGCAAAGAACTCCATGTCGATCGTCGCCTCGATCCGCAGCCGGCGGATCTGCCGCAGCGTCCGCAAGGCATCCCGCGCAAACCGCCACGGCGAGCTGGCGTCGATGGTCAGCACGTTCTCCCGCGGCACCAGGCCCATGAGGTCGAGAATCGCCCGGTTCTCGTCGAAGACCCAGAAGTAGACGTGCTCCCGCCCCACCCGCTCGATGGCCTGCCGGATCGCAGCGTGGGCGAGCACCGTCGCCCCCTGCTCGGTCATCTTCAGGAACAGGATCGACGTCGGCGGCGTCGTGGTATCCTCCGGCCGCACCAGCTTGGCCACGGCCCGAACCGCCGAGAGCGCCCACGCCGTCGGCTGGCCGAGCCACTGGTCAATGAGTCGGATCGTCTGCGGCCGCACAGGCCGGGCATGACAACCGGGTTTGGGGGTGACGTCAAGGGAGGGGGTGGGTTGTCCTTGGTGGTTGGTTCTTTGTTCTTGGTCCGTTGTTCTTGGTCAGTTGTCAGTTGTCAGTTGTCAGTAATCAGTTGCTGATGTTCCTTGGTGAGAAGCCGAGGGGAGAGCAAGGGACCACGGACGACGGATGACCGACTCCTATGGTCCGGTCATGGACGGCGTACTCACCGCGTTGGTCGTGTTTATTCTCGTGTGCGTCGTGATGCCGGACCTGGTGAAGGATCGGACGCAGTTTTACGGGGCGTTCGGGTGCGTCGTGGCGGCGATGGTGCTCAGCGGGCTGGGGGTGATGGTCGGCGGCGGGTTCCGGGCGATCGCGTATGTCGGGATGACGCTGCTGAACATTGGGGCGCTCTTGCTGCTGTTCCTGGCCTGCGGCGGGCTGACGGCGCGGGGGCTGGCGGCGGAGATGAAGGGGGCGTTCGAGGTCATACGCCGCGGCGAGACGGGCAAGGAGACGATCATCCCGATCGCCGGCCAAGCCAAGCGGCCGCCGCGGGACGTGAGCCCGGCCGAGGAGCGCGGCGGCGAGGACCTTGCCGCCGACCTCGACGCCGGCGAGTTCGTCGCTCGCAAGCCCGTGCCGCCGAAGAAGCCGCCGGTGGACCGGGACTCGCCGATCCCGCTGGAAGGGGCGGAGAAGACGGACGATTGACCGGCGTCGCACTTCCGGACGCGCCCGCTGACGCGGACGGTTAGGAGAGCTACTCCAACGCCACGCGGTCGCGGAACCGCAGCAAAGCCCGCCACAGGTGCCGGCCCAGCAGGGTCGGTTCGCCTTCAAGTTGCACCTCGGCGCGACCGCCGTAGGCGAGGGTGCCGTCGGCGACTTCGCCGGCATCTTCCAGGCGGATGCGCAGGCGGTACCAGTTCTGCGTCGCCCGGCCGGTTTCCGGCGACACGGCCACCGGGCCACCGTTGGGCATGAGCAGCCCCTCGGCGGGCAGGGCGTCGGTGCCGATGCGGCTGACCTCGGCGACGCGGCCGGTGAGCGTCACGCCCGGCCGGCGGTGGGTGCGGACGCTGAGTTGCTCGCCGACCTCGGGCAGCGTCGTGGCCACCGTCTGCTCGTCCAGCAACGCCTCGATGATCCACGCCCCCGACGCCACGGTCGCGACGACCTCGCCGGGCGCGACGCGGCGGCCCAGGTCGCGGTCCAGCGGCGCGGCGATCACCAAGCCGGCCTCGGGCGCGCGGACGTGGCTGGCGGCGAGGCGATCCTCCAGCAGCGTGAGCGCCTGCTGCTTCGCGTCCCGCCGGGCCAGGGCCTGCGTCCACTCGGCGTCGTCGTCCACCGCCCGCGCCACCACGGCCTCGGCGGCGGCGAGTTGGGCGTGTGCCTGGGCCCAAGCGGCGTAATCGTCCG
>CAYLSV010000096.1:0-13204 GCA_964386435.1 uncultured Tepidisphaerales bacterium
ACGACACGTACTTCGTCGTCGCCCACTTCCACTACGTGATGATGGGCACGGTGCTGTTCGCCCTCTTGGCCGGGACGTACTACTGGTTCCCGAAGATGTTCGGCCGGATGTACAACGAGAAGTTCGGCCAGCTCTCGGCCGTCATCGTCATCGCCGGGTTCCAGCTGGCGTTCTTCATCCAGTTCATTCTCGGTGCCCAGGGCATGCCGCGTCGGTATGCGAGCTACGAGCCGCAGTACGAGGTGTACCACCAGTGGAGCACGGTCGGCGCGTTCGTGATGAGCCTCGGCTTGTTCATGGTGCTGGGCAACTGGATCCACGGCCTGATGCGGGGCAAGAAGGCTCCGGCCAACCCATGGGGCGCCAACACCCTCGAGTGGCAGACCAGCAGCCCGCCGCCGCACGACAACTTCAAGGTCACACCGACCGCCGGCGATCCGTACGATCTTCACCGCTGGCGGTACATCAAGGAAACCGGCGAGTGGGTGCTCAAGGACGAAGAAGTCGCCAAGCTCCGCGAACAAGGCCCCGGCCATCGCGTCGTGACGGCCGGCCGCGACGAGTACGAGGCGGCCCCGACCGCCTGAGAAAAGTCTGATCCGGCGACGCCGCCTTGACGGGCGGCGTCGCCTTTCCGAGACTGCCCGAAGAGTTACGCCATGACGACCTACACCGGCCCCGTCGCCGACCAACCCGAAGCCCAGGCCGCCGCCGCCGCCGGTGCCTTGGATGCCGACCACGGCCACGGCCACCCGCCGCATCTGGCCCACCACTTCGACACGCCGGTCCAGCAGTACGCCAGCGGCAAGCTCGGCATGTGGGTGTTCTTGGGCACCGAGATCCTCATGTTCGGCGGCCTGTTCGTCGCCTACGCCGTCTACCGGTACATCCGGCCCGACGTGTTCATGTACGCCCACAAGTCGCTCAACACGAACCTCGGGCTCATCAACACGATCATCCTGCTCGCCAGCAGCCTGACGATGGCGCTGGCAATTTGGGCGATCCAGAAGGGCAACCAGAAGCTGGCCGTCGCCATGCTGCTGGCGACCCTCGCCGGCGGGTTCGGGTTCCTGGGCGTCAAGAGCGTCGAGTACTACGAGAAGCTCAGCAAAGGCGTGTTCGTCGGGGCGAACAACATCTACTCCCCCCTCTCCGAAACCGGCGTCCACGGCGACGACCACGACGACGAGGAACACGCCGACACCGAGGTCGAGCCCGCCCCGTCAGCGCCGGCGAACCCGACCGAGTTCAGCGCCGGCGGCCAGGACGGCGAAAACATTGGCGATGAGCTGACCCAGGCCGAGCAGCGGGAGGCGAACAACCCGATCGAGGCCCAGCCACGCCCCGACCTCTCGCCGCTGGGCCGGCAGTATGTCGACCCCCACGCCGGGACCGGCGACGCCATCGTTATCAAGCCGCAGTACGATTCGGTCGACTCCCGCACCGTCGACCCGGTCCGCACCGGCAGCGGCGAGTTCGCCGGCAACCACAACAAGCCGACCGCCATCTATAACGAGCTGTCCGCGTTGCCCGAGACGCCGATCCAGGCCGCCACCCACGGCGACGCCGATCACGGCGGCTACCACGGCACGAACTACGAAGATCTGTCCAACAAGGACAAAAACAACGTCGCCACGTTCTACGGCATCTACTACGCGATGACCGGCCTCCACCTCGTCCACGTCCTGATCGGCATGGGCCTGATCGGCTGGGTGACGGTCAAGACCATTGGCGGCGTGTTCAGCCCAAGCTACTTCACCCCGTTGGATTTGACCGGCCTGTACTGGCACTTGGTCGATCTCGTCTGGATCTTCCTGTTCCCGCTGCTGTACCTGATTCACTAGAATCCGCTAAGCTCCCCCGCCATGAGCCAGAACCTCGCCGCCCACCCGTATGCCCGCGACCTCTCGAAGCTGTCGCCCGAGGACCGCGCGCTCATCGCCGGCAAGGGTGAGCGTCAGCCGGCCGCCGCGCCGATGAACCACCACGAGGCCGACGGCGAGGTGCTGGCCCACCCGGTGCCGCTGTGGCTGCTGCTCTCGACGTTCGCCGGGCTGATGGTGCTCACGTTCTTCACCGTCGCCGCGACGTGGTTCGACTTCGGCGCGCTGAACATCTGGATCGCCGTCGGCATCGCCGCCGTCAAGGCGGTTTTGGTGGCCGTGGTGTTCATGCACCTCAAGTGGGACAACCCGTTCAACGCCTTCGCCCTCGTGGCGACGTTCTTCTTCCTCGCGCTGTTCATCGGCGTCGTCTGCATGGACACCCAGCAGACCGACCCGCTCAAGCAGACCGACGCCTTGGGCAACCTGGCGATTCAGGACACCGTGCAGTAAATCGCTGATCTAGAAATGCTGAATGCTGATCTTCCGGAGTTCATCATTCAGCAATCATCAATCAGCGATAAAGCCCCGCCCCCGCCTACCGTGGCGGCATGGACCTTGATCTGCTGAAGCAACTGTCGGAAGTTGGTGGCGTGCCCGGTCGGGAGGAGCGGGTGCGGGAGGTGCTGCGGCCGCATTTCGAGGCGGCATTCGATGAGGTGAGCGTCGACGATTTGGGCAGCATGACCGGCCGGAAGAAGGCCGCCGGCAAGCCGGTGGCGTTGTTCGCTTGCCACATCGACGAGATCGGGTTCTACGTTCGCCACATCGACGATCGCGGCTTCCTGCGGGTGAGCAACGTCGGCGGGTTCGACACGCGGAACCTGCTCGCCCGCCGGGTGACGGTCCACGCCAAAGGCGGCGATTTGCCGGGCGTCATGAACCCCGGCGGCCGGCCGATCCACATCGCCAAGGAAGAAGACAAGAAGAAGATTCCCGAGATCGGCGACTTCACCATCGACCTTGGCCTGCCGGGCGAGACGGTCAAGGAGAAGGTCCGCATCGGCGACCCGGTGGTGCTGTGGCAGGAGTTTTCCGAGGTCGGCGACTGCGTGGTCGGCAAGTGCATGGACAACCGCGTCGCCGCGTGGGTGCTGCTGGAGGCCCTCAAGAAGACGCCGAACCCGAGGTACGAGGTCGTGGTCGCCGCGACGGTGCAGGAGGAGGTCGGGCTGCGCGGGGCGATGCCGGTGGCGTACCGGACCGAGGCCGACGTCGCGGTGGCGCTCGACACGACGCTTTGCGTCGACACGCCCGGCGTGCCGGACGAGGAGCGGGTGACGCAGCAAGGCGGCGGCGTGGCGATCAAGATCCACGACAGCAGCAGCATCAGCCACCGCGGCCTCGTCGACGAGTTCGTCGCCATCGGCGAGAAGCACGACATCAAGCACCAGCTCAGCGTCCTCACCCGCGGCGGCACCGACGCCGGGGCCATGCAACGCGTCCGCGGCGGCACAAAAACGGTCACGCTCGCCGTGCCGACACGGTACATCCACACGGTCACGGAGATGGTGCACAAAGACGATCTGCAAAGCGCGATCGACCTGATCGCCGCGTGGCTGGCGGAGTGAGTGCGTGGGGTGGTCAGACCGGACCTGCAGCACGTGGTGCTGCGGCTACTGCGCGGGGGACAGCGTGGTCTGCCCGCGATAGCCGCCGCACCACGTGCCGCAGGTCCGGTGCCTAGGTTGTCCGCATGGCCTCCCCCACCCGCCTCGCCGTGCAGATGTACACTCTGCGTGAGCACACGAAGACGCCCGCCGACATTGCCGCGACGTGCAAGAAGCTCGCCGACCAGGGTTGGAGCGCTGTGCAGGCGTCGGCGCTCGGGCCGATCGAGCCGGCGGAGTTGAAGAAGATCCTCGACGACCACGGTTTGCAGTGCGTCGCCACGCACCGCGGGCTGGACCATTTGTGCGACGACCCGCAGCGGCAGATCGACGAACACGCCGTTCTCAATTGCAAGTACACGGCGATCGGCGGGTTCTTCCCGAATCCGGAAGATTTCACGCGTGCGAATTGGACAGGCTTCATCGACCGCTACAACCGGGCCGCCCCCGCGTATGCCGGCAGCCCGCTGAGCATCGGCTACCACAACCACAGCCACGAGTGGGCCAAGGTCGGTCAGGGCCTGACGGATCCGACCGCCATGGACCTGCTGGCGGAGGGCCTCGACGATAACATCTGGTTCGAGATCGACACCTACTGGGTCGCCCACGGCGGCGGCGACCCGGTGGCGTGGGTCGACCGCTTCGCCGGCCGCATCCCGTGCGTGCACCTCAAGGATCTGGCAATCAAGCCCGACAAGACGCAGTACATGGCCGAGGTCGGCGTGGGCAACCTGAACTGGCCGGCGATCCTCTCGGCCTGCGACCGGGTGGGCGTCGAGTGGTACATCGTCGAGCAGGACACCTGCTACCGCGACCCGTTCGACTCGCTCAAGACGAGCCTGGAAAATCTGCGGGCGATGGGGCTGAGCTGATCCTTCAATCGATCGGAAGGCGAAGGTGGCTGCGAGTCGGCGACTCGCAGTCCGGTCGAACTCGCACGTCCCGGACTGCGACTCGCCGAGTCGCAGCTACTCACGCAGGTGAAGGTTGTGTCGGGTCGCCCTCAATCCACCACGGCGACGTCGGCGTTGGCCTCGGTCGGGGCGGGGGTGGGGTTGGCGGGTTTCGGGACGCGGAGCATGGTTTGGCAGTGCTGGCACTTGACGATCCGGCCGCGGACTTCTTCGGGGACGGTCAGGACCTTGCGGCAACGCAGGTTCGGGCAGATCAGGCGCATGGCGGGTGCTTCTCTCAGGGGCCGGGTGGGACACGCGGGCGTCGCCTCCGCGACGACACCTGCTCAAAGGTCATCGGTCGCATCGACTGTCGGACTTTGCGGCCGCTCGCCATTTTCGCCAAGGTTCTGCCGCGGCGGCTCGACCTCCCGCAAATGCGGCGGCAACTGATCCACCCGCAGCGGCGGCCGCACGCTGTACGGCCGAGCCAGCGGGTCGCCGACCAGCGTGACCTGCCAGCTGACCATCGGATTCGTCACCCAATACGCCTCGCCCAGCGTCATCCGGTCGCTTAGCAGCAGCAGGAAAAAGTCGTGCGCCTTGGGGAATGACGCCAAGTACGGCTCAGCCACCGGCCCCAGCGTCGCCGCCGCGCCGTCGGCCAGCAGGTTCGGCACCCAGCCGGTGAAGTTCGGGTTCTTCATCTGCACCAGCTCGAAACTGGCGATGTGGAACGCCACCGCCCCCGGCGTGAACGTGCCGGGCCGGACGTAGTTTTTCACGCTGTACCACCCGGCGTACCCGGCGATGCCGGCCACCGTGTTCTCGCCGATCACGCCGCCGGCCTCGTCGAAGACCAGGCGGTTGGGGATGTGCCGTTGCAGCACGTTGGCGAGTTGCCGCAGCGACTCGTCGTACGCGCCGTAGGCGTCGATGCTGCCGTCGTCTTTGACGGCGTCGATGCCGCGGGAATCGACGACGAACCGCCCCGGCACCCCGTCCCGCTCGGCGGCGAGGCCGTCGTCGATCATCCGCCGGACGGTGTCGGCGTCGCGGGCGTCGAGGCGGGCCGTCATGAACGTTTTGGGGGCGTTTGGCCCGTTGTAGCGGAAGTTGAGCGGGTTCATCTGCCACCGCGAGAGGGCGTAGTTGGGCCACAGGATGACCGCCAGCTCGCTCTCGAAGCTCGCGCCGGTTTCGGGGCCGGTGAGCAGGTTCTGCTGGCGGCTGAGGATGGCCAGCAGCGTCACCGGCCCCGACGCCCGCCCGGCGTCGCGCATGATCTGCCGCGCCTCGGCGTCGGCCGGCCGGAGGTTGGCCGCCTGCACGGCCGCGGCGTCGGGCGTCACAAGTTCCCACCCCTCGGGCGTCACCGGGGCACGCAGTCGGGCGCTAATTGCTTGCCACGCTCGGCCGAGTTCCTGCCGCCGGGCCGCCTCGAGGGCGGGGCCAAATTCCTGCAAGGCCCGCCCCGCCGCCTGCAGCCGTGCCAGGGCGCGGGCCGGATCACGCGGCACGGCCACGTCGTCCGCTTCGGCCCCGGCCGCGACGGCCAGTGCCTCGGCGTCGGTGGCGATCTGCTGCAAATCCCCGGTCGCCTGCTCCCGCAGCCGGGTGAGTTGGCGGAGTTCCTCGTCCTCATTGTCGCCGGGCTTGCGGTGGCTGATGGTCAGCGGCACGCCACTGACGGTCACGAGGCAGCGGGCCGACTGGTGGAAGCCGTTTTCGACGAGAACCGTCCGCAGGCGGGGCAGGATGTCGTTGTGGTACGTCTCGAAACTGATCCGCTCACCTCTCGGCAGCGGCACGGCGAGGATGTTCGCCGCCGGGATGCCCCGTTGCTGGGCGTAATACCTTGCCAACTCGACGCTCTCCTCGTCGTCGGCGTTGCAGAGGACGACCACCTCATCGGCCGTCAGCCCGCCGCGGGCGACAAGCGGCAGCAGCAACGTCAGGCCCAGGAGAATCGGGTACACTCGCCCTGAACCGAACCCGACTCCGAACAAGGTGAACCGCATGGCCGACTCTACCGAACCCGTTGCCCCCACGCCCGCCGAACCCAAGAAAAAGAAGGGGTTTCCCCTCTTCAAGCTCGCCGTGCTGGTCATCGTCCTGCTCGTCATCGGCGGGCTGGCGTTCGTCTACCTGAACCTCGACAACATCATCCGCGACCGCATCGAAGTCTCGGCCGAGAGTTCGTTGGATCTGGAGACCGATCTCGACAGCGTGACGCTCGGCCTGCTCAGCGGCGACGTCGATCTGAACGAGCTGGCCATCGCTTCGCCCGAGGGGTTCACCGCGCCGCGCATGTTCAGCGTCGGCGGGCTGAGCGTCGACACGAGCTACGGCGAGCTGCTGGGCGACCCGGTCCGCGTGGCCGACATCAACATCGCCTCGCCCAAGATCGTGCTCGAGCAGGCCGGCGGGAAGTTCAACATCAAGGTGCTGGGCGACAAGTTCGCCGGCGATTCGGCCCCCGACGAGCCGGCCGACGGCGAGTCGGAGCCGATCCGGTTGATCATCGACAAGCTGACGGTCACGAACGCCCAGGTCGAGATCATCCCCGGCATCCCCGGCATCGAGCCGTTGAGCCTCACCGTGCCCGACGTGGTGCTGAACAACATCGGCACCGCCGAGGGCGCCGAAAATGGGGCCGAGGTCGGCCGGGTGGTGATGGAGGTGATGACGGCCATTGGCGTCGCCGTGGCGCAGAACGAGGACTTGCCGCCGCAGCTGCGGGCGATCCTCTCGGGCGACCTCCAAGCCATGTTCGGCGACATCGAGGGCATGGCCCAGGAGCAGCTCGACAAGGCACTGGGCAACCTCACTGACAAGCTCCCGCCCGAGGCCGGCGACTTGCTCGAAGGCGAAGTCGGCGACCGGGCAAAGGATGCCCTGGGCAACCTCTTCGGCGGCAACAAGGACGACGAGGAGTAAGTCACCCCGCCTTGGGCCGCTTGTACGGGGCAACCCAGATTTGGCTCGTGCCGCCCTCGCCGCGCTGGCTGGTCCACAGCAGCCAGCGGCCGTCGGGGCTGAAGACGGGCAACCCGTCGAAGCCCTCGGTGAACGTCAACCGCAACGTGCGGCTGCCGTCGGTGCGGACTTGGAACACCTCGTAGTTGCGGTGGCTCACCAGGCTGCTGGCGTAGGCGACGAACGTGCCGGCCGGGTGCCAGTACGGGGCCCAATTGACCGTGCGGGTGGCGTCGACGCCCTCGGGGTCGAGGCCGGCAATTTCGCCCGGATCGGTTTCGGTGCCGGTGATCTGCATGGCGTTCTCAAGGCCGACGATGTCGCCCGCCTCGTCGTACACCAGGTCGGCCACCATCACCTGCAAGAGGTCCGTCCCGGCGTAATCGGCTCGCCAGATGAGCTGCCGCCCGCCGTTGCCGACGAACGGGCCGCCGTCGTAGCCGGGCATGCTCGTCAAGCGCACAACGTTGCTGCCGTCGCTGCGCATGCTGTACAAATCGAGGTACGGCCGCACATCGTCGGCGTCGGTCGGGGCGGTGCGGGCGCTGGTGAACACAATGTGCCGCCCATCCGGCGTGTAAGCGGCCTCGGCGTCGTAGTGGTCGTTGTCGGTGAGCATCCGCCCGCCGGTGAGATCCACGCCCCGCCCCGGCTCGCCCCCGGCGACGGCCCCCTGCCAGTTGTCGTAGGCGAAGATCTCCATGCCCCGCGGGAACGCCCACTGGTAATCCCGCCCCTCCCGCTGATACCCCGGCTGCGGCCGGTCTTCCGGGTCAAGCTCCCGCTTGGCGGCGGTGCTGCTGAACAACACGGTGCGGCCGTCGGGGCTGAAGAAGCCGCACGTGTTGCTGCTGCCCGGCGGCGTGATGCGGATCGGGTTCTCCACGCCGACAATCGTGCCGGCGCTCGGCGAGCCGTTCCAGATCAGTTTGGCGAGGTACATCTGGTAATCCCGCTCACCGGCGGGCGTGGCCTGGAAGATGAGCCACCGCATGTCCTGCGACCAATACGCCTCGCCGGCCTTCTCGAAATCGGCGGTGAGTTGCACGGGCTTGCCGAAGACGTCGCGCTCGCTCTGCGGGATGCCGTCGCCGGCACAGCCGACGCCGAGCGTGAGGAAGGCGGCGGCGACGACAAGATGGCGTGCGGCGTGACCGATTTTCCGACGGGCGATGGGCATGCGGCCATGGTAGAACATGCGCGGGAGTTAGAACCCGCCTGCGGCGACCGGGCGCACGGCGGCCAAGGACGGGATTGGGAAGGGAGACGATGCCGCTGCCCACGCCGCTCTTGCGCCGCCTCGGCGACGCCACCAACTCGCTGCCCCACGCCGCCGACGACGCCCGGCGGCTGGCCGGCCGCCTTGCGCGCTGGACCGACGAGCTGCACCTGATCGACGACGGCGGCGACCGCGACGCCCTCGAACTCGCCGCGTGGGCCCTGCACCTGCCCGACGCCCACGTCCCCGGCGGCCGACTGGGCGCGCAAAACCTGCGCACCCGCGCCGCCCGCGCTGCCGAGCGGTTGGTCGAGCTACTCGCCGGCCACGCCGACAGCGATCTGCTCGACCGTACCGCCCGCCTGCTCCACGAAACCCCCCAGCGGCCGCCGATTTTGGACGATGCCAAGCTCCTGTGCGACGCCCTGAACCTCGACGACTTCGGCCTCACCGGCCTGGCCCGCCTCGCCGCCGAAACCCGCGGCACCGAACCCCTCCGCCAGGCTCTCGCCGCCCGCCAACGCTACCGCTACTGGGAGGCCCGCCTCCGCGACGGGTTCTACTTCGACCACCCCCGCGCCCTCGCCCGCCGCCGCTTGGAAGCGATGGTGCGGGCCACGAAGACGTTGGAGGCCGAGCAGCGGGAGTGACGCGGGCCAAAATCTTCTGGATTCAACGTGCAAAACCACGGTGCCGCAGGTCAGGGTTCGCACGTACCCTGCACCGTGTTGATTCGTGCCGATGTCGTTGCACCCATTGCCGCGCCGGCGATCCGGGACGGCGGGGTGCTCATCGACGGCGGGCGGATCGTGGCCGTCGGTCGGGCGGCGGAGCTGGTGCGGCGGCCGAACGTGGGGGAGCAGGTGGATGTCGGGCGGTGCGTGCTGACGCCGGGGCTCATCAACGCCCACACGCATCTGGAGCTTTCGGACCACGCGGTGCCAAGCGAGCGGCCGGCGTCGTTCAGCGATTGGATTTACCAGATGGCGCGGGGCCGGGCGACACGGCCGCCGCCGGAGGAGCGGGTGCCCAAGGCCGTGGCGACGGGCTTGGCAGAGTGCCTGCGATTTGGCGTGACCGGGATTGGCGACATCTCGGCATTTCCGGACCTCTCGCGGCCAATGCTGGCGAAGTCGCCGCTGCGGGCGGTGAGTTTTGGCGAGGCATTGGGTTTGGCGAAGGCGGAGCCGCGGTTCTGGGCGGGGTTGGCGACGGCGGCGAAGCGGGAACACGCGACGGACCGGCTGCGCATCGGCCTCTCGCCGCACGCCCCGTACACCGTTACCGCCGACGGCTACCGTGCCGCCGTGGCGACGCATCGGCCGCTGGCGACGCACCTCGCCGAGTCGCCGGAGGAAGCCGAGTTCATCCGCACCGGCGGCGGGCGGTTCGCCGACGTCTGGCAATGGCTGGGCGGATGGGAGGACGATGCCGTCGCCCCGTTCTGCGGCTCGCCGGTCGCCTTCGCGGATGCGGTGGGGTTGCTCGACGTGCCGACGGTGCTGGCGCATGTCAATTATGTGGACGCCGACGACCTCGGCCGGCTGGCGGCCGGGCGGGCCTCGGTGGTGTGGTGCCCGCGGACCCACGCCCTGTTCGGCCACCCGCCCCACCGCTGGCGGGAGATGCTCGCCCGCGGCATCACCGTCGCCATCGGCACCGACAGCCGGGCGACCTCGCCGGACCTGAACCTCCTTGCCGAGCTGAGGGCCATCGGCGGCCCTGCTGAAACCCTGACCCTTTGGCGGACCGTCACGCTCAACGCCGCCCGCGCCCTGGGCTTGGAGGACGCCGGCAGCCTCACCCCCGGCGATCATGCCGACGTCGCCGCCTGGCCCCTCACCGGCCATGGCGACCCGCTGCGGCAACTGATCCACGACCTGCGGGAGCCGGCGGCGGTTTGGATCGGCGGCGACCCGGTTGAAGGCTCGGCATCACCGAAACCCTCCACCGCCGCGTAGCGGCGGGGCTATGCACGCCGCCCAAGATCGCCTGATGCGAAGTTGCCAACAACCGCTTAATTGCCGGACGCGAAGACGCCTGGCTTGAGGACGCAGATGTTGGGCAGGTTGCGGTATTCGTCGTCGTAGTCGAGGCCGTAGCCGACGACGAAGGCGTCGGGAATGTCGAAGCCGGCGTAGTCGGCGACGACATCGGCGGCCTCGGGGCGGTCCTGCTTGCGGAGCAGGACGCAGGTGCGGACGTCGGCGGCACCCAGATCCCGCATCAACCGGCTCGTGGCCCGCAGCGTGTTGCCGCTGTCGAGAATGTCGTCGACGAGAACCACCCGCTTGCCGCTGACCCGCGGCCGCAGCGGCTCATGGTCGGCGGCGTCGAGGGCGACGCCCTTGGTGGTCGTGGCGGTGCCGGGGTAGCTGCTGACGGTGAGCAAGCCGATCTTCATCGGCATTGGCATCTGCCGAACCAAATCGCTGCAGAAAACCATCGCCCCGGTGAGGATCGGCACGATGACCAGCTCCCCCGCCGGCCCCGCATGGTCGGCGGTAATCTGACGGGCCAGCGCCGCCACCCGCTCGGCAATGGTGTCGGCGTCGAGCAGAACGCGATCGATCCCGTCGTGGCCGTGCATGGCCCGGAGCGTAGGTGATAGGTGGCAGGACGCAGGTGGCAGGAAGCAAATCCACCTACCACCTAAACCCTAAATCTTCTCGATCTGCCAGTACTCCAGCTCCAGCGGCGTGGCGCGGCCGAAGAGTTGGGCGATGATGCGGACCAGGCCCTTGTCGGGCATGATTTCGTCGACGTCGCCCTCGGTGTTCTCGAACGCGCCGTCGATGACGCGGATGCGGTCGCCCTTGTTGTACTCGGTTTTGAGGCTGGCCGAGTCCTCGGGCTTTTTCTCGGCGACTTCGAGCATTTTCCGCTCGTCGGGGCCGGACATCGGGTGCGGCTTGCCGCTGGCCTGGATGAAGTCGCCGACGCCCTCGGTTTCTTTGACGGTGAACCAGATGTCCTGCGGGATCAAGCCGTTGGAGTCGGGGATCAGCTCGATGAAGACGTAGCCGGGGTAGAGCTTGACCTCCTGCTCCTTGCGGACGCCGCCCTTCATCTTGCGGACCTTCTCGATTGGCACGAGGACTCGGCCGACCTGGTTCTCCAAGCCCTCGATCTTGACCTTGCGATCGATGCCGAGCTTGACGCGGTCTTCCTTGTTGCTGGCGACGCGCAGGACGTAGAACCGCATGCGCGGGTCGCGGCGGCCGGTCGTCTCGCCGGGCGTCTGCACCGGCTTGGGCGGCTCGGGCTTGGCCTCTGGCTCGGGCGTCGCAGCCACGGCGGCCGGCTCGGGGTCGGCGGGCTGGGCCGACTGGAGCCCGGCCGGCGTGTCGAACACCGGCTCGGCGGTGTCGATGGCCACGTCGGAATCCACCGCCACGTCGGTGTCGGCGTCGGTCGGAGTCATCAGGTCGTCGGCGTCAGACATGGTGCGGGGGGTGCGGGCGGCGGGCAGAATCAACCGATCAGCCGAGCGGGGTGACCTTCAGGACCTTCATGAAGTAGAACAGGTAGCCGAAGACGATGTCGTACAGGAACAGCATCGCCGCGGTGAGGAACATGAAAATCACGACAACCTGCGTCGAGCGGACCAACTCGCGACGGCTGGTCCAGGTGACCTTCTTCATCTCGCCGTCGGTCTCGATCAGGAACTTGGCGTGCTTGGGCCGGTTGATGGCCCACCAGCCGACGATCGAGAGGACGATCAGTGCCCCCAGCAAGATGCCGTAAAGCAGGGCGTTGTTGGTCCGCAGCTCGCCGAACTTACTCAGCTCCTCGCGGAGGAACCAGAAGACGGTGAGCAGGATGATGCCCGCCACGCCCAGGCCGGTGCCGAGGCGGGTCCAGTAGCCTTGGGTCGGCTTGTAGACGCGGAACAGGCTGCCTTGTTCTTCGGCAGCCTTGCCCTTGGGGCCGGGGCCTTTTGGGCCTTTGCCGGGGTTGGCGGGGACGGTGGTTGCAGAAGCCATGGGCGGTGAGGGTCGGCCGGGGCCATACGAAGGCGACCGCCGGCGGCGGTCGCGTTGTGCCCGGTGATGGGGACGCCGGGCAGCGTCGCTTGAGCACGTCAGGAGGGAGTCGAACCCCCAACCGGCCGCTTTGGAGACGGCTGCTCTGCCAATTGAGCTACTGACGTGTCGTCGGGCCGTCCGAATGGTAGGCCGGCCTCAAGGCCCACGTTGCCGTTCCCGGCAACGTGGGCGTGAGCGGTTACCCGAGCCTTACTTGCGCTTCACCTTGTGCATGGTGTGCTTGCGCAGGCGGGGGCAGAACTTTTTGATCTCCAGCTTGGTGTGGGCATCCTGGCCGACGACACGAATGTTCGTGCGGTAGTTCAGGTCGCCGGTTTCCTTGCACTGGAGCCAGACGTTTTCGCGGGATTCTTTGGCCATGATGTCCTTTGTTCTTGGTCATTTGTCCTTGGTCCTTTGCCGACGGGGACAAAGGACCAAGAACAAAGAACGAGCCGAAGGCTCCGACTTGATCTGTCTTACTTGGTGATCTTGGTCACGACGCCCGAGCCGATGGTCTTGCCGCCCTCGCGGATGGCGAAGCGGAGCTTCTCCTCCATGGCGATCGGCTTGCCGAGCGTGACCTTCATCT
>CAYLSV010000097.1:0-13174 GCA_964386435.1 uncultured Tepidisphaerales bacterium
ACCTCATCGTGAGCCGGATCGGGCACTGCCTCCAGGAGGTCGGCGGCATCGAGCTGGTGGAGCTTCGCGGCGCCACGCTCGACGCGGGCTCCTTCGCGGTGCCCGACATCTATCTGCAATGCTTCGCCCGCGACGGCGCGTCGGGGCCCGACTTCACCTTCTCGGCCGTGCGCTCCTCGGACAAGGCCGTCGTCTGGACCCATGCCGCGGGCTCGACCTCGCCCGACGACCCCAGCCTCGTGGGCGACATCGCCGAGCGCATCCTCGCGCGGATCTCGATCAACCCCCGGCTCTTCTCCAACGAGCGCCATCTCGCCGTCGCGCGCGCGCTGGAGGGCGTCGAGCGGATGTTCTCCCTCACGGCCGACAACGTCGCCGAGGCCGACCGCTGCTTCGTGGAGGCCACCGGCCTCCACGAAGCCTCCGCTTTCCACGCCTACCGGGCCTATCTGGCGGCAATCGCGCTGGCGGAAGTCCCGTCCGGGAGCCGACGCCGCGACCTCATGGACCATGCCCGGGAGCAGGCCGAGCTGGCGCTGCGCCTCGACCCGACGAACGGCCTGAGCCTGTCGCTCGTCGCCCACGTCAACGCCTTCGTCCTGGGGGAGTTCGAGCTCGCCGGGGACCTGATCGAGCGCGCCCACGCGGTGGGCTGCCAGCACGTGCACACCCACCACGCCGAGGCGTGCCTGCGGCTCTACCAGGGTGACGCCAGCGCCGCCCGCAATGTGGCCATGAGAGCGGCCATGCTGGGGCGCTTCCTGCCCTATCGATACTTCTTCGTGACGACGCTTTGCATGAGCGCCGCCCTGGAAGGCGACTACGAGGCGGGGATCCGCCACGGAAAGCTCGCGCTGTCCCTCCAGCCGCGGACGCTGAAGAAGCCCCACGCCTCGGCCCTGCGCTACCTCGGCGCCTGCTTCAGCCATGCGGGGCGGCTCGACGAGGCGCGCGAGGTCTACGAACGGCTGGTGACTACGGAGCCGCACCTGACCTCGGACATCGTGGGCACCCGCGACTATCCCGTGCCTTCGGGTCCGGCCGCCGTGCTGATCCGCGAGAGCCTCAAGCGTGCCGGTATCTGACGGAGGAGATTTCGTGACGAGTACCCAGGGGGCCGAACCGTTCCGCGAGGCCATCGACGACACCCTTCTGATCTGGCGTGACCGGGAGTTCCTGCGCCCGCCGCAGGAGGGGGAGCCCACCGCCCGGTCCAGCCACCATGTCGGCACGCTCGGCCCCGGCGCCTCCGGGTCTGCCGTCGTGATGGGCTCGGGCTGCCTCGCCGGGCGGGGCGCGACGGCGCGGGCCCGCACGTCGAGCGGGTCCCTCACCCAGACGCAGACTCAAACGCAGACCCAGACTCAGACCCAGAACCCCAGCGGTGGGACGGCGGCGGCGCCGCTGACCTGGCGCGAGCGGCGCGCGCTGATGGCGGCGGGGCGGCTGCCGGACTTGATCGATTTGATGGCGATGGATGACGACCGCTGGCACTCGGCGTTCGGCGACGGCCACCACGCCGGGGCGAACTACAACGCGGCGTGGGCGGCGGCGCACTTTATGGTCTACGCCAAGGGCGGCGAGAGCGACGGCACGGCGTTGCGGCCGCGGCTGGTCTACATGCTGCGGCTGCTGCATCGCGGCTACACGGCCGACGACGCCCGTCGGCGGGCGTTCGGCGACAACGAGGAGGGCATGCGGCGGGCGTTCGCCCGCTACCTGCGCGGGTTGCGGCCGACGGCGGATGCGCTGGCGTTGGAGCACCAGCGGGTGCGGGCCGACATGATGATCGAGCTGGACGATTCGGGCTTGAGCGTGGCCACGGCCGCGGAGTTGCAGCGGGTCGTGGTCGCCAGCGGCTTCCACCTCCGCTACACCTCCGGCGGCACGACGTGGCAGACGAACACCGACCCGAGCGTCTACTTCAACGGCCCGGACAACCGCCCGCTGGGCAATCGCCTGCGGCTGGAGCGGCGCCGCGGTGGCGAGCTGCCCGACCTGATCGTCGTGCCCGGCGGCACGTTCCAAATCCGCACGCGGTTCTGGGACCACGCGAACGGCCTCGACGCGGAAACGGTGGTGGAGCCGGTCGGCTGACATGCCCGAGTCAGGTCGCCAACGATCTGATTCCATGCCTCAAGCCCGCCAAACCCGCCGTGCGTTCGTCGGCGTCGGCTCGAACCTCGGCGACCGGCGGCGGCTCATCGCGACGGCGCTGCGGCTGCTCAATGCGGCGGACGGGGTGCGGGTGGTTCGGGTGGCGACGCTGGTCGAGACGCCAAGCGAGGGCGGGCCGATTGATGCGCCGGATTATCTGAACACCGTCGCCGAGGTCGTGACGTGGCGGCGGCCGCTGGCGTTGCTGGATGTCTTGCAGGAGATTGAGCGAAAGCTCGGGCGGGAGCGGCCGTTTGTCAACGCGCCGCGGACCATGGATCTGGACTTGCTGGTGTACGAGAGCGTCACGCTGAACTCGCCGCGACTGACGTTGCCGCACCCGCGGATGGCGGGGCGGGCCTTTGTGATGAAGCCGCTGGCCGAGATCGCGCCGGCGGTGGCGGCAACCGTCGCATCCGAGGCCGCATACGGTGCGGCATGACGCGGCCGGTCGGCAGGTTTGATCCCAACTCTCCCCGGCAGCGGGCCGGGCTGTGCCTGATCTTCAGCGGGGCGGCGGTGCTGGGGTGGGCGCTGCTGACGCTGTTCGGGCTGCTGAGCATCGAGCCGTTCGAGATGATGCAGGATTGGCCGGAGGAGGCCGGGCCGCGGCCCGATCCGCAGGTGGTGCACGCGGCGTTGGCGGTGGTGACGTCGCTGTTCGTCGGGCTCGGGGCGGGCTTCATTGCCTCGGGCATCGGCACGTGGCGCGGCGCGCGGGCGGCCATGTGGGCGGGCGTCGGGTTCACCGGCGTGCTGGCGCTGGCGTGCGGGGTGATGGTCGTCGTCGGGTTGCTCGCGACGGTGACGGCGGGGTTGGCCGGGTTGCTGCTGGCGGGGCTGGTCGGCGGGCCGCTGGCGGTGATGGGGTGGCAGGGGCTGCTGCTGAAGAAAGCGTTGGCGCAGGTCGGGCCGGCGCGGGGCGAGGTGCCAATGTTGCCGCGGGTCTGGCAGCCGGCGCGGGCGGATGAGCTGCCGCCGCCGGTCGGTTCCTACGATCGGGCCGGGTGAGGCGCGTTGTGATCACTGGCATCGGGTGCGTGAGCCCCAACGGCATCGGCCGGACGGCGTTCGCCGATGCGCTGCTGGACGGCCGCAGTGGCCTGAGCTTTCTGGACCACGCGACGCGGAAGAACCTCAAAAGCCGGGTCGTTGGGGCGGTTCGTGACTTCGAGCCGACGGATCACGTCACAAGCGCCGACGCCCGGCGGACGCCGCGGATGGTGCCGCTGGCGGTGGCGGCGGCGCGGGAGGCGCTCGAACAGGCCGGCGGCACGCTCGATCCGCAGCGGGTCGCCGTCAGCCTCGGCACGGGCGGCGGTGGCATCGTGTTTGTTGAGCAGCAGTACGAGGCGTACTTCCTGGGCGGCAAGACCTCGCCGTTCGCCATCACCGCCGGCACGCCGGGGAACCTGGCGAGTGAGCTGTCGATCGTGCTCGGGCTGCGCGGGCCGAGCCACGTGGTGTCGACCGGGTGCGCCAGCGGCATCGACGCCGTCGCGCACGCGGCCGATTTGATTCGCCTGGGCCGTTGCGACGCGGCGGTGACGGGCGGGTCGGACGCCCCAATCAGCCGCGGCACGCTGGCCGGGTTCGAAGCGATGAAAGTCATTGGCACGAGCGACGTTGCCGAACCCGCCGACGCGTGCCGGCCATTCGCCGCCGACCGGGACGGGTTCATTCTGGCCGAAGGGTCCTGGATGTTCGTGCTGGAAGCCGCGGATATCGCGGAGAAACGTGGGGCCAAATCGCTGGCAACGTTCGCCGGGTACGGCAGCACGTGCGACGCCTTCCACCGCACGCAGATCGCGCCCGACGTCGCCGAATGCGTCCGGGCGACGGAACTGGCCTTCGCCGAAGCGGATGTTTCTCCGGAGGAAATCGACTACGTCAACCTCCACGGCACCGGCACCGTGCTGAACGACCGCCTCGAAACCCTCGCCATGCACAAGGTGTTCGGCGACCGGGCGCGGCACGTGCCGATGAGCGCGACCAAGAGCCTGATCGGCCACCCCCAAGGTGCCGGCGGCACGGCGGGCCTCGCCGCGACGATCCTGTGCGCCGGCCGCGGCACGGTGCACGGCACCCGGCTCGCCGGCGAGCTCGACGCGGACTGCGACCTCGACTACGTCATCGACGGCCCGCGCGACGTGCCGGTGCGGACGGCGTTGCTGAACTGCCTCGCGTTCGGGAGCAAGAACAGCGCGGTGGTGCTCACCGGTTTGGGAAGCTGACCTGCGCTGCGTGGCATTGCGGCCGGCGTCGGCGTCGCAGGTCAAGGTTCCCGGTTTTCCCGAAGTGCGACTTCGCACAGCGCCGCGACGGGCGATAGCATCAGCCCATGGCGGAGTTGAGCCGGAACAGTTTTGCGCAGGTCGTCATCGACCGGGTCCGCACGAAGTTTCCGCTGGTCAAAATCGCCCGGGCCCCGCAGCCGTTCAGTTTGCGGATCAACGGCAACATTGCCTCGCTCGAGGATTTGTACCGCATCGCCCAACTGCGGCCGACGGAACTGTCGCGGCACGTGGACCGGTGGGCCGTCGAGATGCTCCGCGCGGCCGAGGGCACGCCGGACCAGGGCGGGCCGTTCAGCCAGGTGCGGGCCAAGGTGCTGCCGGTGCTGCTCAACGGCGAGACCGAAGGCCGGCGGATCGGGCACCTTTGCCACCAGCCGCTGGTCAGCGGCCTGGACATCGGCTACGTCATCGATGGCGACCGCACGCTCTCCTACATCCCCGCCGAAGCGCCCGGACGGTGGGGGCTCGACGTCGACGAGCTGCACGACATCGCGCTCGAGAATCTGATCGAGCGCAGCGGCCAGCTCGCCGCCCATGCCGCGGAGGATGAGGATGGCGAGGTGAGCTTGATCTTGTTCCAAATGCTCGACGGCTTCGACGCCAGCCGGATTCTGCTGCCGAGCTTGCACGGCCGATTGCGCGGCCACCTGGGCAGCCCGTTTGTCGCGGCGGTGCCCAACCGCGACATCCTGCTGTGCTTCCGTGACGACGAGGAAACGGTCGAGCGCTTGCGGCGGCAGATTAACGCCGATTACCGACAGATGCCGCACCAGATTACCGACCGCCTGGTCCTCGTGACGGCCGACGGCCTGGCGACTTACAATGGGACATGACCATTCCGCCGCTGGGTGCCTGCATCTGGCCCGCCAACTGGGCCGAACACGCCGGCCACGGCCTCGACTTCTACGAGGGGCCGGCGTCGGCCATGCTCGGCGATGATCTGCCGACGCTCGTGAAGTCGGCACCGGTGCCGGTCAAGTCGTGCAACATGATGCTGCCGGGCGAGATCAAGATCGTCGGCCCCGACGCCGATCCGGCCGCCGCTGAAGCGTACCTAAACAAGCTGTTCCCGGCCCTAGGCGAGGCGGGCGTGCCGATTCAGGTCTTCGGGAGCGGGCGCAGCCGGCGGCTGCCCGACGGCTTCGACCGCGGGCGGGCGCACGAGCAGGTGAACGACTTCCTCCGCCTGTGCGTTCCGCTGGCCGAGGCGGCGAACGTCACGGTCGTCATCGAGCCGCTGCGGCGGGCCGAGTGCAACCTGATCAACACGATCGACGACGGCATGGCCCATGTCCGGGCGGTGGACCATCCGAGCATCAAGTGCCTGCTCGACACCTACCACTTCTGGAGCAACGACGAGCCGCTGGCGAGCCTGGAGGCGGCCCTGCCCGATATCCGCCACGTCCACGTCGCCGACCTGGAGGGCCGCAGCAGCCCCGGCGACGGCGGCGGCAGCGACTACGTCCCGATCTTCAGCATCCTCAAACACGGCAACTACACGGGCGGCATCAGCATCGAAGGCAAAATGCCCGAAAACGCCGAAGGCTGGCGGCGGACGCTCACGTTTCTGCGCGAGGCGTGGGAGAAGGCGTAGGCAGTGGGTTCTTTGTCGTTTGCTCTTGGTCCTTCGTTCTCCTGCTGGCGATGCGGCACCAAGAACAAAGAGCCAATGACAAAGAACAAGGGACTCCTCTACACTTCTCACCCATGCCCAGCAAGTTCCGCCTGTACTGCCCCGGCCCGACGCCGGTCCCCGAGGACGTGTTTCTGAAAATGGCCGAGCCGCAGCGGCACCACCGCACGGCCGAGTTCCGGGCGCTCTTGAAGGAAGTCACCGGGCAGCTCCAGCAAGTGTTTCGCACCGAGCGGCCCGTCTTCACCCTCACCGGCAGCGGCACCAGCGCGTTCGAGGCCGGCCTGATCTCCGTCATGGCCCCCGGCCAGAGCGTGCTCAACGTCAGCAACGGCAAGTTCAGCGAGCGCTGGGCCAAGATCGCCCGCGCCTACGACCTCGACACCCGCGAGCTCACCTACGACTACGGCCACCACACCACGCCCGAGGACGTCGAGAAGGCGCTGACCGAGAACCCGGCCGACGCCTTGATCGTCACCCACAGCGAAACCAGCACCGGCACCGCCTGCGACATGAAAGCCGTCGCCGAGGCGGCCCGGCGGGTGGCACCGGACATTCTCATCGTCGTGGACGGCATCACGAGCATTGGCGCGCTGCCGTTCGAGATGGACGCCTGGGGCGTCGACGTCGCCATCACCGGCAGCCAGAAGGCCCTCATGCTGCCGCCGGGCCTGGGTTTCGTGAGCCTCAGCGAGCGTGCCCGCAAGGCCGCCGGCGACAACCCGCGGAAGGACAAGCTGTACCTCGACCTCCTCGCCTACGAGAAGGCGATGGGCAACTGGGACACGCCGTACACGCCCAACAACCAGCTCATCGAAGGGCTGCGGGTGTCGCTGCAAATGATCCTCGACGAGGGTTTGGAGCACGTCTGGCAACGCACCCACGCCTCGGCCGCCGCCGTCCGGGCGGGCTGCTCGGCGCTGGGTCTCGAAATGTTCAGCCAGATGCCGGCCGACAGCGTCAGCGCGATCAAGCTGCCGGCGGGCGTCAGCGACGACGACCTCCGCAAGCCGTTGAAAAAGAAGCACAACGTCCACCTCGCCGGCGGCCAGGGCGACATGAAGGGCCACCTGTTCCGCGTCAACCACATGGGCTACACCGATGTCTTTGAGGCATTGATCGCCGTGTCGGCCATCGAACTCGTCCTCGCCGACTGCGGCCAGGATGTCGAGAGCGGGGCGGCCGTCGCCGCGGCGCAGCGGACGCTGAAGGACGCGCTGGCCGGGTGATCCTCGAGCGGCTCATCCGCCGGTTGCAGGACGCCGCCACCCGCCGCCACCGGCTCAAGAGCGCGGGCGTCGGCAGTCGCGGCGAGGCGCTGGCCGAAGAGCATCTGCTTCGCCGCGGGCACCGCATCATCGGGCGCAACGTCGTCCGCGCCGGCTGCGAGCTCGACCTGGTCTGCCGCGACGGGGAGGTGCTCGTGTTCGTCGAGGTAAAGACTCGCACCAACCCCCGCCGCGACCCGGCCGAAGCCGTCAACCGCCGCAAGCGTCGCCAAATCTTCCGCGCCGCCACCGCCTACGCCCGCGAGTTCGGCAACCCGCCGCCGAGCCTGCGGTTCGACATCGTGGCCGTCACCCTCGCCCCAAGCGAGCCGCCCGTCATCCGGCACCACGAGCACGCCTTCACCGGCGACGACCTTTGACGGCAGTCACTTCAACTGGTCGGCCGACAGCGGCGGGAAGTACGCGCCGGCGGTGTGTCGCCGCTCCAGCTGCCGCGTGTACGCCGCGAAGGCGATGCACACCAGCAGAACCAGCGTCGTGATGGGCACCAGATATCGCAACGAGCCACGCCTTTCTGCCCAACGCATCGGCACAACAAGCCGCCCGCTGAACCGCCGGCTAGAATGGGTCGCGGTGTGGTCGGCGACGCGGCCGCGTCGGGCGGTGACTTGTCACGGCTTGGCGAGGAAAGTCCGGACTGCACAGGGCGCGGTGCCGGGTAACGCCCGGCCGGGGCAACCCGAGGGACAGTGCCACAGAAAACAAACCGCTCGGGCGACCGAGTCAGGGTGAAAAGGTGCGGTAAGAGCGCACCGCGCCAACGGCAACGTCGGCGGCAGGGCAAACCCCACCGGCAGCAAGGCCACGCAGCGGCGAGGATCGGCCCGATCCGCCCCACGCCGCGGGTAGGCCGCACGAGGCGCTTGGCAACAACCGCCCCAGGCAAATGGCCGCGAACGGTGGCAACGCCGTCACAGAATCCGGCTTATGCGCCGGCCACACCGCATCTTGAACTTCTGAACGCAGACGATTTCGGCTCACGCCAGCACATCAAGCTGCCGCCCGAGCATCGCCGCCCCGACGCCCTCCGCCGCCTTGTTCACCCCGTGCGTGGCGGCGTTGAGCAGCTGAATCGCCGCCGCGCCGTTGGCCTTGTCTTGGTCCGACACCTTTTTCGCCACCGCGACCTGGACCTTGCCCATCGTCTCGGCGTGCTTCAGCTCCGTAAACGCGCTCGTCATGCTCGGGAGAGTGCTCATGCGGTGCGCATCGGCAACCCGCCGCCGGGCCTTGATCCAAACCGGCGAAAAAAGATTTCTGAGACACTTCCCGAACACGCACTTGCCAAACGGCCGACTGTTCGGTTATCGTTCCACCGGACACCGTCCGAACCGGCCCCCACTCATGCCCGCCCGTCTCGACCCCGCCCAAGCCGACCTCTTCAGCCCCGCGTTACTGGCGTACAGCGCCGCCCGCCGGGTCGAGGCATTGGCGGCCAAAATCGGCCGCGAGGCGGCCCGCGCGCGGGCGGCCTGTGCCCATGCCGGCGTCCTCGCCGATCCGCAGCCCCAAGGAGAACCCGATGAACCTCACACCCCGCCAGCTCGACGTGCTGGCCGCCATCCGCAACTACCGCCACCTCAACGGCTACGCCCCGACCATGCAGGAACTCGCCGACCAGCTCGGCACGAGCAAGGTGACCATCTTCGAGCACGTCGGCGCGCTCGAAAAGAAGGGCATCCTCTCCCGCGACAAGCACAAGGCACGCTCTTTGGAGATCTGCACCGATGAGCTCTTGCCCGACGAGAACCGCCCGACCAAGCTGCCCATGCTCGGCAACATCGCCGCCGGCAGCCCGATCGAGGCGGTGGAAAACCGCGAGGAACTCGACCTCGAGGAACTTTTCGCCAGCCGCAACGGCGTGTTCGTCCTGAAGGTCCGTGGCGAGAGCATGATCGAGGACCACCTCTGCGACGGCGACTACGTCGTCATCGAGCGCAGCGAAACCGCCCGCAACGGTCAGCAAGTCGTCGCCCTCCTGCAGAGCGGCGAGGCGACCCTCAAGCGGTTCTACAAAGAACCCGGCGGCAAGGTCCGCCTCCAACCCGCCAACAGCACCATGGCCCCCAAGATCGTCCCCGCCGGCGAGTGCCGCGTCCAAGGCGTCGTGATCGGCGTCCTCCGCAGCTACCACCACTGAGGACAGGCAGGAGTTGCTGCGACCACAGAATGATCAACCTGTGGGCGGTGGCGATACGCTTGCAGTTCTGGCAACTCGGAGAGCAGGATCAGCCCCGCCGCCACGCGGCGGAGGTCCGGCGGCCGGCGATGTCGGCCGGTTGATTAGCGAACCTCGCCCGCTCGCTGCCCGCGGATGGGAAGCTCATCTCAGGGCTCCACAACCGTCGTCCGCAGGACGGCCGGGCTCTCGCCGCCTTGGATCGGGCGGACCAGCGTGATCCGCCGGCCGCCGTACTCGGCGATGTAGAGGTGGCCGGTGGTGGGGTTCTGCACGAGGTCCAGCGGGTCGATGAATGGCCGCAGGCCGACAATGTTGGTGAGGGTGGCGGTGATGTTGCCGGCGTCATCGGTCAGCAGGATCTGCACATCGTCGCCGGCGGAGTAGCGGGTAACAAGGATCGCACCGCCGAGCTCGTCGCCGAACACGGGGGAGGCCCACTCAAGTAGGCCGTTGGGCGACAGGTTCTTGCCGAAGACAAACGCCGGCGGCACGTAGCCGGGGGTGGGTTGGGTGCCGACGGGGTACTGCGGAATTTCCTGCGGATCGACGTCGGCGGTGGGGTTGCCGCCGGTGAGGACGAGCTCGCCGCGAACGGGGTTCGGGTGACCGTGGTAGGTGCCGGGCTCGATGACGAGCAACAGGTCGTCGGTCGTCGTCTCGACATCATCGATCGGCGGCACGGCGGGGCGGTCGGCTATGGACGGGATCGGCGGTGTGCTGCCGCCGGCGGCGGCCCCGTTGACAGCGGTGAACAGCTTGCCGCTGCTGTGGAACAACACGTCGTAGCCGCTGCGGACGCCGGTGGCCACGATCGTCACCGGGGCATCGGCGGCCGCCGGGTCGTACGGCTTCTCGACGCCCGCGGTCCGCACATCGATCGGCCCGTTGGTCGGCAGCTTCGCCGGGTCGAGCGCGAGGACGGCGGCGGTCAGCAGCCGCTCGGGCCGCAGGCCCCACTTGTTGTCGGGGCTGCCGGTGGAGGTGTGGCTGCCCTGCGTCCAGTACAGCCGCCCGTCCGGGCCGAACGCCGGCTGGAAGTTGAGGTGGTCCTTGAATCCCCGCGGCAGGCCGATGACCACGTCGCGGTACGCGCTCAAGCTCGGCCCGCCGACGACGCTGATCTTGCCGGTCCAATCCTCAGCCCCCGCGATTTCGCCGGTCGGCCGGATCGCCATCTCGCCATGGCTGACCCACAGCTCCGGCTCCTCACGGTCCGGGTGGAACGCAAACCCGGTGATCATTCGCGGCCCGCCGTTGTTCATCAGCAGCGTCGGGAACTGCTCGCCCTCACCGAGCGTACCGTCGCCGTTGAGCGGCCAGCGGAAGATGCGGCCGTCGAACGTGCCGGCGTACAACCGCCCATCCGGCCCGAGCCCGAGGGCGGTGAAGGCCGACTGCTCCAAGACCGCCGGCAGCTCGACTTTCTCGAACGCGACCGGCCACGACTCCAGCGCCGCGTCAGCCGCCACGGTGAAGGTGCTCGTGAACGAGTCGAACGCCGCCCCGGCTTCATCGAGCAGGCCGTCGATCTCGAAGCGGTACTGCCCGCCGAGGGTCAGCGGCTCCAGCGGCTGGGCGATCACGGCGTCGCCGCTGCCGGTGGTGTTCAGCCGCACGGCCACCGGCTCGCCGGTCGCCACGTCCACCAGCCGCACGCCGTCTTCCAGCGATTCTGTTCGCACGCCGCTGCCGGCGGTGGGCAGAAAAACGTCCGCCGCCACGGCCGCCAGCGGCGACACGTCGCCCTCGCCGTCGGCCGGCCGCGTCCCGGTGATCCGCGGCACCGCCGCCCGCCGCTCCACGGCCTCGGCCTCGGCGTGGGCGAAGTACACCGACCCGCCGACCAAGGCCGCCGACGACACCGCCACCCCGGCGGCCAACGCGATTGCTAAACGGGCAGACATCTTTACCGACATCGACGCCACGGCCGGGCAACTTGTTTGCCCGGTGTGACTTCGTGTCGCGGGGGCCTTGTATACCTGCGAACCATCGCGCAGTTGCGAGCGTCGCTGAGACCGCCTCCGCCTCGTGGAGGCGGGGCTTCGCGAGGAGAGTCCACGCCGTACCGCGGGTGCAGCCCCGTCGCCACGCGGCGGAGGTCCGGCGTTGTGCTGTAATACCCCTCAATCCGTCGGCAGGTCCGCCAACGCCCGGAAGATGCCCGGCACCGGGCGGCTGGCCAGGTTCAGGCCGCCGTCGGCTTCGAGGGTCAGGGTGTAAATGTGGTTCGGCTCGAACACGCTCCACGGCCCCTCGCCGTGGGCGACGCGGACGCCCCATTCCTGCCGCAGGGCGTCGTCGCGGGCGAGTTGCCAGAAGGTGGCCCACAGCTCCTGCTCGAAGGCGGCCATCGGGCGGTCGGCGTCGGCGTAGATCGTCGGCCGCTGGTCGGGAACGTCGATCGGCTGGGCGTCCTCGGGCGATTCGGCCCCGCCGTGAATGCCGGTGAACAGGGCAACGCTGTGGCCGCGCAGCTCGTCGCCGGCCTCCAGGTACGCCTGATCGAACTTCACGACGTGGGCCAGAATGTGGACCGTCTCGCCACGGACGGTAAATCGCTTCGGCGGCAACGGCTCACCCTGGGCGTCCATCTCGGCGAACAGCAGGCTCGTCACCAGCACGCCGTCGTCGCCGCGGTGTTGCTCCGTCACGACCATCTCGGCCATCCGCCGCTCGTTCCCCAAGCGTTGCACGAGGTCCTGCAGCACGGCCTTCTCCGCGGCGAGGGCGGCGAGCTGGGCGGTGGCGGAATGGCGTTGCTGGTGCCACCACAGCCCGCCCCCGGCCGCCGCGGCGAGGGCGAGCATCAACACGGTGCGGAACAGGGCGGCGCGCATGACTCTTTCATCGGTCGGCGGCTACTCTGCCCGACATGGCCAAGATTCACCACATCGCACTGCTCGGCGGCGACGGCGTTGGGCCGGAGGTCGTCGCCGAGGGCGTCAAGCTGCTGCGGGCCTGCGGCGAGCGGTTCGGCTTCGACCTCAAGCTCACCGACCACCCCTACGGCGCGGCCCACTACCTCGAGACCGGCACCACGCTGCCCGATGCGGCGCTTGACGAACTGGGCGACCACGACGCGATTTTCTTCGGCGCCGTCGGCGTCGACCCGGCCGGCATGGCAAAGATCCCGCAGGGGCTGCTGGAGACCGAGATCCTGCTCAAGATGCGTTTCGGCCTCGACCAGGCCATCAACCTCCGCCCGTGCCGGCTGCTGAAGGGCGTCAAGACGCCGCTGGCAAACGTCTCGCCGGGCGACTTCGACATGGTCATTGTCCGGGAAAACACCGAAGGGTTGTACTGCGGGCAGGGCGGGTTTTTGTACAAGGACACGCCGCGCGAGGTGGCGAACCAGATCGAAGTGACGACCCGCCACGGCGTGGAGCGGACGGTGCGGTTCGCATTCGAGTATGCCAAGAAGCACGGCCGGAAGAAGGTGACGCTGGTCGCCAAAACGAACGTGCTGCGGTTCGCCCACGACCTTTGGAAGCGGACCTTCGATGCGGTGGCGGGCGAGTTCGACGGCATCTCGGCGGAGTACCACCACGTCGACGCCTGCTGCATGTACCTCGTCACTCGGCCGGGCGACTACGACGTGATCGTGACGACGAACATG
>CAYLSV010000098.1:0-7498 GCA_964386435.1 uncultured Tepidisphaerales bacterium
CCCTCGGGGCGACCACCCGAAGCACCGGCCGGGCGGCCGCTGGTGGCGGGGCGGTTGTCGGTCGACTCGTCAGCGGCCTCCTCGCCGACGCGGCGGCCGGGGCGTTCGCGGCGGGGCGGCTCGGCGCTGATGCCGGCGGCTTCGAGCAGTTCGCGGCCCTGGCCGCTGCCCAGCAGGACGACGGTGTCGCCTTCGCCAAGGCCCTCGACGACCTCGGCGTGGGTGGCGTTGAGCGCGCCAAGCGTCACTTTCACCGGCGTCGCCCGGCCCTCGCTGCCGGGGGTGAAGACGTAGCGGTCGCTGCCCACTGAGTACACCGCCGTCAGCGGCACGGCCAGCACATCGCTGCGGCGGTCGACGAAGATCGTCGCCTGGGCCTTCATGCCCGGCTTGAGGTTCGGCGGCGTCTGATCCAGTTGCAGCTCCACCGGGTACTCGCGGACGTCGCGGTTGAACCACGACCGGTTGCTGTCGGCCACCACGCTGATGTCGGTGACCGTCGCCCCGATCGCCGCGGCCCCGCTGCTGGGTTGGATGGTGGCCCGCTGGCCGCTCTTGATCTGGCCGACGCGGCTTTCGTTGATATTGACGATCGTCATCATCCGGCTGGTATCGGGCAAACGGACGATGGTCTGCCGCTCGCGGACCTGCACGCCCTCGGCGATCTGCTCGCTTTCGCGGCCGTTGCTCGCCGAACCATAAACGACCAGGCCGTTGATCGGCGCGGTGAGCGTGCAGAAGGAGAGTTGCTCCTGCATCTCATCCATCCGCTCCTTGCGGTTGAGCAGACGGAGGTTCCGCTGGCGGACGTCGGCCTCGCGCTGGGCAATGGTGGCGCGGGTCTGCCGCTGAACGCGGGCGAGCTTCTTCTGCTTCTGGGCCAGCGTGTTCCGCTTGCTGGTCAGGTCCTTGGGGTGGGTGAACTCGCTGAGCACCTCATAATCGGTCTGGGCCTTTTGCAACGCGTTCTGGGCGCGGATGACGGCCAGCTCCTTTTTCTTGACCTCGGCGGCGGTGACGAAGCTGCGGGCGAACAGCGTCTGCGTCTGCAGCAGCTCCTCCTCGACGTTTTTCAGGTCGATGCGGGCCATCTCGACCTTGGTGGCCATGTCGCTGCTGGTTTGCGGGTAAACGCCTTGCTCATACTGCTTGAGGTCAAGCTCGGCGAGCGTCAGTTCGACCTCGGCGGCCTCGATGTCGGCCTCGGCCTGGCTCTTGGCGATGGCGAGCTGCTCCTCGGCGTTGATCACGTCGGCCTCGGCGGCCTGAAGCTCCAGCTCCGTCTCCTGGATCTCGCGCTCGATGGCGCTGGAGTCGAGCTTGCCGATCACGTCGCCGGCGCTCACGCGGGTGCCCTCGGGGACGAGCTCGACGAGCGTGGTGCTGCCTTGGACGCGGCTGGTGATGTCATTGCTCTGAACGGCCTGGAGCTCGCCGTCTTTGGTGATGGTGACGTCGAGGTCCATGCGGACGGCTTGGGCCGTCTCGAACTGTCGGGCGACGTCCTCGCCGCCGGAGAGGGCGTAGGCGGTGACGCCGCCGCCGACCAGGAGGACCGCGGTTACAGCGACGACGATGCCGACGAGGTTGGATTTCTTCTTCGGCTTGGTGGCGCTCATCACCCAAGGATACGCCGCCGCCGCGGAGATGTTGCGGCAGAAGCAGGGCGATGTGGCCGCGACTCAGGCGGCGGGGAGGTTGATCGTGAAGGTCGTGCCGACGCGGAGGGTGGAGTCGACGCGGATCTGGCCGCCGTGCCGCTCGATGATTTCGCGACAGATGGACAAACCCAGCCCGGTGCCGCGGCTTTCCCCTTGGGCGGCGGTGGCCTTGGTGGTGAAGAAGGGCTCGAAGACGCGGGGGAGGTGCTTGGGGTCGATGCCGCCGCCGGTGTCGGCGATGCGGAGGGTGACGCTGCCGTCGGATTCGCCCGCCGCAACGCCAAGCCGGCCGCCGCGGGCGTCGATCAGGGCGTGGCGGGCGTTGATGAGCAAGTTCAGCAGCACCTGCTCCAACTGCACGGCATCACCGCGGATGCGCAGGTCGTCCGGCACGTCGACGGCCAGCGTGACGCCCTCGCGGGCCAAATCGCGGCCGAAGATGGCCAGCGCTTCGTCGACGAGTTGTCGCACGTCGATCAAACCGCCGGGGCCGGTGTTGCGGGCGAGGTTGAGCATGGCCCCGCAGATGCGGCCGGCCTTGGTCGCGTTGTCGTGGGCGCGACGCAAAGCTTTCTCGATCTGGTCCGATTGAGGCCGCTCGGCTGCGAGATCGCCGAGGGCCAGCTGGGCGTGGGCGATGATCGGCGTGAGCAAGTTGTTGAACTCATGGGCAACGCCGGCGGCGACGGTGCCGATGGCGGCCAGGCGCTGGCTTTTGATGAGCTGGTCGCGGACCTCGTCGAGCTCCTCGCGGCTTCGGTCCAGCTCGCTCAGCACGTCGTCGAGGCTCGCCAACTCCGGCGAAAGGGCGGGCTGATCCGACGGCGGCAACTCGGCGTCGGCGGGGAAAACATCGCTCACCACCCCGACATCGGCCCGCCGCCGAACCGGCCTGAACCGCCGCCCCGGCCCAAGCGTTATCGGCCTCAAAACGCCGAACCTGCATGCACCGGACGCCGATCGGGCAAGGCGTAGTCGTCGTACCCCTCCGCGTCACCTGGCAGGCCATCGGGGTCGCACGGATCGTCGTCCCACGCCTCGTCGCTTCCATGAGCCGACTCGGCAGCGTCAGGCTCTGCATGGGCCGGCTCGGGCACGGTCATCTCCAAGCGGCCGAGGATGACGGCGAAGGCGTAGGCGTTGTAGAACGCCAGCGTCGAGCCCTGCTTGAACGAGAGGATGACCTCGAAGAGGAACAGGGCCGCCAGCCCCGCGATCAGGCCGCGTTGGTTCGGGTCGTCGGTGACCCGCGGCCACAGCCGCACCACGCTGCGTGCGGCCAGCAGCACCACGAGCCACAGCAAGACGAAGCCGATGATGCCCTGCTCGGCCAGCGCCTGCAGCATGACCAGGTGGGGGTAGGCCCCCAGCAGGCTTGGGGCGAACGACGCCTCGTAGCCCAAACCGACGACCCACCGCACCGGGCCGCCGTCGGCCCAGGCCTCGAGGACAATTTTGCTCGTCTCCAGCCGCGATGCCTGCCACGTCTCGGTCATGGTTTCGCCGCTCCAGCGGGATTCCTCGCCGACGATGACGTCCACCAGCACGCTGGCGGCGCCCAGCAGCAACACGACCGTCACGCCCGTGCCGACGAAACCCTTCCAGTTGGTCATCCGCCGCGACAGCGGCAGCAGCACGATGCCGGCAATCACCGCCGCGAAGAGTTGCCCGCGGGTGTCGGTCCACACCACCGTCGCCACCGCCAGCAGCACCGCGCCCCAGCGGAAGATCTGCATCGCCTTGCCGAAGCGGCTGAAGTTCATCAGCAGCACCAGCAGCGCCAACCACCCGGCAACGCTCGCGACCGCCAACGGGTTGGCCGTCTGCAGCCGGCCGAACTCGTCGGGCTGGTTCGTCGCCAGCACCACGCCGCGGCGGTCGGACCACTCGGTGGCCAGCGTGAGGATCAGCAGCTCCACGAAGGCGAACCCGATGACCGTCCAGAGCGCGGTCTTCAGGTCCTTGAGCGTCGCGATGCCCAGGTACACCAGGAAGAAGAAAACGACGAACTCGCGCGACAGCTTCGGGAGCACCTCCTCGATCCGCTGCGGGTAGATCGACCAAAACCAAGACAGCACGCCCAGCGCGTATAGCGACACCACGACCCACAGCACCGGCGGCACGGGCCGGAACGTGGGCCTGCCCAGCATCAGCCGGCACAGGGTCGCCCAGATCAGCAGCGCGCCGAACGCGTAGTTCAGCACCGTCTTGTTGTCGGCGAAGTAGACGCTGTGCGCCATGCCGACCTGCTCGAACACGAAACCGGTCAGCGCCGCGCCCACCGCCACCGCCGGCCGCTTGATGGCGACGACGGCCACGGCGGCCAACACGGCGAGAATCAGGAGGTTTATGGCCATGACCAACTTTCGCTTCCCATCGAACCCGACGCCGCCGCTCGGCGGTCGCGATCAGTCTAACACCCGAAGCCGCCGACTGCCGCCCGCTGCCGCCGGCTTGGCCGAACCTTGCCGATCGAACTTCCCATACCTTCTCTAACTTCTCTAACTTCGGTCGCCGCCGGTGGCGGCTTTGGCCGGGCGGGGGGCGAGGCGTCGCCGCAGCTTCCCCAGGGCCGAGCCGAGCACCCGCGTGATCTGCCGACGCTCGGGGCCGGTCAGGCCGACGAACCAGCTGGTGAGCAGCAGCGTCGCCCACGTCGTCGCCGTCGCGGCGAGCAACTGCGCGGGGCCGGGCTCCATCCGGCTCGCCACCACCACGGCCAACCCCGCCGCGGGGGCGACGGCCGCCACCACCCGCAGCATCACGCCCACCAGCCACTGCCGGAACGACACGCCCAGCGTCAGCCGGGCGGCCAACGGCACCGCCAGCATCGACGTCGCCAGCGTGCCGCCGAGCATCATGGCTTGGGGCGACCAGTACGGCCACTTGCCGTCGACGAGCAGCCACGCTGCCCCGAACGCCGCCACCAGCGGCAGCATGGAGGCCGCGGCGTAGCTGCCCGGTCGGTCGCGGGCCCCGAACAGCAGCCGCAGCCCGCCGTCGCCCATGCGTATGAACGTCATGACGGTGGCCAATCGCAGGAACACCGCCGCCCCCGGCGGCACCTCCGTGAGCCACAACGCCAGCGCCGCCTCCGCCCCGATCAGCAGCGGCACCGCCAGCAACGCCGCCCCGAGCATCGAGAGCCGGCACGTCACCGCCGCCAACTTCAGGCTGTTGCCCGAGTCGCCACGGCCCTCCTGAGCGTTGACGACCGGGGCGGTCACGCCGGTGAGGATCATGCTCACCTGCTTCTGGTACAGCGCCGCCTGCATCGCGCTGCGGGCGGCCCCGCCGTAGATCACGCCGAACGTCGTGCTCGTCAGCAACAGCGCCCACGAATCCCGCACCGTCTCGCCGAACCCGGCCACCAGGTTCCAGAGCGTGAAGCGTCCCACCTCCCGCGCCGCCGCCCCCTGCACCGCCCCGAGCCGCGGCCACAGCACCGGGTACAGCCACAGCGTCACCGCGGTCGTCAGCGCCATCGTGCTGCCGGTGAACACCAGGTAGCCGATCGAGTAGTTCAGCAGCCGGTCGCCGGGCACCTGGAACAGAATGAGCACCATCGCCAGTTCCGCCACGCGCGAGCCGATAAGCAGCGTGTTGAGCCAAAACACCTCTTGGAAGGCCGTGAGCGCGACCTTGAACGGCGCGGACAGCATCCCCAACGCCGTGGCCAAGCAGGCGAGTTGGAAGCTGCGGACCGCCGGCCCCTGGCGGTCGACCTCGACGCCCAACTGCCCGATCAGCAGCGGCCCCAGCGGCGCCGCCGCCGTGACCAGCGTCGCAAGCCCGAGGAACAGCAAGACGGCCGTGCTGAACGCTTGACCCACGGTCTGCACGTCCTGCTTGCCGATCTGGAACGACAAGTTCCGAAGCAAGCTGAACGTGAGCCCGGAGATCACCGTGCCGCTGATCGCCAGTGCCGCGAGGATGCTGGCCCAGATGCCGTAGTCGTCGGTGCCCAGCAGCTGCAGCGTGTACCGGACCAGCAGCAACCCCACGCCCACCGTCAGCACGCCTCGGCCAATGCCGATGATCGTGTTGACCACCAGCAGCGACCCTTGATCTTTCAGTCGCCGGCCGGGTCGGGTGAGCATGGCCGCGGCTGCCGCCTTGTTGTCCTCCAGCGGTTCGGGCGCGGCCATGTCCTCAGCATCGGCGACCGCCGCCTCCACCACAAGCCGCAGGGCCGGCAAATTCGGCACGAACCGCCCACATCCTCACGCCGCGGCGTCCCCCTCGCCCTCGTGCGGGCCGTCCTCGGCGAGGTCGTCCTCCATGGTGCCCTTGTACTGCGGGGCACCGTCCAGGTGGGCGGCACGGGCGAGCATGTGACTCGCCACCGGGGCGGCGACGAACTGGAACGCGATGACCAACACCGCCTTCGTCGCCGCCGCCACGGCTTCGCCGAAGGTGTAATCGTCGTCCGGGGCCGAGAGGTGCAGCACCGCCGCCAGCAGCACGCCGATGATGCCCAGCGTAATGCTCTTACTCGCGGCGTGGATGCGGTTGTAAGCGTCGGGCAGCCGGTAGACACCCACCGCCCCGACGAACAAAAAGAACAGCCCGCCTAGCAGCGTTGCCGCCGCCAGCAGGTTCAGGATCATTGCCAGCACGTCATTCACCATCGCCGCCCCCTTGCTTCTGGGCCGCACGCTCTGCCTGCCGCGCCTGCCGCGCCACGGCCCGGCGGATCATGTACTGGGCCATGCCCACCGACCCGGCGAACCCGATCATCGACAGCACCAGCACCCCGTCAAACAGCGCCAGCGACCCCTGCCGCAGCGTCAGCAGCACGACCAACCCGACCAATTGCACCGCGATCGTGTCCACCGCCGCCGCCCGGTCGGCCAGATGTGGCCCCCGCAGCACGCGGACGGTGCACAACGCGATGCCGACGATGACCACGACGAACCCCACGTCCGCCAGCACCACGATCAAGCCGCGATGCCACGTCATCTCCGCCAGTTGGGTCGTGGTGGCCAAGAGCGGGGCGATCATTCGAAAACCTCCGTCAGCAGCCGCCGCTTGAGCTCGTCGATGTCGGCCACCGTCTTCGCCCGGTCGTCGGCGAACATGCAGTGGACGTACAGCCACCGCTTCTCGCGGCTGCCGGGCGAGAGGTCGACCGCCAACGTGCCGGGCGTGAGGCTGATGCTGTTGGCCAGCGTCGTGACCTGCAAATCGCTCAGCCCCGAGACGTCGTATCGGATCAGCCGCGGCGTGATGCCCTGGCCGGGCGAGAGCACCTCCTTCGCCACCTGCCAGTTGGCGGTGATCAGGATGCGGAAAAAGTACCCCGCGAACCGCCCCAGCCGCAGCAGGTAGCCGCCGTAGGTCCGGCCCGTCAGCGCCCGCGTCACCGACGCCAGCAGCACGAAGCCTGCGAGGAAGCCGGCCGCGATGACGTACACGTCGAACGTGCCGAACATCAGGCAGAACATCAACGCCAGCAGCAGGTTCAGCAAAAACAGGTTCACGGCACCACCTCCGCGTCAACTGCATCGAACGCATCAGCCACCACCGTCGCCCCGACGTCCGGCCCCAGCACCGCCGTCACGTACACCTCGGCGTCCACCACGCCCTTCGCCGCCGCCGAGGCCACGTCCAGGTAAAGCTGCGCCCCGAGGCCCAGCGACAGCGTCACACCCACCAGCGCGGCCGTGGTCCACAACCCGCCGCGGCTGCCTGGCAGCGTCAGGGCCGGCACCTGGGGCAGCAGCTCGGCCAGCCGCGCCACGGGCAACCGCGACAGCGACAGCCGCATGGCGGCGCCGGACGCATCCCGCTCGAGCGTCACGGCCAGATCTGCCGCCCCGCCCCTCGCCGGCAGG
>CAYLSV010000098.1:7508-13052 GCA_964386435.1 uncultured Tepidisphaerales bacterium
CGATGCCCGTCTGCCGCATCAGCCGTTCGATCTCCGCCGGCTCAACGCCCCAGAACGCGTACCGCCAGATTTTCACCATGCTCGTGAGCGTCAGCACGCCCGTCGCCAAGCCGATGATGCCCAACGCGATGCCGAACCCGGCGAACTCCTCGAACCGGAAGCTGTCGCCGATGAGCAAGAACTTGCCGAAAAAGCCCGACAGCGGCGGCAGCCCGACCAGCGACATCGCCGCGATGAAGAACAGCACCGCCAGCGCCACGTTCCGCCGCCCCAGCCCGCCCAGGCGGTCCAGCTCGTCGGTGCCGTCGTCGGCCTGGATCAGCCCGCAGCACAGGAAGAGCGCCGTCTTGGCGGCCATGTTGTGGATCAGGAAGAAGATCGTCGCCGCCACCGCCAGCTCCGTCGCGAGGCCGATGCCCATCACCATGTACCCGACCTGGCTGATGACGTGGACCGACAGAATCCGCCGGATCGTCGTGCTGCTCACCGCCCCCAGCACGCCGAGGAACATGGTGATGCCCGCCGTTGTCAAGAGCAGCGGCGCCAGGGCCAGGCGGACGGCGTCGGCGTCGCCGAAGACCATCACGAACAGCCGCAGCAGGATGTACACCCCGACCTTCGTCAGCAGCCCGGCGAACAGCCCGCCCAGCGCCGCCGGCAGCGTCGGGTAGGCGTCGGGCAGCCAGAACCACAGCGGGAACACCGCCGTCTTGCTGCCGAAGACGACCAGAAGCAACGCCGTCACCGGCACCATCGCCGCCGGCAGCTCGCCCCGCGCCGACAACGCCGCCAGCTCCGCGAAGTTCAGCGTGCCGGTCAGCCCGTAGACCAACCCGCAGCCGCTGACCAAGAGCAGGCTCGCCACGAGGTTCAGCAGCACGTACTTGTACGCCTGCCGCATTTGCGTCCGCGTCGTGCCGATGACGGCCAGGCCGTAGCTCGCCATCAGCAGCAGCTCGACGCTGACGAACAAATTGAATAAGTCGCCGGTGATGAACGCCCAGTTCACCCCGCACGTCAGCAAAAGGAACAGCCCGTGGAAATACCCCCCGGCGAACCGGCGGGGCAGCTGGAAGTAGCTGTAGATGAACACCAGCAGCGTCACCATTGCCGCCGCCGTCAGCATGATCGCCGCCAGGCCGTCCACGGCCACGGTGATGCCGAACGGGGCCGGCCAGTTGCCCATCTGCGAGACAAGAACCCGCGTCGCCACGTCGGCCGACTCGTACACCGTGCCCGTCGCCCAGACGGCGAAGCCCAAATTCGCCGCCAGCACCAGCCCCGACACGCCCCACAGCACCCGCTTCAGATCGTGCAGCAGCAAACACACCACCGCCCCCAGGAGCGGCAACGCGATGAAGATGGGCAACAACAACTCCGGCATCAGCAATCCACTTCTCGTCTCTCCGTCTCTAATTCTCTCCGTCCCTTTCGCCCCTCACGTCAACTCGTCCAAATTCTCCGTCCCCGTCCGCCGGTACGTGATCACCAGCATCGTCAGCGCGAACGCCTGCACGGCGAAGCCGATGACGATGGCCGTCAAAATCAGCGCCTGCGGCAGCGGGTCGGCTTCGTTGCCCAGTGTCGCCCCCTCCGTCAGCAGCGGCGGCCCGCGGCCGATCGGGCTGCGGCTGACGGCCAGGATCGTCACGTTCGCCGCGTGCCCCAGCAGGAACACGCCCATCAGCACGCTCTTGAGGTCGCGGCTGGTCATCAGGTAAATCGCCCCGGCGAACAACGCCCCGGCGATAATGCACGTGAGCAGCGTCATGCGTCCACCTCCCCCGTCTCCACCGGCCCACGAGCACGGTGCCGTTGCTCCAACTCACGCGTCAAGACGTCGATGATGCCAACCACCGTGCCGACGACCACCAGCACCACGCCCAAATCGAACACCAGCACCGTCGCCCAATGAAACTCCCCGCCGCCGGGCAGCGGCAGGTAGCCGTGGTTCGTCGTCAAGAGCGGCAACCCCATCAGCCACCCGACCAACCCGCTGCCCAGGCCCAGACCCAGGCCCGCGGCGATCAGCGTCCGCTCCCGCACCGGCAGGAGTCGGTACAGCGCGTCGCAGCCGAAGGTCATGCGGTACACCACCAGCGCCACCGACGCCACCAGCCCGCCGACGAACCCGCCGCCGGGCGATTGGTGCCCCTTGAAGAACACGAACGTCGCGAACACCAACGTCAACGGCACCAGAAGCCCCGCCGCCTGCCGCAGGATCGGGCTGCTGATCAGCATTTGCACCCGCCGCTCGCGGTGCGTCGCCCGCAGTGGGTCGGTCTCGTCGTTCCGCCCGCCGGTGGGAGCCTCGTGCGGGTTGCTCCGCAAAAGCGTCCAGACGCCCATCGCCGCCAGCCCCAGCACGACGAGTTCGCCCAGCGTGTCGAACGCGCGGAAATCGACCAGGATCACGTTCACCACGTTGTTCCCGCCGCCGCCCTTGTGGGCGACTTCGCCGAGTTCCACGGCCGTGCCGTCTTTCACCTTGGTGCCGAAGCTGGTCAGGTGGTCGAGGCCGCGATCGATGACGCCTGGCGCACTCACGGCCGCGGCGTCGACGCCGTAGTAGCTGTTGCGCAAATGGTACTGGCCCACCGGCCCCGGATCGTCGCCCAGCGCCACCGGCCGGGCCGCCGCCGGGCCACTCGCGGCGGAGTAGGCCAGCGTCCCCATCACCAGCCCGAACCCGATTGCCACCGGCAGCCGCAGCCACACCCGGCCCCGCGGATCGTTCGGCGACTCCGGCAGCAGACCCAGCACCAGCAAAAACAAAATCAGCGAGACGATCTCCACACTGATCTGCGTCAGCGCCAGATCCGGCCCCTGGTAAATGTAAAACAGCCCGGTCAGCCCGAACCCGATCACGCCCAGCACCAGCACCCGCACCAAGCGGTCCCGGATCACGGGCATCACGAGAATGCACCCCAGCAGCAGCAGCGTCAGCAGCCCGCCGCCGATGAGCAAGCCCGCCGGCTCGATAATCGGCCGCGGCAGCCTTGCCCACGGCCACTCGCCGGCCGACCACCACGTCATCGACACCGCGAAGATCAACGCCGCCGCGCTGAACAGGGCGTAGGTGCGGAAGTGCCCGGTCTGCACCAGGCCAAACAGCGCCCGCCCGCCGTTCGTCGCCGCGGCGTAGGTGCCGTCGAACAGGAAGTTGACCCGCTCCCGCCACACCGGCCGCCCCGGCCCGGCCTTGTTCACGATCGGCGAGAACCCCAGCAATAACCCGCCGGCAATGCCCATGCCGCTCATCAGCAGCGGCCAGCCGGGGTTGAGCAGGAAGTACAGAATCGACGGCACGCCTTCGGCGAACTTGGCGTACCCGACGACCTGCTCGGGGAAGAACCACGTGTACAGGAACGGCGCCACGCCACCAAGCACCTGCCCCAGCAGCAGCACGGCCGCCGGCACCCAGAGCATGACGTGCCAGAACCGCTTGTCGAACGGGTGGTCCTCCTCCTCGACGCTCACCGAATGGTCCACCGCCGGCGAGCCGATCTCGCCCTTCACCGGGTGGTCAAAGACGTCCGTCGTCGCCCGGCAGCCGTGCTCGCTGCGGCAGAAAAACGTCAGCCCGAACCGCACCAACAGCGCCACGTTGCACACGCTCGTCAAGATCGCCGCCCCCGCCAGCGGCCAGAACCAGCCGCCGATCACTTTGTGGGCGTGGACGATCTGGTACAGGAAAAACTCCTTCGCCGCGAACGACAGCGTCAGCGGCCCGGCCGCCAACGCGTAGCCGGCCGCGAGGAACAACGCCGCGTACAGCTTCCCGTCGCCCCCGCCGTGCCAGAGGCCCAGGCAGTCGCTGAGCTTCTTCTTGTGCAGGGCGTGGGCCAGCGCCCCGGCGAGGATGAACAGCGGGGCCTTGTACAACGCGTGGTTGGCGATCTGCAGGTTGCCCCAGATCAAGTTCGGCTCGCCCTCGTACTCCAGCCCCGCCAGCCCGAACGCCGCCGCGAGCAACCCGAGTTGGCTGATCGTCGTGTACGCCAGAATGGATTTGAGCACGTCCTGCCGCAGCGCCATGACCGCGCCGTAAGCCATCGTCGCCCCGCCGAACCCCACGGCCAGAATCGGCCACAGCGGCAGCTCGCCCAGTGTCGGCCAGAGGCGGGCCAAGAGGTAGATGCCCGCCTTAACCATGGCCGCCGAGTGCAGATACGCGCTGATGGGCGTCGGGGCGGCCATCGCCCCGGGCAGCCAGAAGTGCAGCGGGAACTGGGCGCTCTTGGTCGCCACCCCAACAAAAACGCACGCCAACGCCGCCACCGCCAGCCCGCCCCCGGTCATCGGCGGCATCTGGCTGAGCTGCCACGTGCCCGTCGCCTGCGCCAACAGCAAAATGCCGCCCAGCAGCACCAACCCGCCGAACCCGGTGACGGTGAACGCCTGCACGGCGTTCTTGACCGCCGTTTTGTCCCGCGTGTCCCACCCGATCAGCAGGAAGCTGCTGATGCTCGTCATCTCCCAGAACAGCAGCAGCGTCGGCGTCTGGTCGGCCAGCGACAGGCCCATCATCGCCGTCATGAACAAACCAAGCGGTCCGTACAACTTTTGCAAACTGCGCGGGTCGGGCCCGAGGTACGCCCGGCCGTAGAGCGCGATCAGCGTCCCCACGCCGCTGACGAGCAGGCCGAAGAACAGCCCCAGCGGGTCGGCGTGCCACAGCAGATCCATGTGGATCGCCGGCACCCACCGCGCCGCCAGCACCGGCCCCTCGTGTTCGCCGAACAGGGCCATGTACGCGACAAGCGCCACAAACGCAACCAGCGGCCCGAGCGTCGCCACGGCGACCCGCAGCCCCACGCTCTTCCGCGGCAGCAGCAGCCCCAGAACGGCCGCCGCCACGGGGGCGAACACGCTCAGGGTCAACAGCAACGCGGGCATCAAAACGGCGATCAAACGGCGACAACGGAATTCAGTTCAAGCGACCCAACGCCGCCGTGGCCGCCAGTGTAGGAACCGCCCAGCCCCCGGCAACGTGGGGCAACCCACCGCGCCGAATCGCCCACCGCCAAGCCGTTCGAGCCGCGGTCCGCCGTCACTCCCGCAGCGCCAGCGCCGCCCGTTGCACCGCCAGCACGTCGTCCAGCGTCACCACCACCCGCGGCTTCAATTCCGCGTGCGCCGCCCGCGCCGCCGCCACGGCCTCGGCGTGGGCATTGGCCAGTTCGCCGGGCGAAGCGTCCGGCATCAGCCGGCGGCGACTCACGCCCGGCGGGTCGGGGGCGAGATCGACGCCCTGCGTGTTGTCCGTCACCACCAGCAGCATCGCCTCGCCCTCCAGCAGCGTCTCCAGCGTCACCACCCGCGCCTCGGCCTCCGTGAGCGTTTTGGGCAGGTGCAGCCCGGTCGCCGCCGTCGCCCGACCGTCGGCCAGGCACCGCAACAGCACCATCCGCCCCCGCCGCTGCAGCGTCTCGTCGACCACGTCGCCGACGCGGGTGAAGCCGCCGAGTGCGAGCCGCTCGTACCACGCCCAATCCACCTCTGCCCAATCCGCCTCGCCCGCCGGCCGGTACGCGTGCGGCT
>CAYLSV010000099.1:0-6892 GCA_964386435.1 uncultured Tepidisphaerales bacterium
GGTTGAAGGCCATCGCCGCGCCGCCGGTGTTCGAGGAGATGGACGAGGTGACGATCAGCTTCGACCCGGCGGACGCAGTGATCTTGCCCAACGCGTGAGCAAGGCCAAATGAGCAGGTAGCTGCGACCCGACGGGTCGCAGTGGACGCACCCGCACGTCTTGGAACGTCCAGGAGGGTGGACGCACACACTGCGACCTGTCAGGTCGCAGCTACTTCCCATAGTCGACCACCGCCGCAGCTACAAGTTCCTCACGCCAGGCCCCACCGGATGCCCGCCCAGACGCGTTCGTGGAGGTAGTACAGCAGCAGCTTGCTGGGCACTTCCATGGCCCCGATGACGCCGGCGGTGCCGAGGGTGCTGCCGGTGGAGTCGGGCTCGACGAGCATCATCGCCACGACGGCGATGATCGCCGTCGTCAGCGAGGCAACGGCCCGCCAGCTGATGGTCTTGGTAATGCTCCGCCGCCGGGTTTCGGTTCCTGCCATGGCGGCCTAGACTAAGCCGCCGCCGGAGGTGTGGCAGAGTGGTTGAATGCAACGGTCTTGAAAACCGTCGTGGCGTCCTGCGTCACCCTGGGTTCGAATCCCAGCGCCTCCGCTAGCTTCAAGTCTGACTTGGTGAAGTATGACGTGTTGATTTGCCCGACAGGCCGCAAAGCGACTCCGGCAAATCAACACGTCATACTTCACCAAGTCAAACTCCCCGCCGCCGCTACTCGAAGTCAAACACGCCCTTGCCGATGTCGTAGGCGTAGCCGATGAGCAGCAGCACGGTGAAGATGCCGATGCCCGCCAGCATTCGCATGCCCAAGCCCTCGGCCCCCGGCAGGCCGGCGTTCTCGGCCTGCAGTGCCTGGGCGAAACCCGTGGCCCACGGGTACATAACGACGATTTCCACGTCGAACGCCACGAACAGGATGGCCACGAGGTAAAACCGCACGTTGAACCGCCGGCGGGTGTCGCCGACCGGCATCATGCCGCTCTCGTAGGTCGTGCTCTTGCCGGCCCCTTGACGCCGCGGGCCGACGATCAGGCTGATGGCGATGTTGCTCACCGCGAAGCCGATCGCGATGAACAGCAGCCACGCGATCGGCAGCCAAGAGTTCGACGCCGTGGGGATCAACGCCCCGACATCGTTCAATCGGGCCGGGTCAACAACGTTGCTCAGCGTGGCGGCGGTCGCGGGCGTCATCTGCGGCCACCCTAGACGCCGCGGCCCGAGGTCGCAACCGTGCCGCATGCCGCCGACCCACTTCCCGATCGCCGACTGGCTGCCCACGCACCGCACGCTGCATTTGTTCCTGCAGATCATGGGCAAGCTGCAACTCGCCTACGTCCCCAAACGCAACCACTGGTGGCACGCCACCCTCCGCCTCGCCCCCCGCGGCATCAGCACCCAAACCCTCTGCACGCCCGCCGGCCCGGTGCGGATCGAGCTCGACCTCGTCGGCCACGAGGTCGTCACCCGCTGCGACGCCAAGACCGAAACCCTCCCGCTGCGGGACGGCCTGAGCGTCGCCCAGTTCTACCGCAACATCGAGCGGCGGCTGACCGAAATCAACGTGTCGATGAAGCTCGATCCAAAGCCCTTCGACTACCCCGACGGCACCACGCCGTTCCCCGAGGACGAGGCCCACCACCATTATGACGCGGCGATGGCAAGGAAGGCCCACGACGTCCTCGCCTGGGTCGGCCCGATCTTCGAAACCTACCGCGGCCGCTTCCTCGGCAAGAGTTCGCCGGTCCACATGTACTGGCACCACTTCGACCTCGCCGTCGCCCGCTTCAGCGGCAAGCCCGCCCCGGAGCGTGACGCCGGGCAAGTCGAGCACGAGGCCTACAGCCACGAAGTCATCAGCAGCGGCTTCTGGTTCGGCGACGACACCGTCCCCGAGCCCACCTTCTACAGCTACACCGCCCCCGCCCCGGACAACCTCACCGACCAACTGATCCAACCCGACGCCGCAACGTGGGGCGACGGCGGCACCGCCGGCGTCAGCTTGAAGGACATCCTTGCCGAACCCGACCCGCGGGCAGCCCTTCTGGCGTTCCTCCAAACCACCTACGACGCCGGCGCGACGACGGCGGGGTGGGACACACAGGCTCTCCACCTCGACGAGCCCGGCGTCGCCTGAGGATGAACGCTGATGGAGAGCGGTAGCTGCGGCCCCGCGGGCCGCAGTGGAGTCGCTGACTCATGAGAACGCCACGCGAAGCAGTCTGGTGATCGGACACACCCACTGCGGCCCGCGGGGCCGCAGCTACCTTCTCGACACGTCCGCGTCAAGATTCTCGACGCCTCACGCGATTCGCACAAGCTCGCTGCCTATCCTGCCCGTCCGCCGGGTCGGGTGACTCGGCGGGAGGTGTGGCCGTGCAGCAGTTTCGGGTCTACTCATCCCGGTTCGGCAGCCTCGGCCAAGGGGCCAGCGCCAACGTCCGCGGTCTGCCCGCCTGGGGCCGATTGCTGGTCATGGTCGCGGCCGTGCCGGGCATCGTGGCGCTCATCGCGGCCGTCCTGGGCCTCGTGCTGGCGTTCGGGGTGCTGCTGATCCTGACGGTGCCGGTGTACGCCGTGTGCCAGAAGGTCAACAACCTGTTCGCCCCGGCGGCACCCACGCCAACCGCGGCTCGCACCTCATCCAAACGCATTGAATCGACCGTCGTTGACGGCTAACCAAAGAGACGGACACGCAAGATGGCGAAGAAAGAAGTCGTCAACCAGTTCAAGATCATGGCCCCCGGCGGTGTCGCCACCCCCGCACCGCCCATCGGCCCGGCGCTGGGCCAGTACGGCGTCAACCCCGGCCAGTTCATCACGCAGTTCAACGCCGCCACCCAGCACATCAAGGGCAAAATGGTCGGCGTGGTCATCACGACCTTCAAGGACCGCACCTTCACCTTCGAGCTCAAGAGCAGCCCCGCCAGCACGCTCATCAAGGACGCGGCCAAGATCCAGAAGGGGTCCGGCGTGCCGCACACCGACAAGGTCGGCAAGATCACCATGGACGATTGCCGCAAAATCGCCGAGGAGAAGAAGAACGACATGAACTTCTTCGACATCGACGCCGGCGCCCGCCAGATCGCCGGCACCGCCCGGAGCATGGGCGTGGAGGTCGTGGAGGCATGATCGCCCGGGCGGCCAACGGCGAGCCGGTGGAGGTGGCGACGCCCATTGTCGTCGAGCTGCCCAAGCCGCTGCCGATGACCCTGCTCGTCGCCGTCGTTCAAGCCCGGCCGTTCAAACCGTTCCGCCTGGACATTTACGACGACGACCCGGTCGAGGTCACAACGCCCCGGCAGCTCCGCCTCATGCGGCCCCGCCATGGCGGCCAGCCGAAGCTGCTCATCCAAAACCCCGACACCGGCGACCGCCGCACCGTTTACTGGCCCCACGTCAAGAAAATCGTCGTCCGCGACGAAGCCTGAACCATTGCCGAGGATCGGCCGCCACACCGCAGGCGAAACAGCAGCGGGAGCACCCCAACAGGAGCGACATGGCAGACACCGCAACATCCACCCCCCAAGCCAACACTGCCGCCAGCTCGGCCACGCCCAAACGCAACCGCACCGGCCAACGCAAGCCCGGCAAGCGGACCGCCGCCGCCAACAAGAAGGTGCCGCCGCAGGCCGTTCCGCTGGCCGCCGCGATCGAGCTGGTGAAGGGTTTTGACGCCCCGAAGTTCGATCAAGCCGTTGAGCTGACGTTCTTCCTCGGCGTCGACACCCGCCAGGCGGATCAGCAGGTCCGCGGCAGCATCAGCCTGCCCCACGGCGTCGGCCGGAGCAAGCGCGTCGTCGCCTTCGTCGACGACACCAAGCGGGCCGCCTGCCTCGAGGCCGGGGCGATCATGGCCGGCGGCGAGGACATGGTCAACGAGATCGAGAAGACCGGCTTCTCCGACTTCGACGTCGCCGTCGCCGAGCCGGCGATGATGCGGTTCGTCGGCAAGCTGGGTCGGGTGCTGGGTCCAAAGGGCCTGATGCCCAGCCCCAAGGCCGGCACCGTCGCCGCCGACCCGGCCGCCGCCGTGGCCGAGTATGCCGCGGGTAAGCTCGAGTACCGGGCCGACCGGGCCGGCATCGGTGCCAACGTCCACACCGTCGTCGGCCGGGCCAGCTTCGACACCCCCAAGCTCGTCGAGAACGCCGAGGCCATGATCGAGGAGATCAAGCGCCGCAAGCCCGACACCAGCAAAGGCGTGTACATCAAAAAGGTCACGATGAAGGGCACGATGACCCCGGCCGTCGAAGTGCAGGTGGCGCCGGTCGCCTGATTGTTATTTGTCCTTTGTCATTGGTCCCTTGTTCTTGATCGAATAAGCGGCCAAGGCAGATCGGACACAAAGAACCAAGGACAAACAACAAAGGACACTTCCCATGAGCAAGCGCATCAAAGCGATGATCGAGAAGGAATACCACGGCGAGTTCGAGAACCTCGACGCCGTGGCCGTCATCAACCCCCGCGGCATCCCCGCCAATGCCACCAACCAGCTCCGCAGCGACATGCAGCAGGCGGGCGTGCGGATGCGGGTCGTCAAGAACACCCTGGCCCGCCGGGCCGGCAGCGACACGCAAATCGACGGCTTCGCCAAGCTGCTCGACGGCCCCAGCGCCCTGGTCTATCCGACCGACGACAGCACGAGCATCAGCGCCGTCGCCCGCGTGCTGAAGAAGGCCAAGGAAAGCCTCAAGGACCTCGAGTTCCGCGGCGTCTTCTTTGACGGCGAGATCTACGCCGGTGAGGACGGCATCGAGGCCGTCAGCAAGCTGCCGACCCGCGAGGAGGCGATCGCAAACGTCGTCACCCTCGCCCTGAGCCCCGCCCGCAACCTCGCCGGTGCCCTCGCCGCCCCCGGCGGCAACCTCGCCGGCATCCTCAAAACCATCGAGGAGAAGCAGGGCAGCGGCGACGCCGAAGCCGAGGCGGCCTGACTTTCATCTGATTCACCTCCGGTCAGGGCCGCGACTGGCTCGCCAGCGGGTTAAATGTCGACAGCGTGTCGGCACCTCTCGCGCCCGACCCTCGACACGATCGGCCCACGTCACGGGCCACGAAGGACACCGACCATGGCAGACGCCACCACCGACACCGCCGCCGAGACGCAAACGTTCAGCGACGACATCAAGAACCTTGGCGAGCAGATCGTCGGCCTGACCCTCAAGCAGGCCGTTGACCTCGCCGCCTACCTCAAGCAGGAGCACGGCATCGAGCCCGCCGCCGGCGCGGCCGTCGCCGTCGCCGGCCCGGCCGCCGACAAAGAGGAGGCCGAGGAGAAGACCGACTTCGACGTCGTCCTCAAGGCCGCCGGCGGCAACAAGATTGCCGTCATCAAGGCCGTCCGCGCCGCCACCGGCCTGGGCCTCAAGGAGGCCAAGGACATGGTCGAGGCCGCCCCGAAGACGATCAAGGAAGCCCTGCCCAAGGAGGAGGCCGACAAGCTCGCCGCCGACCTCAAGGAAGCCGGCGCCGAGGTCGAGCTCAAGTAAGCTCGCACCCACAACCCTTCATCCCCACCGCCCGGACACAATGTGCCCGGGCGGTGTTTTTCGTGCACGCAGCAAACATGAGTACCAGCCCGCGCTCTTTAGACCAAAGGAAGGTCATCTGCCTGCCTGCGGGCCCAGGTACTCACGCCAGTCCCTCCCGGCGATGCATCGCCGATTGCGTTTCGGACCGGTTCGAGGTAGGCTCCAGCCGCTCCTAGAAGGGGAACATGCCCAAGCCGCAGATTCAGCCTCAACCCAAACAAGCATCCCGGCGGGTCACGCTTCTGGATGTCGCCCGGCACGCGCAGGTCAGCCGAACCACCGTCAGCGACGTGCTCAACCGGGGCGACGCCGCCGGGTTGTACGCCGATGCGACGCGACAGAAGGTGATGGAGGCGGTGGCGGCGCTGGGTTACACGCCGCACGCCGGTGCCCAGCAGCTGGCGCGTGGCCGCAGCAACCTGATCGGGCTGATCCTGCTGCGGGACTTCGCCAATCCATACTTCGCCCGACTCGCCGACGCGGTGGATCAGGAAGTCCGCGCCCGCGGCATGCGGCTGCAACTGGCGGTTCGCAGTTCGCAGGAGCACGAGGCCCTCGACAACCACGCCGCCGAGGCCCAGCTCATCAGCCAGATGCAGACCGACGCTGTCGAGGGCGTGATCATCGGCCCGGTGTATGAGGACACCGACCTCAAGCTCCACCCGGCCCTCATGAGCGGCCGGCTGCCAACGATCTTGTTCGGCGGCGAGACCGACGCCGCCCTTGATAGTGTGGGCGAAGATTCCGACACGGCGTGGCAGCTCGCCATCAACCACCTCGCCGACCTCGGCCACCGCCGGATCGGCTTCCTGTGCGCCCCGCCCTCACGGACGGACCCGACGCAGACGGACCATTATCACGCGTTGCGGCACCTCACGAACCGCGGCGTCTTTGCCGGGCCGCAGTGGGTCGCGTGGCACCCCGACGACGGCAACCTCGACGGCTACGCCGAGGCCGCCGACGCCTTTGCCGAGCAGTGGCGGGCCGCCGACTCCGCGGATCGGCCGACCGCCGTCGCCTGCCTCAACGACGCCGTGGCCCTGGTCGCCCTCGGCACCTTCGCCGAACGCGGCATCCGCGTTCCGCACGATTTGAGCGTCGTCGGCTACGACAACCTGCCCGAATCGCGCCACCTCGTGCCCCGTCTGACGACCGTCGACAACGACGTCCCCGGCCAGATCCGCGTGGCGGTCAAGCGGCTGCTCACCCGCATCAAGCAGCCGCGCCTCGACCCCGAACGCGTCACCGTCGGCCCCCGCCTGATCGAACGCCGCTCCACTTTGCGACCGACGTGAACGTGCTGCTTCGCGGTCCTCGCTGAAACCCCCACCGCCGCGTGGCGGCGGGGCTACGCACGAT
>CAYLSV010000099.1:6902-9066 GCA_964386435.1 uncultured Tepidisphaerales bacterium
CCAAGCCGTTTTGACTGCGTGCGTAGCCCCGCCGCCACGCGGCGGCGCGGGCCTCAGCAACGCTCGCGCTGAAAACCGTAGTTTCGCCGCTTCCAATCGTCGCCAAAGTGGCGTATCTTCTTAACCGGAGCGATCCGAACGCGTCAGATTGCTCGGAGGAGTTACCCCATGACCAGAATCGACAAGTTCCTACCGTCCCTGCTGCTCGGCGGCTGCGTGCTGCTGTTTGGCGGCATGGCTTATGCCGAAGAAGTGCCTGCCCCGGCCGAGCGGGTGATCGAGGCCGAGTCGTCGCCGCCGGCGAGTGACAACGTGGTGGTGGACGACGAGACGGCATCCGGCGGGCAGGCGGTGATGTCGATCCGCGAGTGGGAGCCGGTGTTTCGCACCGACGAGCTGGCGGAGGAGAACGGCCGGGTGACGATCTGGGTTCGGTACAAGGGCGGCCCGGTGCAACTCAAGACAAGCGTCGACGGTAAGCAGACCGACCGCGATTGGGCGTGGGGCAAGCCGACCGAGTTCAAGTGGGCCAAGCTCGGCACCTACAACGCGGCCGATTTAGGCGACGAGATTATCATTATCCGCGGCCAGTTTGACGGCGAGACGGTTGTCGACGCCATCGCCGTCGAGGTGGCCGAGGCGGCGGCGGTCAGCGATGCGAAGAAGCCGAACATTGAGACGCCGGAGAATGCCGGTGACGCCGGCATCGCCGGGGCGGCGGCGGGGGGCGGCGACGAGCTGCCGGCCAATCGGCCCGACCCCGATGCGCCACCGCAGACGGTGGATTTGACCATCGATTGGAACCAGACTGTTGCCCAAATGCCCCGCGAGTTGTGGGGCGTTTCGCTGTACGGCATCGTCAACCCGACCATCGCCCGGCGGGAGGCGTACGTCGACTGGCTGACCGACCTCCGCCCGGCGCTGGTCCGCGTCCACAACGCCGAGATGACGCAGCAGTGGTGGGACGAAGAGGCCAAGGCGTGGGACGTGGAGGTGATCGAATCGTGCTTCGCCCCGCACCGCGCTTGGATGGCCTCGACCGGCGTCGATCTGATGATGTGCGTGCCGTTCGATTGGCCGGCGTCGGTCATCGGCGCCGACGAGAACAGCAAGTACCTGCCGCCCGAGCGTTACGACGCTGGGATGGAGAACCTGCGGGACCTTGTTGAGATTCTGGTGGACGATCTCGGCCTGCCGATCACGCACTGGGAGGTGAGCAACGAGTGGGACAACACTTACGAAAAGCTCGGCAAGCTCGATGAACTGTGGCCGCTGATCGGCCGGATGGCCGACGTGATCCGCGAGGTGTCGCCCGACACCGAGGTCGGCGGCCCGGCGATGACGTGGCCGAAAGAGATTTGGGTCCGCGGCCTGCTCGACGAGGCGGGCGACAAGCTCGACTTCATCAGTTGGCACGGCTACGCCCTCGGCGAGCCGACGGTGCCGAACGCCAAGCTCATCACCCGTCCGGCCGAGATGGCTGAGCATGCCGCGGACGTCCATGAGATGATGGCGGCGCGCGATTTGGACGATCTGCCGACCTACGTCACGGAGTACAACGTGAAGTGGAGTTGGTCGCCGTACGAGCGTCGCCACGCCAACAGCGTCGGGGCGGCGTTCATGGCGGCGACAGTTGATCAAATGGCCCGCGAAGGCGTCGACGGCGCGGCGGTCTGGCACGCGATGGGCAACGCCTACGGCCTGAAGGACGACGACGGCCGGATGCGGGCACCGGGGCAACTGTTCCTCTGGGCCAACCGCTACCTGCACGGCGAGGTCGCCGCGGCGGAGGCCGAGGTGGAGGGCTTCGTCGCCATTCCGATCACGATGGCCGACGGCCACCAGACGGTGCTGCTGATCAACCAGACGAACGCCGCGATGACCCTGCCGGCGGCCACGGCGTTGCTCGCCACTGACAAGCCGATCCGCCACCTCGCCGTCACCGCCGACGGCGGCCGCGTGGCCGACGACGACGGCGCGGCAATCACCTTGCCCGGCTACGCCGTGCTGTTCCTCACCACCGCCCCCGGCGACGAAACATCCGGCAACTTCGAGCTGGAAGGCCAACACGTCAAGTTCGATTTCTGAGCGGCCGGAACGGAAATCGACGAACCATCAAGTCGGCGTCAGCCCCGCCGCCACGCGGCGGAGGTCCGGCCGGCTG
>CAYLSV010000099.1:9076-12816 GCA_964386435.1 uncultured Tepidisphaerales bacterium
CGCCTCAACGTCGCTGAGAACCCCCACCGCCTCGTAGAGGCGGGGCTACGCAAGCTGCCGGATTAGCCACTTTGTGAACATGCGGTTTCTGCACGATTCGATCGCGGATTTGGCTAAGCCGCCCATCTGACGGAGAGTTGCACGGATACTTGATGATCCACAACCAGGGAGGCGGAAGCGCGCTCGTAGCCCCGCCTCTACGAGGCGGTGGGGGCCTCAGCGACGTGCGCAGACCGGTGCCGCCAGAATGAGGCGTGCGCTGCTATAAGCAAGCTCGAACGATTCGCATCCCGATGAGCCTTCTGCTGCTGCTACTGCCCGTCATGTTGTTCGCCGCCGCCGCATCGGGGGCGGTGACGATCACGCCGAGGGACAAGTTGCCGCCGCGGGGAAAGATGTCGCCGCAGTTGCGCGAGTTGTCCGAGGCGGCGCTGGCGTTGCCCGTGCAGAGTGTGACGCAGAAGCAGGTGCTCGCCCCCAGCGGCGATGTGCATGATTACGCCAGCATCGGCATCTACTGGTGGCCCGACCCCGACCAACCCGACGGCCTGCCGTGGGTTCGCCGCGACGGGCAGATCAACCCGCAAACCCGCGCCGGCAGCAGCTCCGACTCCGGCCGCCTACGCGCCCTCACCCGCGCCGTCAGCCACCTCACCTGTGCCTGGCACCTGACCGGCGACGGCCGCTACGCCGCACACGCCGCCGTGCTGCTACGCGGCTGGTTCCTCGACGACGCCACGCGGATGAACCCGAACCTTAACCACGGCCAGGGCGTCCCCGGCCGCAGCATTGGGCGGCCGTACGGCATCATCGAGACGCACCAACTTCTGGAACTCTTCGACGCCGCCGCACGATTGGAAGCGTCGGCCGCGTGGAACGAAGACGACGCCGCCGGTCTGCGTCGTTGGGCCGGCGGCTACCGCGACTGGCTGCTCAACAGCGACCTCGGCCGTGAAGAGGCAACGAAGGTGAACAACCACGGCACGTGGTACGACGCCCAGGTGCTGTGGCTCAGCGCGTTCGCGGGTGACCCGCCCAGCGACGACGCGATCCGTGCCGCCCTCGCCCGACACCTCGCCCGCATCGAGCCCGACGGCCGCCAGCCGCACGAATTGCAACGGACCAAGTCGCTCTCGTACAGCGTGTTCAACCTGCTCGCCCTCGCCCACATCGCCCGCCTCGCCGAAACCCGCGGCCTCAAGTCGTGGCACGCCCACCCGAAGCTCGCCGCCGCGCTCGATTTCATCACGCCGCATTTGCTCGACCACTCGGCGTGGCCGCACGAGCAACTCGGCGAGATCGACGCCGACCACACCTGTCGCCTGCTCATCCTCGCCGGCTTCGGCCTTGACCGCCCGGACCTGCTCGACCTGGCAACAAGGCTCAACCCCGGCGATCAAGTCTCACTGCTGGAACTCAACCTGCCGACCGCAGCCGAACAAGGTTGAGCATAGTTTGGGCGAACATGTCGATCCACCCGTTTCGATCGCGAACGCCGCTGACCAGCTCCCCTTCATGTTGCCAGTCTGTTAGGAGATGGAAGATGAGGAAGTCGATTTAAGGTGGGGTGCCGCAGCGGCCGTGACGCGGCACGCCCCGGACCGCCGGCAGCTGTCGCGTTGCGATTGCGGCTTCCGCGGCCACAAAGCTCGGGCGGAATGTGACGTCCCTCGCCGCGGTGCAGCGGATGGGCGACAGCGGGTGCTGCACGCTCACGGCCGACCTGTTTTTCCGCCGGCTGGCGACGCGCACCTGATTCGCGAGCAAGGCTTGTCGTTCGCGACCTTGGGCTTCTCCTTCAGCATGAATTGCACGAACTCGGCGACCATCCCTTGTTCATGTTGGACCATTCGGCGGTAGCCATAATCGGGGCGGTGCGAGAAGGTCGACCCATTGCAAAGTCATACCGAGCGATCGTGAACCTCATCGTGACGCCTGCGACGCAAGGTGAAGAGTCCCAACAGCAGGGCGCCAGTCGCTGAACCGGGTTCGGGCACGACTATCACCGACCGCTGGGCGAGCAGCGCCCGGCGGTCGACGGCCACGGCGTCGAGGTCGAGTAGGCTCTCCATCAGCAGGCCGATGCCGTCAACGGCTTCGTAGTAAGCCTTGCCCGCGTGGCCGCGGAAGATGCCGGTGTCGTCGACCCACAGCTTGTCGATCGCCTCGTCGGCCACAGTCTGGCTCAGCAGCAGGTAGTCTTCGTCACCGGTGACCGCGTAGAGGTGGGCAAAGAACGAGATGGTTCGGGCATAGGTTTCGGCGTGGGCGCCTTGCCCGGCCCACTTATCGGAGTAGCCGTCGTACCACGTGTCCTGCCGCGTCTGGTTGGCGGGAAGTTCCGAGGCGATCCAGTCGGCGAACCGTTCGGCGGCTTGCAACAGGTCGGCGTCGCCGGTGAGGTCGTAGCCTTGCACGAAGCTCTGGGCGGTGGACAGCGGATGCTCGTAACCGAGCGTGTACGGCTGCCACAGGTCGAGGTGGCCGCGGGGCTCGTTCTCGGCGTAAGAATTGTTGTTGAGCCGGGGCTCAGTGACGGGCGTGCCGTCGAGGCGGAGCGAACCCCAAAACTTGCCGGTCGCATCGTCATATCCGTGTTGCGCGTAGGCAGATAGATAACCAACGGCAATGTCGAGCAGCTCCGAGGCGTCGTCGCCGACAAGGTCGTAAGCGTCGAGCAGGGCGAAGGCGTGGGGGCCGGAAATGCTGGTCAGGTATCGGTTGCCGTCGAACCGATTGCCGCCCTTATTGGCCGGGTCGTCGACGGCCAGGTTGGTCGTCATGTCGCGGCGGTCCCAGTGGTACCTGCCCAAAAGCAGCGAGCGGTCGAGCCACTTGGCGTCGCCGGTTTCGTTGTAGGCGTGGGCGAACTCACGGACGTACTCGCCGGTCGTCATCGCGAAGGCGTGGCCGCGGTTGGGCGTGTCATGGCGGTTAATCTCGCCGGTGTTCTTGTTGACCACGTGGAACTGCCAAGCCGAATCGGCCTGCTGCTGCGCCACGGCCGGGGCGGTCCGCCACAAATCGTCCCACTCGACGGGCAGAATGGCGTGCAGCTCGTGGTGGTTGCCGTTGGCACTTCTGCGCGACTCGTCGAACACGTTCACCCACCGGTGCCAGCCCCACCAGACAAAGCCCTTGTCGGTCCGCCCGGCGTCGGTGAAGTTGCTCGTGTAAGTCGTCGTGTAGGTGTCGGCGAACGTGCTGTAGCGGGCGTCGCCGGAGAGGTCGGACAGGCGGCGGAAGGCCTCCAGCGTCCGCTGGTCCGTGGCAAGATTGGCCCCGCCAGGGTTGCGTCGACCGCGGCGTTCAACCCGCCAATCCTCGTCAAAGGCCAGCGGGTCGCTCGGCGAAGCGAGCGTGTTGACGTTGAGGATGCTCACAAGGATCGGCTGCTGGACCGAGCCATAGCGGTCGGTTCCGAACTGGAGCAGCGTGTCGGCCGTGCGCTCGGCGTAGCTGCCGTACGAACCGACCTGCGCAAACGAGACAGGCGTGGCCGTGAGAAAACCGGCCACAACGGCCGCCGAGGCGGCGGCGGGAAGTCGCGAAAACATAGAGTTCCGTTCTGAGGAGGAAGGTGCGGCCAAGGGTCGGCCAAAGGCGTCGCCAACGCGGTCAGCGCTGACGACACCGAGAGGAGGAAGCAAAACTTCCGGGCATCAACCGATCAACGACGCCGACGAACTGCCAGCAGGCCCAGCCCGACCAGCGCCGAAAGCGAGGCCGGCTCGGGGATC
>CAYLSV010000099.1:12839-13001 GCA_964386435.1 uncultured Tepidisphaerales bacterium
ACGTCGGGTTGTTCCGTTGGACGCTGTTGCGGATGCCGAAGTTGTCGCCGGCGAGCGGCATGTCGAGGGCGACCGTGCTGATGGCGTCGGAACTGGTGCTGTCGGTCAGGTTGAACACCTGCAGCGACAGGGTGAGGTCGTCGTTGCTGTCATAGGCACCGG
>CAYLSV010000100.1:0-5585 GCA_964386435.1 uncultured Tepidisphaerales bacterium
ACAAGCATCGCACAAACCCGCCCATCGCGCTATACCTGTTCCGAACATGCTCTAGGTAATGCAAGCGGGGGTTGATTTCGATCCACTCGCCATTGAGCGTGCTGAAGCCGACGGTCACCGCCGCCAGTTCGTCGTCGCCATTCTGGCCGAACAAGCTGTCGTTGCCGCGGCCGCCGGCCAACAAATCATTGCCGTCGCCGCCTTCGAGCAGGTCGTTGCCGTCTTCGCCCACCAGCCGGTCCCGGCCGCTGCCACCGATCAGCGTGTCGTCGCCAACTCCGCCGACCAGATTGTCGTTGCCGCCGTTGCCGATCAGCTCAACACCACTTGTGGCGCTGCCATCCATGTGGTCATGGCCGCTGCCGCCGAGGATTCGCTCGATGTCGGCATGAACGTTATCACGCTCGGTTGGCCAGAAGTTGTAGCCCCAGCCCATGTCTCGTCACTCGGATCCTGCGGCCCCCAGAGGCCGTCGTTGTCCTCGCCATCTGGTGTGATGACAAGATTGTCGGTCCGCCGTGAGTAGTCCGCCGTGTCGATCCCTCGGCCGCCGCGGAAGATGTCAGCGCCTTGGCCGCCGGTGAGTGTGTCGTTGCCGCTGTGGCCGCGGAGGTCGTCGTCGCCGTTGCCGCCTCTCAGCAGGTCCGCGAGGTGGCTGCCGCTGAGGGTGTCGTCGCCGTCGCCGCCGTCCAGTTCGCTGTTCTGGCCGCGACTAACGAGGGCATCATCCCCGTCGCCGCCGAAGAAGGTGCCGCTGCCGCGACCGCCGAGCAGCACGTCGTCGCCGCGGCCGCCGAGCAGCGTCTGGTCCAGGTTCAACGTCGTGCCAATGTCGAGGCGATCGTTGCCGCCGCCGCCTTCTCCATAGATGCGCTTCACATCGGCCGCGTCGAACACCCAAACCCGCGTCGACCCGTCAACCGTCGCCGCCACTTCAACCGTTCCACCCTGAACCCCGGCATCCCCGCCGCCCCGCCGATCCCGGAGTTTCTCCAGCGGTGAAAGTTCACGGTTCAGCACGTTCCCCAGTTGATCATGGGTGACCAACCCCGCCCCCCGCCGCACCACAATGTCGTCGGCTAACTCGGTGCCCTGCAGGATTAGAGTGCCACTGCCGCTGATCCAAACGGCCGGATCGGCGGCGAGGAGCTTGCGTTGTTCCAACGTCTCGATCACCGCCCGGTTCAACATATTGACCATCATCATGTCCCTTTCCGCAAAACTTCAACCGACAAGGTGGCCGCCGGTCGTGACAAGCCTCACATAAACCACGTCGGCAAACAAGTGCCACGACTTCAACAATGGGACGCCGCCGCGGCCCGGTGCGCAACATCGGCCGGCAACATTCTCCCTAACAACCAAGAATTATTCCGCAGTTCGGGCCACGTTAGCCACGTCGATCGGGCCGCCGGTGCGCAACGGCCGGCCAGAACGCGAACACCGGCGAAGAGGATGTGGGGCCGACCAACGGGGTCAGCCCGATCCGCTTCCTTGTGTTGAACCGCCATGCCGCTCCAGCTCGTTGATCTCCAAACCGACCACCCGGTCCTCAACCGCGACCCCGGGCCGCTGCGCACCATGATCGAGCGGCAGCTGCACGTCACCGCCCCCCGACTCCGCCGCTGTTGGCTCTACTACACCAACCCCGTCCGGCCACGCTCCTACGACGACAACCGTGGCCACTGCGACCGGCCCTACCGCCAGGCTCAAGAGTGGGGACTGCCCAGCCGCCTCACCGGTTGCCACGTCGGGGACCAACCCTTCGACACCGAGCCGGCCGAGCCGCAACGCAAGGAGATCGTCGTCGAGAACGACATCGCCTGGCGGATCGATACGCAAACCGACTTCCTGTTCGGCAAGCCGATCGTCCTCGACTCCACCGCCCCAGATCCCCGCCGCCGCGATGAGATCGCCACGCTGCTGCGGCTCATCCTCGCCCAGAACGGCGGCATGAGCTTCCTCCGGGAGCTCGCCACCCGAACCGCCGTTTTCGGCACAACCGATGTCGCGGTGCAGTTCGATGACAAACGTAATCTGCCGCCGCTGCACGACCCCGGCTGCGACCTGCCGCTACTGGGACAACGGCCGGAAATCGACCTCGACCCGGACGCCGACGATCAGACGCCGGACATCGCGGCCCTCTCGGACATCGCCCGCCGCATTCGGTTCAATCTGCTCGACGCCGAGCGGATGCTGCCGCTGACCGAGCCGGCCGAGCCGGACTGCCTGTGCGGCATGATCGAAGTCTGGCACCAACCGCGGCCCGGCGAACCGACGGAGCCGGTCGCCGTCCCCCGTGGCCACTGGGTCCGCCGACTGCTCGCCGCCCTCGGCCACGACCTGACGACCCGACCGATCCGCGACGACGGCCGGCCGCTGATGCTGCGGATCACCACGCCCAACGGTTGGCAGCTTTACGAAAACGAACGCCTGATCAACAGCGGCGACAACCCGCTGAGCCGCTTGCCGATCGTCCGCATCCGCAACGTTGCCATTCCCGGCGGTGTCGGCGGCATCGGCGAGGTCGAGCCGCTCATGCCGCTGCAGGACGAGCTGAACGTCCGCCTCTCCGACCGCGCCAACCGCCTGACGCTGCAGAGTCACAAAATGTACCTCGGCATCGGCATCGACGACTTCGAGAACCGCGCGATCCGCCCCGGCCAAATGTGGTCGACGGAGAACCTAGACGCACGGGTTCAGGAATTCGGCGGCGACGCCCCGGCCCCGACCGAGGCGGCCCACATCGCGGAAATCCGAGAAGCTTTGGACAAATCCAGCGGCGTCAGCCCGATTGCCGCCGGTGCCATCCGCGGCCGGATCGGCCATTTGACCAGCGCCGCCGCGCTGCGGGTGACGATGCTGGCGCTGCTGGCCAGAACCGAGCGGAAGCGGCTCACCCATGGCACGGCGCTTGGCCAACTCTGTGAGTTGGCGCTCGCCCACCTTGACGCGGCCGACGTGTTCAAGACCGAGCCACGGGAACGCGGCGTCCGCATCCACTGGCCAAGCCCGATCCCGGCCGACGAGTCCGACGCCCTCGCCGCCGCCAAGTCAAAGCTCGACCTCGGCGTCGACCCGGCCGTGGTCCGCCGCGAGATCGGTTACTGAACCGCGTGGTTCAACAAATGTGGGCGGGCCGAAGCTCGCCCTTGGTTTCATCTGTCTCTGTTTGGAGAACTTCATGCCTTTCACTGGAAAAGCGACTTATTCCGCCGGCGCCGAGTTGCCGGAGATCGCCGAGGACGTGTCGGACGTGGTGGCCTTGGCAAGCCCAACCGACACCCCGCTGCTGGATCTGCTCGGCGATGCCGCCCGGCCGGCGCGGAGCGTGGTGCACGAGTGGCTGGAAGACGCGCTGCTGCCGAACCATGACGTCGTCACCTCGTTCGTCTCGACCGAGCACTTTGTCGTCGAGAACGTTGACCGCTTCCGCGTCGGCGATCAGCTTCGGTGGTCCAGCGGCCCGGAGGTCATGCTGATCACCGCGATTGATCCGTCCACGTCAGCGCTGCTCATCGAGCGCGGCTTTGGCGGCACGACCCAGCAGACGGCCGCCGACGGTGATGCCATTCACATCCTGGGTAACGCCGCTGCCGAGGGGGCCGATGCCGAGGCAGCCCGGTTCACCACCCGCGGCCGGCAATCGAACACGACGCAGATCTTCTCAGCCACCGTCGAGGTCAGCGGCAGCGAGCTGGCCGTCAACCAGATCGGCGTCCGCGACGAGCTGCAGTACCAACGGGCCCAGCGGGTCCGTGAACTCCTGCGGGATCTGGAGAACAGCGTCATTAACGGCATCAGCACCAGCAGCATCGGCGGCGGCGGCGTGACGGATCGGCGAACGCTGCGCGGCATCATCCCGTCGCTGCAGAGCCACGTTTTCACCCCCGGCAACGACGGCTTCCCCGCCGACACCACGCTCACCGAGGAGCAACTCAACTTCGCGCTGCGGCGGATCTGGGAGCACTCGGCCGGGCAGATCGACACGATTATCGTCGGCGGCCGGGAGAAACGCGCGATCAACCAGTGCATCACCACCGACCGCCGGTACATGGGTTCGAGCGAGACGTTCAAGGACCGCGTATCGGTGTACGAGAGCGACTTCGGTACGTGCCGGGTGGTGCTCAGCCGGTTCGTGCCCGGCGGTTCGGTGCTGCTGGTGGACAGCAGCCGGCTGCAGGTGCTGCCGCTCACCGGCCGCAGCTTCCACTACAAGCCGCTGGCCCGCACCGGCGACCGCGAGAGCGGCCAGGTGCTGGGCGAGTACACGCTGGAGATCTGCAACGAAAACGCCCACGGCCTGATCGCGCTGACGTGATCGCGGCGGGGCCGAGACAAGTTTTCCCCTCCCCGGGGCCGCACCGCTTGTTCAGGGTGCGGCCCCACTTTCGCCCACTTCTTCAGGACTTTTTGCAGGAGAATCATCATGGACCTTGCTGTCGTTTCGGACCCGGTGGACGTGCTGCAGAGCATCACGAGCCTGGGGGCCGCGGGCATTATCGGTTGGATGTGGCTGTGGGAGCGGCGGACCGGCCGCGACCGAGAGGCGCAACTCGATCAGGCCCACCAACGCATTATCGCTGACCAGATCCACCTCGAGACGGTGCTGCACACGCTGGCGGCGAACACCGAGGCTGTCACCAAACTCATCGCCGTGTGCGAGGAGATGGCCCGCGAGTTGGAACGCCGCCCCGGCTGCGGCCACACGAGGGAGGCGGCGTGAAGCGGGCGCTGTTGTTGTTGCCGCTGACGCTAATCGGGTGCGGGGCGTGGTCGGAGGCGCAGCTCGGGCTGGTCGACCAGATCGAGCGCGGGCTGAGCCTTGAGGAAGCATCGGCGGCTCAGCGGCACGCGGCGGTGCAGCGGGCGCTGGACGATCGGCGGCGGGCGCTGGACGAGGCGTTCGACGGCGACGCGGTTGACGCCGAGTTGTCGGCCGATTGGGTGATCGAGGCGCGGCAGGGTTACGCCGCCGGCCTCGACTCCCTCGCCCGGCAACGGCAGGCGCTGGCCGAGCAGAAGGCCGCCGACGCGGCCAACCGCGAAGCCGCCCGGCAAGCGGCGGCCGAACTGCGGGCGATGCTCGAGTTCCAGCGCCGCCTCGCGGTGGACTGAGTCGATCTCACACTTTCGTGGGTAGCTGCGGTGCAACGCACCGCAGTCCGAACTGCGGTGCATTGCACCGCAGCTACCCACGCTCCCAAACGTAGATCATCATCAAACGCCGGAGATCCCGGTGAGAAAGGGCACTCTTTATGTCCCGCCATCCATTGGACACGCTGCGGCCTTCGGCCCAGCGGTTGGGGCGGGAGGGGTTGTTGGCGCTCGAGACCGAGCGGGCCGTCGACGAGGCGGTCGCGGTGCGGTGGGCCGAGTGGCAGGAGCGACACCCGCGGCTCGCGCGGCAGCTCACCCGCCCGGACGTGGTGAAGCTGGCGACGGCCGAGCTGCTGGACGACAAGGCCTACCGCGAAGCCATGCGGCGGGCGGCCCTCGTCTTCGAGTCGGCGACGGTGCTGCACCGCTGGGCCACGTGGGCGGCGAACCGCTGGCTACGGTTGTAGTCGGAGCGTCAACAAGACGAG
>CAYLSV010000100.1:5595-12550 GCA_964386435.1 uncultured Tepidisphaerales bacterium
CGAACCCCTAGGTTCGCGGCGGCTTCTTCGTGCGCGGACTTCGCTCGTTCCGGACTGCGGTGCGTTGCACCGCAGCTACCCACACCATCGAGCGTCTATCGAAGTTTGCGAGCGAAAGGTAGCTGCGGTGCAACGCACCGCCGTCCGGAACGAGTGTACGACGACGTGGTTACAGCAGCCCCGCCAGCTTCCGCCCCACCCACTCGGCGGTGATGAGCAGAACGAACAACGCCATCGCGATCGGGGCGTCCCACAGCGCCCGCTCGGTGATCAGCGGCACCTCGCGGGCGGCGCTCGGCAACAAGCTTGGCAGTCGGCCGGCGTCGGCGAGCGGGACGACCTCGCCGCCGGTCTCGCTGGCAATCGTCTGCAGGGCGGCGGCATCGATCTGCGGGCGGGCGAGCTCGAGGGCCGGCACGTTTACCTGCACCGCCGCGGTGGCCGGCTGCTCGCCGCCGACCGCGGCGACTTCGGCAACAAAGGTGCCCGCGGCGTCGGCGGGGAACGAGGCGTTGAACACCTCCGGCTCGTTCTCGCTGCGGACGAGGTCCACCCGCCGCACGGCGACGCCGTCTGCATCCTGCACCGTCACCGGCACGCTGTCGCCCAGGCCGCCCAGCAGGTTGCCGTCGAGCACGCGCAGGGCGAGCGTCACCTGGTCGCCCAGCACGTAGGCCGGCCGGGTCGCCTCGAAGGTGAATCGCCGCTGACCGAGCTTGCGGCCGCGGGCGAGCCAGCGGAGGCTCTGCACCCAGTAGGTGTTGAACACGCTCTCGCCGGTGTAGTACCGCCACCGCCAGGTGTCGTCGATGCCGCTGAACAGCGTGCGGCCCGCGCCGTAGCGGCCCAGCACGATCAGCGGCGTCGGCCGGCCGGCGGCGTTCTGGTCGCTCGGGTGCACGGCCAGCACCTGCGCCACGCCCGGCTTGGCCGCGACGCCGCGGGCGTACCAGTAGATTTCCTGCAAATCTTCCTCGAGGAACTGTCGGTTCACCTCTCGGTCGGCGAAGAAGCGGAACATGCCGAGGCGTTCGCCGAGCGGCGTGAGTTGCGGGCGGAAACCGTCGGTGATCGTGCCGCCGGCGAAGGCGAAGCTCTCGACTTCGCGGGCATCGACCGGCAGCGCCTGCTCGATGGGCGTGCCGATGTAGCCCTGCGGCGCGTGGCGAGGCCCAGCGACCATGCCGAAGCCGCCGCCCTTTTCGGCGACGAACTCGCTGATGAGTTGCAGCTGAAAATCGCTGAACTGCCGCGGGTCGACGTCGCCCATGAGGACCACGTCGTACTCGAGCAGCTCGTCCATCGTCTCGGGGAACCGCCGGATCGGCACGTCGCCGCCCTGGGCGAAGCCGGGATCGGCGGACATCTGCAGGACCGACAGGTCGACCGTGCGGTCGCGGGTGAGCTCCTGCTTGAGGTAGCGGAACTCCCACCGCGGCGGGCCGTCGACGTAGAGGACGGCGATGCTCGCCTCGAGCACCGTGACCTGCAGCGGGCGGCGGTTGTCGTCCTCGGTCAGCTCGCCGCGGACGGGGACGGCCTCGACGATCAGGTCGAGCGTGCCCGGCTCGTCGGTGCGGAGCTGCAGCTCGGCCTCGATCGGCTGGCCGGGCTCGACGTCGACGTCGGTCTCGACCGGCTGGCCGTCGGCGCCGACGATCGTCTCGCCGGTGGCCCGGTCGATGAGGCGGAGGCGGGCGGGTTCGCCGGTGGGCAGGTTGTCGGCACGCAGGGTGACGGCGACGTTCAGGATGTCGCCGGCGAAGGCCGTTTCCTGGGCGGCGACGGATTGGACGTCAAGGTTCGGCGGCGGCTCGGCGGCCCCGACCGGCACGGGCAGCACCGGCACGCCATTGTCGCGCAGCGCCTCAATCACCTCCGGCGGCGCGCTCGTCGGCGTGTCGCGGCCGTCCGTGAGCACCACCGCCCCGGCGACGTTCTGCCCGCGTAGCTCGCTTAGCGCCGACCGCACCGACGACGCCACCTGCGTCGCCCCGCCGGTCGGCCCCTCGGCGGCAAGATCGGCCAAACTGCCCACGGCCGCGGCGTCGCGGTTGAAGCGGTAAAGCCGCAGCTCGTGCGTCTGGCGCAGTTCGGCGAGCAGCGGATTCTCCCCAGAATCGAGCGCATTCAGCGCCGCCGCCAGCCGCGTCGGGCGGTCGGGGTCGCCGGGATCGCCGACGTCGCGGAGCCGCATGGAGATCGAGTCGTCGACGAGGACGGCCACCACGCTCGGCTCCTCGCGGACCTGCGTCAGCGTCAGCACCGGCCGGTTGAGCAGCGTCACCAACAGCAGCAGCAGACCCAGCCGCAACCCGCCGAGCGAGAGCTTCACCGCCCGCGACCGCCCGTCCCGCCGATAAGCCCAGATGACCAGTGCCACGGCCGCGGCGGCAAGCAGGACGTTCCAGACCGCCGCCCCGACCACGTCGCCGCCGGGCCAGGCCGGATTGAAGTCGAGGGCGAACGCCCCGTCGCGGGCCAGGAAATTGGCGTCGAGGCCGAGCAGGATTTCGAGCAGGCGGTTCATGAGAGCGGAAAGCCTTGAGCCTCAAGCGGGCCAGTTCGGGTCGTCGGGGTCGAGCGGGTCGATGAGGGTGAGGCCGGGGATGTTCTTGAAGTCCTTGCGGTTGTGCGTGACCAGCGGCACGTCGAAGTAGAGCGCGGTTGCGGCGATGCAGAGGTCTGCCATGTCGATGCGACGCTTCAGCATTCGCCGAATCTGGATGGCGAGGTCGGCGACATCGGCATCGACAGGCATCGCTGGCCGCCTCTGTGTCAGTCGCTCTAGCGCTTCCCGCTCCTCGCGGCTGACGTCGGCGTAGCCGAGAACCTCCACACGGACCATCTGCGAGACGACCACCGAGGGCGCGGCAATCAGCCGTGATTGGATCGGCTCTTCACCACGGGCGGCGTAGATTATGGCGTTCGTATCGACGGCCAACTCGGGTCGACTCACAGCTTCGCCTCCTGCTCAGCCCGTTCCCGCGCGGCGCGGAGCTCGGCGGCATGTCGCCGAGCGTCCTCGATTTCGTCATCGGCGTGATAGCGTTCCCGCCGAATCTCCCGCTGCCAAGCCACGGGGTCCTCGATGTGATCGAATACCTTCGACTCCTTCAGCACCCGCAGGAACTCGGCGAAGTCCTGGCGGGCCTGCTCCTGCTCCTCCGGCGACAGCTCGGGCAGTTTACCCTTGCCGATGAGGTGGGCGTAGGGCGGCGGGTCGGGGATGCCGGCCGGCTCGTCGCCGGATTCCTCAGTTTTCGCCAGCTCCTCAGCGTACTGCACCACCGCCTCCCGATCGCCCTCCGGCGGCGGATCGATCCACTCCACTTCGCCCCCCACGAGGCGGATGCGGCACTCCTTGAGCTTCGGCTGTTGGTCGGAAGTCGTGGTCATCGCGCCTCCATCCTACGGAATCTCCCCGCCTCACGCCCGGCTGCGGCCGAAGTGGGTGGCCATGAAGCATTCGGCGCCGGCGAGGGCGAGAACCGCCAAGAGGATCGCCCAGCCGAAGTCGTTGCGGTCGGCGGCGAGGGTCGCCGTCGTGTCGGCGGCGGCGGCGTCGAGCCAAATGAGGTCGATGTCGCCCAGAGCCGACTCCACGGCCGCGCGGTCGAGGCGGCGGACGTCGCTCTCCCCGGCCGGCGGGTTGACAGCCAAGTCGTAGCTCGCCCCGCCGCTCTGCAACCGCCACAGGCCGGGCGTGGTCAGCGGATCGCTCGTCAGCCGGCCGGTGGCGTCGCGGATCAGCGGCGTCGAGCGGTTCTGTGGGTCGAACAGCATCGCCGAGCCCGCCGTCGCCGACGTCGCCGGCACCACCAGCGGCTCGCCCACCGTCAGGTTCAGCCACGCGTCGCCGCCGCCGGTCAGGTTGCTCAGGAGTTCGTGGATCAAACTCACAAACACCGGCTTGCTCGAAAGGTCCGACCACTGCATCTCCGGGTCGGCCGCCGTCGCCACCGTCAGCACCCGGCCCCCGCCCAAGCGGTGCAGCAGAATCGCCGGGTCGGCCGCCTCGTCCTCGCCGGCGGTGAACTGCAAAATCACCTCGGCGTTCCGCTCGGGGTTCGGGGCGATCCGCCAGTACTGATCGGCGACGGCGTTCTCCAAACCGCTGTTGGGCACGTCGCGGAACGCCGCCAGGTACGGGTGCAAGTTGCCCGTGGCGTCGAAGTCGAAGCGTGCCCCTTCGCCGGCCGTGGCCGCCCGCACCGTTTGCACCAGCGGCCCCGGCAGCAGCCCGCGCTCGCCGAGCACGGCGTTGTAGTTGTCGCTCGTCACCGCGTCGCCCATCATCAGCACCAGGGCCCCGCCGGCCTCGACGTACTTCGCCAGCGCCTCGCCGGCCGACGCGTTCAAGTTGCCCACGCCCGCCAGGAACACAGCCGCGTAGTCGCCCAGCACCTTGTTGCCCAGCTCCAAATCGCTGATCCGCTCGGCCCGCACGTAGCTCCGCGTCACCTCGCCCGGCGTGTCGTCGCTCGTCGGCGGCGCGAGGGCAATCTCCAAAAACTCCCCGCTGCCGGTCAGCGGCCCCATGCCCCGCCGGCCGTCGACGATCAGCACCGGCAGGTTCGCCGCGACATCGATCACCGCCTGCCGGGCATCGTCGAACGGCAAACTGTCGGCCGCGCCAAGCGCCAGCCCCACCGTGTGCCGGCCGCCGCCGGGGAACTCGGGCGTCGCCAGCACCGGCGGCGTCTGCGCGTCGGGCCGCACCGTCTTGATCGCCCCGTCGGCCGGCCGGCCGTCGACCTCGAACCGGGCCTCGACATCAATCGCCCCGCCCGCCGGTTGGCCGTAACCGCGGATGGTGCCGACCATCACGTTGTCGAACCCCCGCCGCACCAGCCCGCCCCGCGGCTCGAGGCCGATCACGGCCCGGTTCCACTGCCCCGCCGCCGAGACGTCGTGCACCATGATGTCGTCGTACACCGCCGCCAACCGCGGCCCCACCGCCGCCAACCGCTCAGCGTCGGCGAACGCCGGCATCGTCGCGTCGGTCAAGACGTGCAGCACGCGGTTCGGGTCGGTCGCCGCGGCCTCGGCGTAATCGGCCGCCTGCTCGAGCGCCCCGGCGAGGTCGGTGCCCGCGGCCGTTTCGGGCAGCGCGTCGATCGCGCTCGCCGCCGCGTCGAGGTCGTAAGTCGCCGCGTCAAACACCGCCGCCGCCGGCGTGCTGGCGGTCAGCACCATCGCCCGCTCGCCGCCGGCCGAGAGGTTCGTCAACAAGCCGCCGGCGATCTGCTTCGCCCGCGCCAGATGCGTCGCCGCCTCGTCCTCGCGTTGGTAGCTCATCGACCCGCTGTTGTCGATGACCAACACATGCAGCCCCGCCGGCCGCCCGGCCAGCGTCGCCAGCGCCCCGCCGCCACACCCCATCGGCCGCGCCAACGCCAGCCCGAGCAGCAGCAACACCGCACACCGCGCCGCCAACAGCAGCCACGACTCGAACTTCAGCCGCCGCCGGTTCCGCTTCATCGCCTTGAGCAGAAAGTCCATTGCCGCCCACGAGACGGTGGTGAACCGCCGCCGGTTGAGCAAATGGATCGCGATCGGCACCGCGACGAGCAACGCCCCCGCAAGCAGAAACCAAGGGTTCAGCAGGCCCATGTCGACAGCGTAGCACGCCCGCCCGACCGACCCGCGTCAAGCCCGAAGGCAGCCGCACTTCAAGGTCGGCGTCACCGAAGCTTTTTGCGTGGCGAAGGCGAAGCCAGCCCAACGTGTGAGTCAACTCACCACCGCGGGTCGATCAAGCTTGCGAAGCGTGGCCCGCTTCACGACAATGGCGGCATGAACAACAACCACGAGAACCTCACGACGTGGCAGGGCCTGAAAATCGAGGACCACGCCGTCGGCAAGGCGCTGGGTGATCCGGCGGCCGTGGCGCATCGACTGCGGACGGATTGGGAGGCCGACCCGACGTTCCTCGATCTGCTGGCCGATTTCGTCACCCGTGACGAGACGCAGCACGTCACGACGCTGGTCATCGGCGCGTGGCACGGTGACGACTCGGGCATGGACTCGGCCGACGTGGTGCAGGCGTTGGCCGCGGCGCACAAGCGGCTGCCGAAGCTGCGGCACCTATTCCTCGGCGACATCGCCATGGAGGAGAACGAAATGTCGTGGATCGAGCAGAGCGACGTCTCGCCGCTGTTCAACGCGTTCCCAGAGTTGCAAACGCTTATCATCCGCGGCGGCAACGGGCTGAGTTTGGGCAAGCCGGAGCACGCGCACCTGAAGTCGCTGCACATCCAGACCGGCGGCATGCCGGTGGACGTGCTGCACGAAATCGCCAACGCGACGCTGCCGGCGTTGGAGGATTTGGAGCTTTGGCTCGGCGAGGAGAACTACGGCGGCGGGGCCTCGCCGGAGGACGTCTCGGCAGTCATCGCGCCGGGGTTGTTCCCGAGGCTCACCAGGCTCGGCCTGAAGAACGCCGAGAATCAGGACGAGATCGTCGGCATGCTCGCCGCCTCGCCGATCCTCAAACAGATCAAGCACCTCGACATCGGCATGGGCTCGCTGACCGACGACGGGGCGCGGGCGCTTTTGGCAGGCGACCTGTCACACCTGGAGTCGCTGACGCTCGATCACCACTTCGTGGGCGACGAAATGGTCGAGAAGCTCAAGGCGGCGGTGCCCAGCGTGTCGGCGGAGGATCAGCAGGAGCCGTATGACTGGGGCGGCGAGGCCCGTCGCTTCATCGCCGTCTCGGAGTGAGCCGCCGGTGTTGCTGAACCTGACGATTCCTGGGGAGAAACGGGCGCAGGCGGTCGACGCGGCGCTCGCCAAGCTGCGTCTGCCGCCGGCCCGGCACGTGGCGTGGCTCGACGTGATCGGGCGGCGGGCGAACCTCGCCGACCTCGTGCGGCCGGGCGACGTGGTGCGGCTTGACGCGCCGGGCCGATGCGCGGCGACGACGCTCGCGCTGCTGCGGCGCGGCGGG
>CAYLSV010000101.1:0-12544 GCA_964386435.1 uncultured Tepidisphaerales bacterium
CAAAGGCGGCCGGCCGCAGGTCACCGGCCGCCAAGACGTGGGCGACGGCCAGGCGGTAGTCAAGGTCCTCCACGTCGTCGGCCATCTCCTGCCACAGCGCCGCATCGTCCGGCACGGTGTTGAGGCGGTCGACGACGTGGCGGGCGAGGTTCTTCAGCCGTCGTTTGCGGACGTCGTCCGGCAACGTGGCCACCTCCACGGCCTCGGCGATATCTTCGTTGAACGAACGGATCTGCTGGTTGATCGCCCAATAAGTTTTCAGGCCGATGGCCTCGCGGAAGTGGAGGTGGGCGGCCTCGTGGGCCAGCGTCGCGTGCGTCTGGATGCGGCCCGGCGGCGGGTCGTCTGGGTCGTCGGGCAGGCCGGGCCATTCCATGCGGAGCATGACGACAAGCCGCTTCGAGGGGATGTGCAGCCCGCGGGGCCGCGCCGCTCTTCGACCTAGTTGTTGCGGTGATCGGAAGCCTCGTCGAGCATCCGGCGTTGGTGGTCCAAATCCTCGGCGAACCACAACGTCGCGAACGGCAACGGCGGGCCGGGCAGGAGGTCGTTCGAGACGATCAACGCCCGGTCGATGACAGCCCAATCCCGCTCGTGCAGCGGCTGCTCGCTCCACGCGATGAACGGCGGTCGGACCTGCGGCGACCAGTCTCGCACGGTCCGGTCCTCCAGATCGGTCAGCACGCGGACGAGATTCCCCGGCCGCGGATACTCCGGCGGTCGGCCCTGTGCCCACGGCGTGAGGCACAGCGCGACGATCAGCGTCGAGAAGCCCACGCGGGCAGGTTACGGCATAAACTCCCACGATGCCCGCCACCGCCCCGATGCCGGCCGCGACGCCGCCCGCCCAGAAGCCGGCGGGGCGGTACGCGAACATGCGCGAGTTCCACGACGCCCTGGGCGGCATCCCGATGGAGCGGATCGTCTTCAACCCTTGGCCCGGCTCCGCCACAGAGGCCGACTGCGTCGAGTACAGCGAGCGCATCCGCACGGCAGAATTGATCAACGGCACGTTGGTGGAGAAGCACATGGGCTACTGGGAAGGCGTGATCGCGATGTTGCTGGTAATGCGGCTCGGCCCGTTTGTGCTGGAACACAACCTCGGCGTCGTCAACGGGCCGGACGGGCTCATGCGGCCCGACTCCGGGAACATTCGCGTGCCAGACGTCACCTTCGCGGCCCGCGGCCGAGCACCGACCGAGTACGAGGCGGCCCCGCGGTTGTCGCCGGACTTGGTGGTCGAGGTGCTCAGCCCGAGCAACACCCGCCGCGAGATCGAGCGGAAGCTGAAAGAGTTCTTCGCCGGCGGCACCCGGCTCGCCTGGGTTATCGACCCGCGGACGCGAACTGTGGCCGTCCATCGCGGCGACGTTGGTCCGGCGACCGAGGTGCCGGCGAACGGCACGCTTGACGGCGAGGACGTGGTGCCCGGCTTCGCAGTCACGGTGGCCGAGCTGTTCGCGGGCGTGCCGGAGCAACCCGCGTAAGCTGGGAGCATGTCCGCCGACCTCGAAGAGTCTGCCGCGTTTCAGCTCGACTTCGCCAAGCTCCGCAAGGTCGTCGACGGCGGCTACGACGTGGTGCCCGTGGCCCTGCAGCACGCCGACGACGGCACGCTCTTGTTCATCGGCTACGCCAACGAGCTGGCCGTGGCCGAAACGTTCCGCACCCGGCAGGCCGTGCTCTGGAGCACCAGCCGCGGGAAGATCTGGCACAAAGGTGCCACCAGCGGCGACGTGCTCGACCTGGTCGACGTCCGCATCAACTGCGAGCAAAACAGCCTGCTCTACCGCGTCCGCCCCCGCCAAGGCGGCGTCTGCCACACCAAAGAGCCGGACGGCACGAGCCGGCCCACCTGCTACTACCGCGAAGTCGTCGCCAACGGCGACGGCTACATCCTGCGGCCCGCCGACCTTACGGCCGGATGAGGTCGAGCCAGTCGACCTGCAACTCGAACGGGCCGTCGGCGTCGTCGACCAGCGTGATGCCCAGCGTGATCGCGCGGTCGACGTGTAGCGGATCGGCCCGCATGCGGTTGCCGCGCCAGGTGGGGGTGAGGTTGTTGAGGTCGATCTCGACGAGCTGCCAGTCGTCGCTGGCCGGGGCGGCGAAGTCGCCGCGGTGGGAGATGCGGCGGCGGGTCTGGCGGTCGTCCTCCACCAGCAGCCGGTAGGGGCGGCCGTCGGTTTTGACGCGGAGCAGGATCGTGTCGACGCCGGCGAGTTCGCCGGGTTGCAGCCGCAGGCGGGTGGAGCTGAAGCCGCCGCCGTTGGTGTTGATCGAGCCGGCGAAGGTCATGACGCCGCCGTCGAAGCTCACGTCGCCCAGCGATCGGCCGCCCATGACGTTGTCGTTGACCATCCGCCACCGCCCGTTCGCCGCCGCGTCGTCGAAGTCGGTGAAGCGGCTGCGATCCCCCGGCCGCGTGGCCGGCGAGGCAAAGAGAAGGGCAACGAGGAGCAGGGCGATCGGCATCTGCTCACCGTACGCCAACCGTGCTACCGTGGTCGCATGGCGAGACAGGATTGGCCAGCCGGGGTGTTGCTCGACATGGACGGCACGCTCACGCGGCCGATCCTCGACTTCGACGCGATCAAACGCGACATGCAAATCGACGGGCCGATCCTCGAGACGCTGGCGACCCTCGCCGGCGATCGGCGGCGGGCGGCCGAAGAAGCTTTGCACCGCCACGAGATGGCCGGGGCCGAGGGCGGGCGGGTGGCGGATGGGGCGGTGGCCCTGCTGGCGTGGTTGCGGGGTCGGCGGCTGCCGCACGCGATTGTGACCCGCAACAGCAAACCGGCGACGGCGGCGACGCTCGCCCGGCACAAGCTGCGGGTGCCGGTGGTGGTGACGCGGGATTGTGCCCCGCACAAGCCCGACCCGGCCCCGCTGCACCACGCCGCCGAGAAGCTGGGCGTGGCGGCAGAAAATTGTTGGATGGTTGGCGACGGCGAGTACGACGTGCAGGCCGGCCACGCGGCCGGTTGCCGAACGGTGTGGGTGTCGCTGGGGCGGGAGCGGGATTTCGAGCCGGCACCCGACGCCGTTGCCCACGATTTGCCGGCGGTTCAGGCGTTACTCGCCAACGCGGCCGACGGGTGTCTGGAGTCGTGATGACGATTTTGATCCTGCTGATGACGTTCCTCGGTCTTGCCGCCGAACCGCTGCCGGGCGACGAGGTGCTGGGGGCGCTGGCGTCGCGCGGCGATTTGCGAACGTTCGCCGCCGACGTGACGGTCACGGACATCGATGCCGAGCTGGGCGACGAGACGACCCGGACCGGCCGGGTGTGGCTGGCCGAGTTGCAGGGCGAGCCGAAGCTGCGGGTGCGGTTCGACGAGCGGATCAGCAACAACAAGCGGTTCGCCGAGCCGCAGGAGTTCGTGCTGGTGGGCGGCGTGCTGCACGAGCGGGATGCGGCGAACAAGCGGGCGATGACGCGGCGGATCGCCGAGCAGGGTGAGGTCGATTTGTTCGCGCTGGGCGAAGGGCCGTTCCCGCTGCCCATCGGCCAGCCGGCGGCCGAGGTGCGGCGGGCGTTCGACGTCGAGCCGATGCCCACCACCGACGCCCCGCAGGACGTCGGCGAGGTCAGCGGCGTCCGCCTCATCCCGAAGCCCGGCTCGGAGATGGCCGAGGAGTTCACCGATGTGATTTTGTGGGTGAATCTGGCCGACGGTCTGCCGCGGCAGATTATCACGCTCGACGCGCAGCAGACCAACGAGCGGGTGACGACCTTCGTTGACATCGAGGCCGACGGCGACGTGCCGGCGGCGACGTTCGAGTTGCCGCCGGTGCCGGCGGATTGGCGCGAGACGGTAGAGTGATGCCATGCGCATCGTCCTGACAGGTGCCCCCGGCAGCGGGAAGACGACGCTTGTGCGGCAACTCGCCGCCGAGCAACCGGGCATCGTGGCGGTTGCCGAGGCGGCCACGCACGTTTACTCCGAGCTGGGCAAACGCTGGGACCAGCTCGACGACGCCGGCCGCCGGGAAGTGCAGCGGGCGATTTATCGTCACCAAGTCGAATCCGAAGCTGCGGCGACAGGCGAGGTCGTCCTGCTCGACCGCGGCACCGTCGACGGTGCCGCCTATTGGCCCGACGGCGCCGACGCGTACTGGCAGGATCTGGAGACGACGCACGCCGCCGAGCTCGTTCGGTACGACGCCGTGATCCTGCTCGAATCGGCCGCCGCCGTCGGGGCGTATGACGGGCCTGCGAGCAACGAGGTCCGCTTCGAGGACGCCGAGGCCGCCCTGACCAACGGCCGCCTGCTGGCCATGTTGTGGGCCGACCACCCGAGGCGTTGTCACATCGCGGCGACGGCGGAGTTCACGGAGAAACGTGCCACGGTGCGGGCGGTGCTGGCCGACCTCATTCGGTAACTGAACGCCACGCTACGATCCGCACGATGCCGCGGATCAACGACCACTTCCTCAAGCTCGCCGGCGGGTACCTGTTCCCCGAGATCGCCCGGCGGGTCGCCGCGTTTGCCGAGGCCCACCCCGACGCTGAGTTGCTGAAAATGGGCATCGGCGACGTCACCGAACCCCTGCCGCCGGCGGCCGTGGCGGCGATGCACGAGGCCCTCGACGAGCAGGGCGACACCGCGACCTTCAAGGGCTACGGCCCGTCGCCGGGCTACGCGTTTTTGCGCGAGGCCATCGCCGAACACGAGTACGTCGCCCGCGGGGCGGATGTGGCGGCCGACGAGATCTTCGTCTCCGACGGCAGCAAGTGCGACGCGGCCAACCTGCTCGACATCCTGCACAGCCCGATCCGCGTGGCCGTGGGCGACCCGGTCTACCCGGTCTACGTCGACACGAACGTGATGGCCGGCAACACCGGCGCGGCCGAGGAGGGCGGCAAGTACGCCGGCATCACCTACCTGCCGATGACGCCCGCCAACGACTTCACCCCGCCGCTGCCCGACGAGCCGGTGGACGCCGTTTACCTCTGTTACCCGAACAACCCGACCGGCGCGGTGGCGAGTCGCGAAGTGCTGACGCAGTGGGTCGATTGGTGCCGCGAGCATGACGCGCTGTTGCTGTTCGACGCCGCCTACGAGGCTTACGTCACCACGCCCGGCATTCCGCGGACCATTTACGAGATCGAGGGCGCCCGCGACGTCGCAATCGAGATGCGCAGCTACAGCAAAACCGCCGGCTTCACCGGCGTCCGCGCCGGCTGGATGGTTGTGCCCAAATCACTCACCGGCACCGCCGCCACCGGCGACAAGGTGCCACTGCACGACCTGTGGCACCGCCGCCACAGCACGAAGTTCAACGGCATCAGCTACATCGTGCAAAAAGGTTGCGCGGCCTTGTACACACCCGAGGGCCAACAACAAGTGGCCGGCCTCGTTCGAGGCTACCTCGACAACGCCAGGCTCCTCCGCGACGCCCTCACCCGGCAGGGGGCCGAGGTTCACGGCGGCGTCGATGCCCCGTACGTCTGGGTCGCCACCCCCGGCTGCCTCGACAGCTGGGCCGCCTTCGACAAGTTGCTGAGCGAGGCCCACCTTGTCTGCACGCCCGGCCGCGGCTTCGGCGCCGCCGGCGAGGGCTTCATCCGTTTGAGCGCGTTCAACAGCCGAGCCAACGTCGAGGAAGCCTGCCGTCGGTTGGCGACCCTGACGTTCTGAAGCCCGTGTGATGCCGCTCACGCCGGCCGCCGGGTTCATCGTGAACTTGGTTGACGTCGGCCGGGCCGCTTGGTTCAATTGTCGGCGATGACCTTGTCGCGCTTGTGGGTGTGTTGCCTTGTGCTGATTCTTCCGGGCGTCGCCGTGGCCGGGTCGCTGGCGAAGCTGTCGCCGGGCCAGGAGGTGACGTACGTGGAGGTCGGCTCGTGGAACGATGGCGTTGTCAAGCAGGTGCGGGGCAACCTGGTGCTCGTGCAGAACGCGTATTTTGAGAAGCAGGTGTATTGGGTGTGGGTGGCCCGCGACCAGGTGCGGGCCAAGGGCGAGACGCACGCGGGGCCCGGCCTGCGGTATCGCATCCGCGAAACGCTGAGCACCCGCAGCATCGAGAAGGCACTGGCCGCCGCTCAGCACAAGCTGGCGGTGCGGCTGGCCTCCGACGACGAGGCGGCCAAGCCGCTGTTCAAGCCGGTTGAGTTGCCCGCATCCGCGCTTGCTGGTGACGCGGAGGCACCCACGCCCGAGGCCGCCGCCGAGCCGGTTGAGCCGAAGAAGCCGGCGGCCCGGCCGGTGTTCAAGCCGCTGCGCCCGGGCCAGAAGGTCTCAATGGTGCGGGGCAGCAACCGCTGGCGGGACGAGGCCATTGTCAAGCGGGTCAGCGGCAGCTTGGTGCTTGTCCACACCGGCCCGTTCGAGGGGCAGGACCATTGGCAGTGGGTCGCCCGCGATCAGTTGCGTGCCCCCGGCGAGACGCACGACGGGCCGGCGTTTCGCTATCAGATCAACGAGCGGTTGGTGTTCAGCAGCCAGGACGAGGCGCTGGCCGAGGCCCTTGAGGAATTGCGCGAACGCCTCGCCGAGCAGCCGCCGGAGTTGACCCGCGGCCTTTCGGCGGGTGACGACGCAATAGCGGCCGCCGATGATCCGGGCATTGCCGATGATCCCGTCGCCGCCGCCGATGATGCACCGCCGCCGGTCGCGGCCGTCGACATGCCGGACCCGGAGCTGGGCCAGGCGGTGCGGGTCCATGACGGCCGTGATTGGGAGGACGGCGTGGTTCAACAACTGGCCGGCGGCCTGGTGCTGATTTCCCCGGAGAAGTGGCAGCACAACACGTCGTTCTGGACATGGGTCCGCCGCGAGCAGGTGCGCATGCCCGGCGAGACGCACGAGCCGCCCGTGAAGGCCAACCAGCTCGACGAAAGGCTTTTCCGCGACAGCATCGAACAGGGCCTCATCAAGGCCCAGCGGGCAATGCAGGACATGGAACCGGTGCGTGCGTCGGCGGTCCTTGTCAAGATGACCCAGCGGACGCTGCCGCGGGAGACGCCGTTCCGTTACAAGCCCAGCGATTCGGTGCCGACGATCGACAAGCTATCGCTCAAACTTCCCGGGGAACTCGATAAATTCGGCACCGTCCGGTACCTGTCCGGCGACAACCCGGCCTTGGCCGTTTCGCGGCTCATTGGGTTCATTCAGACCGAGTCGGTGGCCGTCGACATCGTCACGCTTGACGACCAGTCGGTGACAACCATCAAGATCCCCAAAAGCTACCGGATGGCGGACGTGAGCGGCGACCGGCAAAAGCTGCTGGCGCGTAGCGTGGGCTCGAGCGTTCAGGAGAAGAGCCGCCTGCAGATGTTTGATATCGTTGACGCCGGCGTGGAGCCGGTGAAGGCGGTCCGGCCGTTCGGCGACGGCGAGATCAGCAGCGCCTCCTTCATCGGCGAGCGCGACCGCGTCATGGTCCGCGGCGAGAACAATCGGCTGCAGATGTTCAACTCGGCCGACCTTGACGGCGGCTGGCAGATGACGCTGGAGCAGGGCAGGGTCGGGGTCCGCCCCGACGAACAGGTTCTGGCCGTGGTGGTCGGGTCGCGGATCCACCTCATCGACCTCGACGGCCTGCCGCTTGCCACGCTCGATGGCACGGTGGAGAAGGCCCGGTCCCTCACGTTCAACGTTGACGGGACGAAGTTGGCGGCGTCGACACAAGACCACCGGCTGATGGTGTGGGACCTGACCACCGGCCAGCGGACGCTGAACGTGTTGCTGCCCCGTCTGGCGGTCAACCTGCGGTTCATCCATCGCGACCTGCTGCTCAACGGCACGAACCTGATCGATCCGACGACCGGCGGCACGGTGTGGCAGTACAAATTGAACATGACCGATCGCCTGCTTTGGGTGGGCGACACGCTGCTGCGCTTCGACGAGGGTCGCGGCAACGGGCCGTACAAGATTACCAGCCTTCGGCCGCCGCACCCCGACGCCTTGCTCGCGGCGCGCACGGTCACCACGCGGCAGGTGCTCGACGAAGGGTCGAGCGTCAAGCTGAGCGTCAAAGGTCTGCCCGGCGGCCAACGGGCGGCGGTGGAGAAGCGGCTCACCGAGCAACTTGCCGCGCGTGGCATTACCGTCGACGCGGGGGCCGAGGTCGAAGTTCGCGTGATCAGTGAGAAGGGCGAAACCGTCCAGCAGGAGTACGAAGAGGGCTTTGGCTTCCGCAAGAACAGCGTCGGCACGGCCACCATCCGGCGGTTGAAACACCGTTACGAAATTCGCGGCTTCGACGGCGAGATTCTCTACCAACGCGCCGGCGACTTCCTCACGCCATTCAACATCCGCCGTGAAGAGGGGCAAACGCTGCAGGGGGCGATTGATGCGGCCCGCCAACGCAGCTACGTCTTCTTCGACCGCATTGTCTTGCCCGAGGCGCTAACGGTGACATCCTCGCCGATCCGCGAGTCGCCGATGTGGTGAGGCGGCCACCTAGGCTCGGCGGATGAAGATCGTCGAGACGGCAGAAGCGTTACGCGAGGCACGGCGGGAGGTGGGCGGCGTCGTCGGGTTCGTGCCGACGATGGGGGCGTTGCATGCCGGGCACGTGGCACTGCTGGAGGCGGCGCGAGGGCGGGCGGATCATGTATTGGCGAGCGTTTTCGTCAATCCGACGCAGTTCGGGTCGGGGGAGGATCTGGCAAGGTACCCGCGGCCAATCGAGGCGGATCTGGCCAAGTGCGAGGCGGCGGGGGTCGATGTGGTGTTCGTGCCGAAAGTGGAGGAGCTCTACCCGGCAAATCGGGCGGAGGTGATGGTCGATGTGCCGGGGCTGACGGGTGTGTTGGAGGGGCGGCATCGGCCGGGGCATTTTCGGGGGGTTTGCCTGATCGTGACGAAGCTGCTCAACCTGGTGCGGCCCGACCTGGCGTTCTTCGGGCTGAAGGATTACCAGCAGTTCCGCGTGATCGAGGCGCTGGCGACGGGGCTGGATCTGGGGGTGGAGATCGTCGGTTGCCCGACGGTGCGGGAGGCAGACGGGCTGGCGCTGTCCAGCCGCAACGTCTACCTCTCGCCCGACGAGCGGCGGCGTGCGCTGGCGATCCCGAACGGCCTCACCGAGGCGCGGCGGCAGCACGCGGGCGGCGTCACGCAGACCAATCGCCTAATCAGCACGGTGCGAAACATGCTGCTCGACCCGGGCGATCTGGGCCGGGTGCCGGTGAGCATCGACTACGTCGCCGCGGTGGACGGCCGAACCCTGCGGGACGTGCAGGCGGCCGATGAACACACCGTCCTGCTCGTCGCCGCCCGCGTCGGCCGGACGCGGCTGATCGACAACGTCGCGCTCGCCGCGTGGTAGACTGCTCCGCCCATGCTCGACACGCTGCTGCGCATCCCGATTCCCGGCACCGACTGGTCGATCCCGATCCACGGCTACGGGCTGATGCTGGTGATCGGCTTCTTCGCCGCGCTCGAGATCGCCAAGCGGCTGGGGCCGCGGGTGGGGGTGAAGGCGGAGTGGTTCCAGAACGCGCTGCTCATCGCCATCGTCGCCGGCGTCGTCGGGTCACGGCTGTCGCACGTGCTGGAGAACTGGTCGATTTACACCGACCCGAAGCGGAGTTTTTCGGGGAACTTTTTCGCCGCCATCAACATCACCAGCGGCGGGCTGACCTTTTACGGCGGGCTGATCCTGGCGGGGCTGTGCGTGTTCGCGTACGCCGTCTGGTCGAAGATCCCGGTGCGGCCGACGATGGACGCGGCGGCGCCAGCGATCGTCGTGGGGTTGGCGTTCGGGCGGATCGGGTGCCTGCTGCACGGCTGCTGCTACGGCGGGGTGTGCAGCCCGGACGCGGTGCCGTGGGCGGTGCAGTTTCCGTACGGCTCGCCGGCCTACGTCGCCCACGTCGAGGCCGAGCCGCCGTTGGTGACGCCGCCGCCGCAGTTGGTGCGCGACGGCCGACTGGTGCCGCCGGCAAGTGCCGAGCGCGACCCGGTGATGGCCCCGGCGGCCGAGGCGGCACGCTCGCGGCACGTCCACCCGGCCCAGATCTACAGCTCGATCAACGCGTTCCTGCTCACGGCGATGTTGGCCGTCTACTTCTTCGTGCCGCACGTGGCCGGGCGGGGGTTCGCGTGGATGCTGATGCTGGCCGGGTCATCGCGGTTCTTGCTGGAGACCCTGCGGGCGGAGCCGGCGGTGGCGGGCAACTTCAGCTTCAGCATGATTGTTGGGTTGCTGCTGGTCGTCCTGGGGGCGGTGCTGTGGTTCGTGTTCGGTAGAGTCGGCGGCACGCTCGATCTGCGAAACCCCGTTGAACCCGCGACGACGTGAGGTAGCTGCGGCTCAACGAGCCGCAGTCCGGACAACGCGCTCGACAATTGGTGAACCCGCGGCCCATCCGTTAGCCTGCGGCGCATGAGCGACGCGAGCAAGGTGCTGGGCTTCCCGCTGTGGGCGTTGATCCTCGGCAGCATCGTGCTGGGCGTGATCGTCGGCGTCGCGCTCAACGCCACGGCGTACGAGTCGATCTCGGCCGCCGCCGAGTCGCAGGTGCTGGCCGAGGCGTACCCGGATGTCGACCCGGACGACTACACCATCGGCCAGCAACAGGCGCAGTCGAAGGCGATCCGCGACGCCGCCGAGGCGGAGTTCGAGGGCAATCGGTACGGCGGCCTGATCGGCTTGCTGGCCGACGGCTTCCTGAAGCTGCTGCGGGCGATCGTCGTGCCGCTGGTGTTCCTATCGCTCGCCAGCGGCGTCATCGGCCTGGGCGACCCCGGCCGCTTAAGCAAGATGGGCGGCAAGACGCTGCTGTGGTACGTGACGACTTCAATCCTCGCGTTGCTCACCGGGCTCGTCGTGGTCAACGTGCTGCGGCCGGGCGTGAATCCGGGCGAGGGTTTGATCGCGGCCGTCGCGGCGGCGGCGGACGAGAAGTCCGGGCAGCCGGCGATGGATGATGTGCCCGACTCGGTGTGGGGCGTGTTGCTGGACATGCTGCCCAACAACCCGATCGCCGACGCCGCCGAGGGCAACCTGTTCGGCGTCATCGTCGCCGCCATCGCGTTGGGCGTGGCGATCCTGTTCCTCGTGCCGGCGCAGCGGACGGTGCTCAGCGACATCATCACGGCGCTGTTCGAGGCGGTCATGAAGATCACCGTCTTCATCCTCGCCCTCGCCCCGATCGGCATCTTCGCCCTCATCGCCCGGCTCGTGGCGATCAGCGGACCGGAGGTGTTTCTGGATCTCATCTGGTACATCGTCGCGGTGGCCGTGGCATTGGCGATCCACTTTTTCCTCACGCTGCCGCTGCTGCTCAAGGTGCTCACCGGCCGCAGTGCCTACCGCATGCTCGGCCCGATGAGCCCGGCGCTGCTCACCGGCTTCAGCACCGCCAGCTCCAGCGGCACGCTGCCGCTCACGCTCGAGCGGCTCGAGGACGGCGTGGGCGTCAACAACAAGGTCGGCAGCTTCGTCCTGCCGCTGGGGGCGACGATCAACATGGACGGCACGGCGCTCTACGAGGTCGTCGCCACCATCTTCGTCGCCCAAGCGTACGCCGCCGTCGCCGGGTTCGATCTGACGATCGCCGACCAGTTCACCATTGTCCTCCTCGCCCTGGCCGTCAGCATCGGCGCGGCCGGCATCCCCTCGGCCGGCCTCGTGATGATGGTCGTGATCTTCCAAGCCGTCGGCCTGCCGCTGGAGCTGACGGCCCTGCTGTGGAGCGTCGACCGCGTTCTGGACATGGCCCGCACGACCACCAACATCTGGTCCGACACCGTCGGCGCCACCGCCGTCGCCCACTTCGAGAACGAGATCGACGAATCCGGCCCGATCGGCAAGCAACGGGCCGCGGCGTAGGTGCAAGGTTGAGAGTTGTGGGTAGCTGCGACCGCACCTGGTCGCAGTCCGGGCCGCGCGACCGACCGGGCTGCGACCAAGTGTGGTCGCAGCTACCCGGACAAGAGCTACGGTGCTTTATGCCCTTGTTTCGCCGCCGTTCAGATGTCTTGCTCGCTCATAACGCCACCGTTGTCGGCGATGTAACGCTCGCGGCCAGGGCGTCGGTTTGGTTCGGAGCGGTGGTGCGGGGTGATGTTGCGCCAATCACGATCGGCCGGGGCACGAACGTGCAGGACAATGCCGTCGTGCATTGCGACAGCGGCGTGCCGAACCACATTGGCGATCGCGTCACCATCGGCCACTCTGCCATCGTCCACGGCAAGGCCATCGGCGACGGCACGCTCATCGGCATGGGGGCGAAGGTGCTCGGCGAGACGGTGATCGGCAAAGGTTGCCTCATCGCCGCCGGGGCGCTGGTGCCGCCGCGGATGGAGGTGCCCGACGGCATGCTCGCCGTCGGCGTCCCGGCGAAAATCGTGCGCCCGGTGAACGCCGAGGAGCAAAAGTACCTCGCGTGGCTCGCCGGGCACTACGTCGAGCTGGCAACGAAGTACGCCGCCGGGGAGTTCGACGAGACGGTGAGGTGATCCAGACCACCATCTAGCGGGTGACAGTCCAGTCTCGCTGCACCGCATGTCAAAGGTTACCCAGCACCTCCACATCGCTGAGACCGCCACCGCCGCGTAGCGGCGGGGCTACGCACGCG
>CAYLSV010000102.1:0-12176 GCA_964386435.1 uncultured Tepidisphaerales bacterium
CTGGGTGCCCCACAGGCCGCAGCCACCGGCGGCAAGCTGGTCCTCGACCCCGGCTCCGGCGACCGGGCGGCGGCCGACGTGTGGTACTACCCGATGAGCGGCCGGCAAGGGGCGCTGGGCGTCCGCTTCAACCGCCACCAAGCCGTCGAGGCCGAGTTCTTTCGCAAACCCATCCCCTAATCTCGATTCATCATGCTCACCCCGCTCCTGCTCCTCGCCCTCGCCGCCCCGACGACCCAGCCCGCCGATGAGGCAGAGTTGAAGATGAACGACCCCGTCCGGCAGCAGGCCGTGGAGATTCTCGATGCGGCCGAGCCCGCCGACCCGGCCGAGCGGGCGATGCAGGCCGCGGCCGTGCTGGGCGACGATTGGCAGGCCGCCGACAAGCTCCGCCAAATCGCCGGCGGCGGCGAGGGCGAGCTGACCGAGGTCCGCGACGACCTGGCGTTCGTCCCCCGCGACGAGGCCGAGCTGCCCGAGGGCTTCCCCGCCCCGACGCCGCCGGGGGAGATGGAAATCAAGACCTACCCGTCGTACAAGATGGCCGTCGCCGACCGGGAGAGCGTGCCGGAGCCGGCGATGTTTTTCCTGCTGTTCAACCACATCCAGCGGAACGACATCCCGATGACCGCCCCGGTCGAGATGACGATGGGCGAGGACGGCCGGGTGATGCAGTCGATGGCGTTTCTGTACCCCAGCACCGACAGCCCCAGCCCCACCGGCCTCGTCGGCAACGAAGAGCTCATCACCACCGAGCCCCAAAAGGTCGTCAGCCTCGGCATCCGCGGCAGCCGCCCCGGCAACGTCGACATCGGCCTCCGCGAGAAGCTCCAAGCCTTCGCCGCCGAGCAGGGTTACACCCTCGACGGCCCGATGCGGGTCATGGGCTACAACAGCCCAATGGTGCCACGGGATCAGCAGTTCTACGAAGTCCAGGTGCCGGTGGTGCAGGAGTAAACCTTCCACACATTGTCCGGCGGGATGAGGTCAAGGCACAAGCGATATTCGGCCCCGCAGGGTCGGGCACTACACTCGTGTTGCCATGCCCGATGCCACCGAGCGCAACTTGATTCGTCGCCGCTCGCCGTTGCGGCTTGCCCAGCACCCGTTCGGCCGGTACATGCGGGCGGCGGCGGGTGGGTCGACGCTTGGGGCGGGGTATCAGGCGTTTTGTCCGGAGGACACGTGGACGCCGGATGTGAACTTGTACGAGACGCCCACGGCGTACCTGGTTTGCGTGAACCTGGCCGGGGTGGAGAAGGATTCGATCGATCTGACGGTTGCCGACCGGCGGCTGACGTTGCGGGGGGAGCGGCCGGTGCCCAAGCCGCCGACGGAGGATTTTCCGGCGAGCGACCATTCGGGTCGGATGCGCATGCACCTCATGGAAATCGACTACGGCAGCTTCAACCGCGAGGTCGAGCTGCCCGAGGGGATTGACCGCCAAAAGATCACAGCCGCCTATCGCAACGGCATGCTGTGGGTCGAACTGCCCAAGCAAGCGTAGAAATCATCCCGTTATCCGCCGCAACGAACCCGCCCGCCTCGCCACTGCCGAGCGACCCTGATGCCTGATTCCGACGACAACCCGACCGACGCCCCCGAGAAAGCCGACAAGGCCGAGAAGCCGGCCCCGCGCAAGAAGGTGATCCGCCGCAACGTCCGCCGCAAGTCACGCGACGACACGGCCGGCGGCGGCCAGATGCCCACCGGCCCCGGCGCCGGCCGCGCCCCGGACGCCCTGGTCGTCGAGCGGCAGGAGGACGCCACCATCATCCGTGCCGGCGGCAACAACCAGACCGTCCGCGTGCCCCGCGATTTGCCCATCCTGCCGCTGCGGGGCTTGGTCGTATTCCCCGGCACCGTCATGCCGCTCAACGTCGGCCGCGACAAGAGCAAGGCCATGCTCGAGGACGTCATGCCCGGCGACAAGCTGCTGGGCGTGGTGGCGCAGCTCGACCCGGAGGAGGAAGACCCGGACGCCGACGAGATGCACCAGATCGGCTGCGTCTGCACCATCATCAAGCTCTTCCGCTTGCCCGACGGCAACCAGTCCATCCTCGTCCACGGGTTGGCCCGGTTCCGGCTCGATGAGCTCTCGACCACCGAGCCGTACCCCATCGGCAAGGTCACGGTGCTCGAGCCGGACAGGGGCGACCCAGAGAAGATCGACGTTCTTGCCGCCGCCATTCGGCAGCAGGCCGAGCGGGTGATCGAGATTTCGCCCAACACGTCCGAGGACGCCAATCAGGTGCTCGCCGGCATCGAGCAACCCGGACCGCTGGCCGATTTTCTGGCGGCGAACGTGCAGGGCGATTTGGACGAGAAGCAGGCCATCCTCAACGAGGTCGGCGTTGAGAAGCGCCTCCACCTCGTCGGTGAGCGCCTGGCCCAGCAGCTCGACGTGCTGGAGCTGCAGAACAAGATCCAGACCGACGTCAAGAGCAGCATTGACAAGACCCAGCGGCAGTTCTATCTCCGCGAGCAGCTCAAAGCCATCCGCAAGGAGCTGGGCGAGGGCAGCGCCGAGGGCGAAAGCGACGCCGAGCGGTTGCGGGTGAAGCTGGAGGAGGCCGACGTGCCCGAGCTGGTGATGAAGGAGGCCGGCCGCGAGCTGGACCGCCTCGACACCATCCCGCAAGCCAGCCCCGAGTACGGCGTGATCCGCACGTACTTAGAGCTGCTTGGCGACCTTCCGTGGAACGTCAGCAGCGAGGACCAGATCGAGCTGCCCGCCGCCGAGCAACAATTGGATGCCGACCACCACGGCCTCGAGAAGGTCAAGCGACGCATCCTCGAGTACCTCGCCGTCCGCAAGCTCAAGCCCGACGGCGGCGGGGCGATTCTGTGCTTCCTGGGCCCGCCCGGCGTTGGCAAGACATCACTGGGCAAGAGCATTGCCGAGGCGACCAACCGCAAGTTCATCCGCGTCGCCTTGGGCGGTGTGCGGGACGAGTCGGAGATCCGCGGCCACCGCCGGACCTACATCGGCTCCATGCCCGGCCGCATCATCTCCGAGCTCCGCAAGGCGGGGACCAACAATCCGGTGATGATGCTCGACGAGATCGATAAGGTCGGCAGCGACTTCCGCGGCGACCCGGCCAGCGCGCTGCTCGAAGTCCTCGACCCGGCCCAGAACAGCACGTTCACCGACCATTACCTCGACGTGCCGTTCGATTTGTCGAAGGTGCTGTTCATCGCCACGGCCAACACGATGGACACCGTGCCCGGGCCGCTGCGGGACCGGATGGAAGTCATCGAGATCCCCGGCTACACGCAGCAGGACAAGCTCCGCATCGCCCAGCAGTACCTCGTCCCCCGGCAGCTCGAGGCCAACGGGCTGAAGAAGCGGCAGGCGAAGTTCAACGAGGCGGCGATCAAGCTGATCATCAGCCGCTACACCCGCGAGGCCGGCGTCCGCAACCTCGAGCGGAACATCGGCGGCGTCGTCCGCAGCATCGCCGCGAAGATCGTCGGCGGCGAGCTGAAGACGTTGACCGTCAAGCCGGAGTACGTCGAGGAGGTGCTCGGCCCGCCGAAGTTCGACAGCGAGCTCGCCGCCCGCACCAGCGTTGCCGGCGTCGCGACAGGCATGGCTTACACGCCGTTCGGCGGCGAGATCCTGTTCATCGAGGCGTCCCGCATGGCTGGCAAGGGCGGCATCACGCTCACCGGCCAGATCGGCGACGTGATGAAGGAAAGCGCCCAGGCCGCTTTCACCCTCATCCGCAGCCGCGCCGAGGAACTGGGCGTCGACGCGGAAGAACTGGCCAAAAGCGACATCCACATCCACGTCCCCGCCGGCGCGGTTCCCAAGGACGGCCCCTCGGCCGGCGTCGCCATGGTCACGGCCCTCGCGTCGCTGCTGACCAACACCCCCGCCCGCCACGACGTGGCAATGACCGGCGAGATCACCCTGCGCGGCCTCGTCCTGCCCATCGGCGGTGTGAAGGAAAAGACTCTCGCCGCCAAGCGGGCCGGCATCAAGGAGGTCATCCTCCCCAAACGCAACGAGAAGGATCTGCCCGAAGTCCCCGAAGAAGTCCGAAAAGCCCTCAAGTGGCACTTCGTCGAAACCGTCGACGAAGCCCTCGCGATCACCCTGAAGAAGCCCGCGTCCAAAAAGCCGTCCCGGAAAAAAGCCGCCCGCAAGTAGCGTCGATTCCACCGCGTCGAGGTAGCTGCGCTTCAGCGAGTCGCAGTCCGGTGTGGGCCTGGGACATTGCCCACCCGTTCGTCTGGGGTAGCCGTGGAGCTTGCTCCGCGCGTCGGGAAGATGGATACCGAACGCGCGGAGCAAGCTCCACGGCTACCCCAGATCAACGTGCGGACGCAAGCCGTTCTCAAACCCGCGTCGCCCGATGACCCTCACCGATCACCTCCGCCGCGACGTCGACGTCCTCGCCGGGCTCATCGGGCCGCGGCACACCGGGGCACCGTCGGCCCTCGCGGCGGCCGCGGCGCACGTGCGGCGGGCGCTGGAAGACGCCGGGCACGCCGTCACCGCCGAGCCGGTGATGGCGGGGGCGGACAACTTGATCGCCGAGGTGCCGGGGGAGTCGGGGCGGGTGGTGGTGGTCGGGGCGCACTACGACACGGTGCCCGAGACGCCGGGGGCGGACGACAACGCCTCGGCTGTCGCGGTGCTGCTGGCGGTTGCGCGGGACCTGGGCCGCCGACCCAAGCACACGGTTCGGCTCGTCGCCTTCGTGAACGAGGAGCCGCCGCACTACAAGGGCGACACGATGGGCAGCCTCGTCCACGCGAACAACTGTCGGCAACGGGGCGACGACCTCCTCGGCATGCTCTGCCTCGAGATGATCGGCTACTTCAACGACTCACCCGGCAGCCAGAGCTACCCGCCCGGTTTGCCGTGGCCCATCCGAAAGCTGCTGCCCGACCGCGGCGACTTCCTCAGCCTCGTCGGCGACCTCGCCAGCCGCGGCCTGATCAAGACGCTCGCCAAAGGCTTCCGCCAAGCCACCGATCTGCCGCTCAAGGCCTTCCCACTGCCGAGCCCGATTGTCGGGCAAACCGAGATGAGCGACCACTGGTCGTTCAAGCAACACGGCTACCCCGCGGCCATGGCGTGCGACACGAGCTTCTTCCGCAACCCGCATTACCACCAGCCGACCGATTTGCCGGGCACCCTCGACTACAAGCGCCTCACCGAGGTCGCCCGAGGCATCATCGGGGCGGTAGAACTCATCGCCGGCCCGACCTCCTCAGCGACGTTGAGGCGCATTCGGGGGCCGAGCTGTGTTAAGCTCCCGCCATCATGGCCGACCACCAGTTCTGGCAGCTCATCGGCGACCACCCACCGCTCGGCACGGAAGATGGTGACGACTTTGCTGACGGCGTCCGCGAGCGGCTCGCCGAGTTGTCGCCAGACGAGGTGCGGGCCTTCGACGACGTGCTCAACCGGAAGCTCGGCGCCGCCTGCACGTGGCCGCTGTGGGCCGCGGGCTACCTGCTCAACGGTGGCTGCTCCGACGACGGCTTCCTGTACTTCCGCGGCTGGCTCGTCGCGCAGGGTCGGGCGGTGTACGAAGCCGCGCTCGCCGATCCTGACTCACTGGCGGATGCCACTCGTCCTGATCCGGCCGAGGATGATTGCGAGTGCGAGGAGCTGCTGTACGTCGCGATGGCGGTGTACGAGCAGCAGACGGGTGAGGAGTTGCCGCGGTCGGAGGTGCTTCGTCGGGACGTGCCGCCGGGCGAGTCGTGGGATTTCGAGGACGACGCGGAGATGGCCGGTCGATTGCCGCGCCTGTTTGCCACGATGGGTGAGGGTTGAGGAGACTTGATCAGTGCATCAACATGGTTGGGGATTCCACCGCTGCGTGGGCAGGGGGGCTACGCACTTCGCGAAAGTCTGCTGCGGGCGTAGCCCCGCCGTCACCACGGCGGTGGGGGTTTTAGCGACGCTGGTGTTCGTGAGCGGTTTCGTTTGCCGACGCATCATCGCCGTACGAACTCGACGGCGACTCCTCGGGCCAGGCGTCGGCGTCTCGCAACGCCTCAATATCGTCGGACGTGAAGTGCTTGCCGCGGTTGAGGCCGGGGCAGGTGGTGCCGGCTTCTCGCCATGCCGCCTCGTCCTGCAGATTGCCGTCCCAGAAGGGCCAGGTGCGGCACTGCAGCGGGCGGACGTGGTAGATGCCGCACCCCTTCTTGCCGCCGGGAAGGTCTTTGAGGAACACGCAGTCGAACTTGCCTCGGGCGACGCGGCGTTCCTTCAGGCTCAGGCGGCCGTTGATCAGGCGGCAGTGCTGCCGGACCGTCTCCCGCTCGGTGAGCTTCAGGTGATCCGCCAGCACCTTCAGTTCATCGCGGCTGAGCCACACGTACCCCGGCGGCCCGGTGCAGCAGTTGCCGCATTGCGTGCATTGAAACGAAAGGCCCTCGGCGTACCAGGGCTCCTCCGAACGTTGTCCCGCCACCGGCAAACGCATGGGCGGACAGGGTAGCGCGTCGACTCGATGAAGGTTTCAGAGGTAGCTGCGATGCAACGCATTGCAGTCCGGACGGCGGTGCGTTGCACCGCAGCTACCTCACGAAGTTGAGCACTCTAGTAAAATTCGCCGCCGCACTCGTACTTGCCGTCGGTGCGTTGGCGGCAGGCGACGATGCGGACGCGGCACGACAGTCGCAGTGCCCCACCCGCGATGACCATCCAGTGGGCGGCCCCCTCGGCGATCGGTTTGGGGCTGATGAGGCCCACACCGTGGAGCGAGAGGTCGCCCACCCGCACCTGCCCGCCGCCGCCGGGGTTGCCGGGCGTGCGGCTGCTGCTGCCGGCCGGGCTCAGCCACGCCGAGACGTCCTGCTCGCTGCGGCGGCTGCGTCGGCGCTCCTTGGCGGATTCGGCGCTGAACTGCTCGCCACGCACCCGGTTCGGGCCGCGGCGTTCCTCGCGGTCGGGCCGCTCAAAGAACGGGCTCACGTCGTCGGTCAGGCACGTCGATGGGTCGGCGAGCGTCGTCACACCCCGAGCATCGGCCGGATCGCTCGCCACCTGAATCGACCGAAACAGCGGCGCCAGCGGCTTGCCGGCAAATGTGGGGGCGGTGGGGCGGCGGTCCTCCATGCGACCATGTTATCAGACGTTTCCCGCCCGTTCCCGGTCGCCCGGCCCCGGCCGCGTTGACGAAGCGGCCCCGCCTCCCCACAATGGCCGCGATGACCCGCCCGATCTGCTCGACCCGACTCGCCGCCCGCGCCCCGATCCTGGCCGCGGCGTTGGCGGGCGTCACGCTTGCCGGCCTCGGCTGCGATGCCGAGGCCGAGGCCCGCCGCGATGCCGCCGCCAGCCTCGACAAAGCCTTCGCCCTCGTCGGCACCGGCGAGGCCCAGGCCCGGCAGGAGGCGATCTCCCTGCTTTCCGCCGCCGGCTCCACCGACACCGACAACCCCGCCGGCCGCGCCCAGGCCGCCCGGTTGCTGGGCATGGCCGAGCAGATGGCCGGCGACCTCATGGCCGCCGAGGCGTTGGAGCGGGCCATCGCGGCCGACCGGTTGGCGTTCGAGGTCATGAACGTCGCCGACGTCGCCACCCGCAACGGCCAGAGCGTGCAGGCCATGCGACTCATGGACCCGGCCCCGACGATCGAACTGGTCAACCGACTCGCCGGCGAGGTGCAGGGCGACGGCGGGGCCGAAACCTGGCAGGCCGCCGACACCGATATGCCAACGCTTGAGGCCGTGCGGCAGGACGTTAGCCGAATCCGCGGCGAGATCGCGGCCCTGGAGGACGAGGCGAGCAGCCTCGCCACCCGTCAGCGCAACCTGCGCAGCGAGGCCGCCGATTTGTTCGATCAGGCCGACCGCACCCGCGGCCAGAGTGGCGTCGAGGTGTTCACCCAAGCCGCCGACCGCGAGGCCGAGGCGGGTAAGCTGGCGGTCGAGACGCTGCGGGTTGAGGGCAAGCTCGAGCCGTTGCGGCTGGAGCTGGAGCAGCTCACGGCCCAGGAAGAAGTGCTGGCCAACACGGTCACGCTGATGGAGGAGTTGGCCGCCAGCCTCAACGACCGGCAGGAGACGCTCAACCGCGAGATCAGTCAGCAGCAGGCGATTATCGACAGCCTCGCCACCGGCAACGAGAACTCGATTGCCGCCGTCGCCGAGGAGTTGGCCGCAATGGTCAGCGGCGAGGAGGGCATCGAGCCGGCGCTGGCGGGGGCGCTCGAAGCCTACGACCGCGCCGGCCAGCGGTACGCCGAAGCCGCCAGCGCGGCCGGGCAGTACACGCCCGACACCAGCGGCACCGGGCCAGTCGTCGAGGTCCGCAACCGCATCAGCGGCTTGCTCGCCCGGCCGACGTTCGAGGTGCTCGGCGGCGTCGCCGAGGCCCGTCGCGGCCAAACGCAGGCCAACGCCGCCCTCGCTGCCGGCAACCGCCTGCTCGCGGCCGAGGCCGTCGCCGCGGCATCGGAGAAGGCCGGCATCACCGTTCCCGACGCTTTGCAGCTTGAGGCCGTTCGCGAGCGGTTTCGCACCCTCGCTGAGGAGGCCGATGCTTCCCTCGCCGCCGCCGCCGAGACGCTCGAGGGCGTCGCTAACGGCCGCTTCACGAACGTGCCCCGCGAGCGGCAGGACGTCATCAAATCCGCCGCCCGCACCGGCGCGGCCGCGGCGTTGTTCAACCGGGCCAAGCTCGCCGAACGCCTCGCCGTCGCAGGCGACGGGGGTGCCGTCGACCGCGCCACCGAATACACCCAAACCGCCCGCGGTCTCCTCTCCGACCTCGACCCCACCCAAGCCGCCCGCCTCCCAGCCAGCCTCCAAGGCGGCGGCACGAACAACCAAGGCGGCGGCTTCGGCGGCGACATTCCGGCCGAAAACCCGGATGCAGAGATTGACGCCCCGGCCGACGATCAGCCGTCGGAAGACGAGGAGTGAGCACCGTCATGGGACGAAGTGCATCAGGACAAGCGCGAAAAAGCTGGCCGTAGTTGCGTCGCCGTGGCGGCGAGAGTGGCGGCGGTGCCGAGAGCAGCCGCGGTTGCGACTGCGGCGACGGTGATGCCCGCAGCGCCATCGAGTCGCCACACGAGCACCAACGGCACCCCACGGCTGAAGCAGGCGGTAAAAATGGCCACCATGATGACAATGAAGCCGACGATGCTCCACGCCCGGCCGAGCGCCGACGTCCTGGCGAGACCGGCGGCTCGAGCGACGTCCGCCACCCGCCGAACGAGCAGCACGATCAAAGCCGCCTGCCCGAGCTGAGCCACCGCGGCAATCAGTACCGGAAGGTCCACCAGCATCATTTCAAGCTGCGACACGGAGGCCACAGTGAGCGTGCCGATGAGCGTGGACGGCAGCACGGTGAGGATTCGCGCCACCCACGCACCGCGGCTGATGGCAAGGCCGTGGCGTCGTCGGCCGGTCATGAGCCAAAGGGAGATGCTCAGCAGCGTTGCCGGGAACAGCATGCCAAGTCCCCAGGCGAGGTACGCGAGCCGCTACTCAGCGGGCGAGCCGCCGTCATCAAACAATGGCCGCAGCATCCAGCCGCCGACCGCCAGCCCTGGTGGCAGGAGCATTGCTGCGACGGCCGCCGTTACCGTGCCTAGGATGAGTCGAGACTGCCACCGCGCGTCGCCCTCTGCGAGGCCGACGTGCAGCTGCCGCGCCTCGCCGACCGGCAGCCCGCAGCCGCGGCAGAAGTCGATAGCCTGCAGCCCGGCCAGCGGCCGGTCACAGCGGACGCACCGATCGACGCCTAACTTGGCGGCATATTCCAACGGCACGTCTGTATCCTATCATCGGCCCTGTTAAGTCCGATCGACCCGGTGTGGGCTTGAGAAGCATGCTCCGAACCCGATCCGGCACTCGTTAACGTGGGGAAGCGATTGTGACCGGCCAGCCACTCGACATCCTCATCGCCCACGACGCCTGGGCCACGGGCCGCGTGCTCGACCGGTGCCGCTCGCTCTCATTGGGCGACTTTCACCGGGAGTTCGACATCGGCATCGGCTCGCTGCACGATACGCTGCGGCACAACCTGAACTGCATGATCGGCTGGTGTGCCGCCGTCCGCGGCGATGCGTGGCCGGCGCGGGATGAGGCGATCTACGCCGTTGACGACTTCGCCACCGCCTTCGCCGCCGCGACGGCCGAGGTCCGCCGACTCGCCGCCGGCGATCTGGACGAACGGCTCACCCGCGGCGACGCCATGTTCACCCGCGGCGGCATGCTCACCCACCTGCTCGTGCACGGCACCCACCACCGGGCCCAGTGCCTGAACATTTTCCGCCAACTCGGCGACCGTGAGCCGCTGCGGCTGGACGTGATCCACTGGCAACGCACGGCCGACATGTTTACCGCAACGGAGTCGCGTTGATGGCCGACTCGACGCGCAAGCCCAACTTGTTCATCGTCGGCGCCGCCAAGTGCGGCACGACATCGATGTTCAACTACCTCCAGGCCCACCCGCAGATCGCCATGTCCCGCGGCCGCAAGGAGCCGCACTACTTCGCCCGCGACCTGAACTTCTCCGACGTCTGGCGGACCCACACGCTCGACGAATACCTCGCCCGCTTCAATCATGCCACCACCGAGCCGTGGATCGGCGAGGGGTCGGTCTGGTACCTGCAGTCGAAGACCGCCCCGCACGAGATCCTGGAATTTGCCGACGACCCGCGGGCGATCATCATGCTCCGCGACCCGGTGGAGACGGTTATCTCGCTGCACAAGCAGCTCGTCTACGGCGGTGACGAGGATCTGGAAGACTTGCGGCAGGCCCTCGACGCCGAGGCCGACCGGGCGGCGGGTCGGCGCCTGCCGGCGGGGGCGCGGGTGCCCGACGGCTTGCGCTACCGGTGGGCGTGCGACTTCGAGCCCTACGTGCGGCACTGGTTCGACGTGCTCGGCCGCGACCGGGTGCTAACGCTTCTGCACGAGGATCTGCGCCGCGACGTCGCCGGGGAGTACGCGAAGGTGCTGCGGTTTCTGGCCGTCGATGAGACGTTTCGGCCGGCGTTCGAAGTGCACAACCAGAGCGCCGGGCGGGTGGTGCAGAACCTGGGCCTCAAGCGGTGGTTGAACCGCCAGCCGCTGTGGTTCAACCGCTTGGCGAGCAAGGTGCCCGCCCACTGGCGGAGCGGCGTCGGCAAGCTCGCGGCGAAGCTGACGCCGGGCCGCCGCCTCGAACCTCAGCCGGTGCCGCCGGAGCTCAAGGCGGAGTTGCGGGCGCACTTCACGCCCATGGTCCACCGTCTGAGCGACTTGATCGGCCGCGATTTGTCCCACTGGACCCGGCCCTCGTGATTCGACCGCCAACCTCGGCTACCATGGCCCGTCGCTAGGGGCGGCCGCATGGTGCGGCCTGAGATGCACCCTTGGAACCTGACCCGGATCATGCCGGCGTAGGGAAGCGGCGGGCAGCCGAGGTCGGACCTTCGCCCGTCGTTGCCGTTGCGCCGTCTCCTTCACGAGCCGCAACGCGATGACCCAGCCCAACGACCCCGCCCTCCGCCCCGAAGCCGATCACCGCCCGGAAGCCGATCACCGCCCGTGGCAACTCCCGCCCATCGGCGGCAACCCCGGCCACACCACGGGCGTCACCACCCCCGGCAGCTTCGCCAACCCCAGCGACATCGGCGGCCCGCTGTCTTTCAGCAGCCCCGACTCCCGCGACATGCCCGCCCCGAGCGACAAGACGGCGTGGGACTTCCTGCCCAACGGGTGGAGTTTCAGCATCCAACGGGTGCAACGGGATGCAACGCAACCAATCGATCACGCCGCCGCACCGTGGCGCGTTGGCGATGCCATCGCGTTCTGCGACTCGACACTGCCGGACGATCGCGTACGCATGGTCAACGTGCCCGCCGACTTCCAGCCCTCCACCCAGCTTGAACACGCCCGCCTCGGCACCATCACCCCGGAGATGCACCGCGTGGCCGAGCGTGAGCCGCACCTCACCGCGGCCCAGATCCGCGACGAGGTTGCCGCCGGTCGCATGGTCATCCCGGCCAACAAACAACACCTCAAGCACAAGCTCGACCCCATGTGCATCGGCCGGGCCAGCAAGACGAAGGTCAACGCCAATATGGGCGCCAGCCCCGTCTCCAGCGGCACCGAGGAGGAGATCGAGAAACTCAAGTGGGCCGAGAAATGGGGCGGCGACACCGTCATGGACCTCTCCACCGGCGGCGACCTCGACGCCACCC
>CAYLSV010000103.1:0-12058 GCA_964386435.1 uncultured Tepidisphaerales bacterium
CCGCCGATGGCGGGCGGCCCGCCGCCCGGGGGTCGGCCGCCAATCGGGCCGCCGCCGCCGGGTGTGCCGATGATGATGCCGCCACCGCCGCCGCGCCCGCCGTCGAGCGGCACGTCGTTCCTGACGGCCGTTGCGACGGGCATCTTCCTGATCTCGCTGTTGGCGAACGTGGTGCTCGTGCTGCTGTTGTTCATCGTGGCCGCCGTCGCCGGAAGCGGCGCGTCGGGCGACCCGCTGCTGACCCGCGACGTGGTTTTCGATGGCCGATCGGGCGACACGATCGCCGTCGTCCCCGTCAGTGGCATTATCACCGACACGTCGGCCGACCAGTTCAAGGAGCTGCTCGACCGCGCCGCCAAGGAGCGAAACCTGAAGGCCTTGGTCCTCGAGGTCAACAGCCCCGGCGGCGGCGTGACGGCCAGCGACGAGATGTACCACCACGTTCTCCAATTCAAGCAGAAGCACAACGTCCCGGTCATCGCCCAATTCGACGGCATCGCCGCCAGCGGCGGCTACTACGTCGCGTGTGCCGCCGACGAGATCGTCGCCCAGCGGACCAACCTCTCCGGCAGCATCGGCGTCTTGCTGCAGCGGTTCGATCTCTCCGAACTCGGTGACAAAGTCGGCATCGCCGACGGCTCAATCGTCTCCAGCGGCAGCCGGTTCAAGACCGTCGGCGACCCGTTCACCGAACTAACCGAAGAGCAACGCGAGTATCTGACCAGCGTGATCGACGACTCGCTCGAGACGTTCAAGACGGTCGTCGTGAAAGCCCGCCAGTCGGCGTTCGACTCCGCCGACGTGACCGTCGATGACGTGGCCACGGGCAAGATCTTCAGCAGCCAGCAGGCGTTGGAGCTGGGCCTCATCGACGCTGTGGGCTATCCCACGGATGCTTACGCCGCCGCCGAAACCCGAGCCGGGCTTGCCGCAGGTGCGACAGTCGTGCGGTTTGAGCGGACGCCGACCTTCTTTGAGGCGTTGGGGGCCGCCGAAGGCGGGATAGCACCGGGGGTTCAAGTTGACGCCGACTTGATCCATGACATGATGACCCCGAGGTTAATGTACCTCTGGCGCGGTGAATGAGCGAACGTTCTTCGGAGTGAGGGCCGAGTGGTGAAGCAAAAGATTGTCTGGATTGTCCCGCTGCTGATCGCGATGTTGATGCCGAACGCGGCGGTGGCCGACGAGGTGGACCCGGCCCGTGTCGACGCCGCCATTGCCCGTGCCGTGAAGTACCTGTACGGCGAGCAGAACCGGCAGGGCAACTGGGAATCGAAGCAAAACCCGACCGGCGACTCCCCGCACAGCGCCACCAGCGGCCAGTGGGGCGGCACCACCGCCCTGGTCACCTACGCCCTGCTCGCCGCCGGGGAAGATCCGGGTGACCCGCGAATCCAGAAGGCAGTCGACTTTCTCAAATCGGCCGACATTGCCGGCAACTATGCCCTCGGGATGCGGGCCCAGGTTTGGCTTTACCTGCCCAACGACGAGGAGGCCCCGCGGTTTGCCAAGCGTGACGGCGATCTGCTGTTCAGCAACATCCAGAAGCAGGGTAAGGCCCGCGGCCTTTATGATTACGTCGCTCCCAGCAGCCGCATCGATATGAGCGTCAGCCAGTTCGGTGCGTTGGGCATGTGGGCGGCCGGCGAGTTTGTCGAGGTGCCGCCGGGGTATTGGGTCGAGGTGCAGGACGCGTGGCTGCGGTGGCAGCACAGCAGCGGCGGCTGGGCGTACAAGGGTCGGCCCGACGGCGACAAGCCGATCACCGCGAGCATGACCGCCGCCGGCATCGCCACGCTCTACCTGGCTCAGGACGTCACTGCCCGCGAAGCCGGGGTTGTCCCGCGCGGCAACTTCCGCAACCCGCCGCTGGAAAAGGCCCAGGTTCTAGCCATCGAAGCCTTGCCGCAGCTTTTGGAGCAGGGGCCGCGGTCGCCGCGGATCGACGCCTCCAAGTGGCGGTACTACACGCTCTACGGCTTCGAGCGGATCGGCGTGGCCAGCGGCTTCAAGTACTTCGGCGACGTCGACTGGTACGCCGCCGGAGCCAATTACCTGCTCAAGAAGCAACGCAGCAATGGCCGCTGGGACGGCAGTCTGCCCGACTCGTGCTTCGCCCTGCTGTTTTTGGCGCGCGGCCGGGAGACGGTGCTGGCGAACAAGGCCGCGTACAAGCTGACGTTGCCCAACGGCCGCAGCATGGAGGGCGATTGGAACCAGCGGCCCCGCGACCTCGCCAAGCTCGCCCGGTGGGTCGGCAAGCAGACCGAGCGGACGCTCAACTGGCAGATCCTCGACATGGAGCAGGCCGACACCGGCGACCTCCACGACGCCCCGCTGCTCTACTTCGCCGGCGACCAGCCGCTGATGCTCGCCGAGGCCGAACTGGCCAAAATCCGGCAGTACGTCTTGGAGGGCGGCACGCTGATCTTCAACGCCGACGCCCGGAACAAGCGGTTCGAGGACGCCGCCAAGGAGCTGGTGACGACGCTGTTCACCGACGACGCCGGCCCCGGCTGGGAATGGCGGCCGCTGCCGGCGGAGCATCCGATCTACGTCGATCAGCAGTACAACGTCAGCACCTGGCGTCGCCGGCCCAACGTCCAGAGCTACACCAACGGCATTCGCGAACTGGCCCTGATTCTGCCCAACGACCCGGCCGCGGCGTGGCAGCAGAACAGCTTTCGCGCCGATGAGGAGGCGTTCCAACTCGCCGCCAACGTCTACAGCTACGCCATCGACCGCAGCAACACCTTCTACAAGGGCGACGGCTACCTGGCCGAAATCGACGCGAGTAAGAAGCCGAAGAAGACCCTGACCGTCCACCGCGTCCGCCACGACGGCAACTGGAACCCCGAGCCGCTGGGTTGGGAACAGTTGGCGGCGGTGATGAACAACGAGTACGACGCCTCGCTGACCACCGAGGCGGTCGACGTCGCCGACCTCAACGGCGGGGAGCAAAAGCTCGCCCACCTCACCGGCATCGACAAGCTGCCGCCGGAGGCGATTGAGGCACTGGCCAAGTTCGTCCGCGACGGCGGCACGCTGATTATCGACGCCGCCGCCGGGTCGGGCGAGTTTGCCAGCTCCATCGAGCGTGAGCTCGCCGCCGCCGTCGGCGAGCAGGCGGTGGGTGATCTGGACACGCCGTTGCCGCGGTCGCACCCGCTGTTCGACGACACGCCGGGTGAGTTGCCGAGCAACCTGTGGCGGCCGTTCGCCATCCGCCGGATCACCGGCAGCCTCAACCAGCCCCGACTGCGCCTCCACGAGCTCGACGGCCGCCCCGCGATCATCTACAGCCCCGACGACCTCACCAGCGGCCTGGTCGGCCACCCGGTCGACGGCATCCAAGGCTACACCCCCGCCGCCGCCCAAACCCTGATGGCGAAGAGTCTGCTGCACGCCAGCGGAGAGTGACGGTCGACCTTTGCGTCCAGCCGCGTCGCCGAAACCGCCTCCGCCTCGTAGAGGCGGGGCTTCACGAGCGGGTGCAAACTCGGCCACTTCGTAAAGCCCGCCTCTGCGTGGCAGGTCGGCCTCGTCTCACTTGCCCGCCACCAGATCCTGCATCGACTCCAACGCCGCCGGCGGCTCCTCGGCGACCTTGATGTGGGCGTCGGCGAGCTGCTTGTCGTCCACCGGGGCGGGGGCGTCGCACAGCAAATCCAGGCCGGTCTGCGTTTTGGGGAACGCGATGACGTCGCGGATGTTGGTGGTGTTGCGCAGGATCATGACGACGCGGTCGAGGCCCAGCGCGATGCCACCATGGGGCGGGGCACCGAACTTCAGGCCGTCGAGCAGAAAGCCGAAGTTCTTCTGCTGCCGCTCCTCGTCGATGCCGAGGGCGGCGAGCACCTTCTTCTGCGTCGGGAAGTCGTGGATCCGGATCGACCCGCCGCCCAGCTCGCTGCCGTTGAGGACCAGATCGTACGCCTTGGTCTTGATCGAGAGCAGCGTCTCGCGGTCACTGGCATCGGCGAGCTTGTCGAGGTCGGCGTCGTCCACCATCGTGAACGGGTGGTGGCTGTAGGTCATCGTGTCCTTGTCCTCGTCGTACTCGAACGCCGGGAAGCGGTCGATCCAGACCCAGGCGAAGTCGGTCTTGGGCTCGAGGCCCAGATCCTTCGCCAGCTTCAGCCGCAGCTCGCCGAGGACCTTGTTAACCATCTTCGGCTTGTCGGCGGCGAAGCACAGCAAGTCGCCGTCCTCGGCACCGGTCGCCGCGATGAGTTCGCCGGCGATCGGCTCGAGGAACTTGGCGACGCCGGTGGCGAGCTTGCCGCCGTCCACCTTCGTCACCGGCATGCCGCCCGCCCCGAGGCCCTTCGCCCAGTCGGCGAGGGCGTCGGTTTCCTTGCGCGTCATCGTCGCCCCGCCGGGCACGCGGATCGCCTTCACGCTGCCGGCCTGGCTGAAGACGCGGAAGTCGGTTTTCTTCGCGAGGTCGCTGACGTCCACCAGTTCCAAGTCGAACCGCAAATCCGGCCGGTCGCTGCCGAAGCGATGCATCGCCTCGTCGTACGGCATGTGCGGGATGGGCGTCGGCACCTCGACGCCCAGCACGTCACGCCAGATCCGCCCCACCACCTTCTCGATCACCGCCTGCACGTCCGCCTCCTCGACGAACGACATCTCCAGGTCCAGCTGCGTGAACTCGGCCTGCCGGTCGGCCCGCGGGTCCTCGTCGCGGAAGCAGCGGGCGATCTGCATGTACCGGTCGCACCCGCCGACCATCAAGAGTTGCTTGAAAATCTGCGGGCTCTGCGGCAGCGCGTAGAAGCTGCCCGGCACCAGGCGGGCCGGGACGATGAAGTCCCGCGCCCCCTCCGGCGTCGCCCGCGTCAGGCAAGGCGTCTCGATCTCCAGGAACCCCTCCTCGCCGACCAGCACGTCGCGGATAATGCGGTTGACCTGGCTGCGGACGGCCAGCGTCTTCTGCATCTCCGGGCGGCGGAGGTCGAGGTAGCGGTGCTCCAGCCGCAGCTCCTCATTGACCTTGTGGGCCTCGGCGAGGATGAACGGCGGCGTGGGCGACTCGCTGTGGACGATGAGCTTCTTCGCCATGATCTCGATGTCGCCGGTGGCCAGCTTCTCGTTGGCCTTGGCCTCATCGGCCTTGCCGGTGCGGCGGACGACCTCGCCCTCGACACCCACGCACCACTCGCCCCGCAGCCGCCGGGCGTGCTCCAGCACATCCTCGCCGCAGATCTCGGCATCGAACGTCACCTGCGTCACCCCCGCCCGGTCGCGCAAATCGATGAACGCGAGGTGGCCGTGGTCGCGGTAGTTGCCGACCCAGCCGGCGAGGGTCACGGATTGGCCGACATGCTCGGCCCGAAGTTCGCCGCAGGAGTGCGTGCGGTAGGTTGCTTGGCTCATGACAGGAAAAGGTACGCCGCCCCAAGTGCGGGCCGGGCAGGAAAAGGTTAGGAGGAGAGATACGACGACCATCAGCCGCCCGCGGCAAGCGGGCGGCTAACCATTGGCGTCGGTAATGCCGGCGGGCAAAGGTCGCATCCGGCCGCAGCTTAGCCACGAGCGGGGTCGCTTCCATCCGAGCAGTCAGGCTTCGGCCAGCAACCCCTGCACAAAGGCATCGGCCCCGGCAGTTTGCTGCCTCGCGACGTTGAGTAACTCGCTCATCCCGCTCACGGGTTCAGGAACCGTCATCAACGGCCTCCCATCAGTGTCCAAGAGCAATAGGCCCGCTTCCTCGTCTCTCGGAATCGGGCCGGATCTTGACGCCCAACCGACTGTGCCATCACGCCCGAAGAGACCCAACTCCCGCCCGTCATGACTGGTCCGGAAATATTGAACAACATCCGAGCCGATGAAGGCTTCGACCTCGGGCGTCGGCGGCTCGGGTCGCCAGTGCAACTCCTCGCGCAGCGTCAGCGTAATGAGTTGAGATACAGCAAAGGCCCATTCCACGTTCGTTGGCATACCTCATCCTAGCTGCAGGTCCCGCTCGCTCTCCAGAAGAGCCTGGTGTAGGCGAATGACCAACCGCATTAACTCGGCCGGATCGACCCGCTTTTCGGCCTGATGATATTGCTGCAAGTTGATCGCGGCCTGCCGAACCTCGCGGCTTGAACTGCGAGGCACCGCCGTGGCGATCTCCACCACTCGCTCGATCGCCTCGGTGGCCGCGGGCGAAACGTCGTGGTCTGACGCACGTGCCAGCTCCCGCCGCAGCTTGTTCATCAGCGCTTCGACATCTTCTCGCCGCTGAGGTGTTCACGCCAGCTCGGCGAGGCGGCGTCGGACGGATCGCACCAGCACCAGCGTCACGACGCTCACCACCAAGCTCGCCAGCGACGCCAGGCTGCCGAGGAGGGTGAGCCAGATGAACCACGGGTGGTCGCTCATTCGGCGTCGACCGTAGGCGGTTCTCGGCCTTCCAACAGGGCCGTGGCGCGGCGGATGCTGGGGCGGAGTTGGCGGGCGACCTCGGCGTAATCGACGGCCATGGGCACGATGCCCGCGTCCCCGGTGCGGATGCTGAAGCGGGCGAAGTTGGCGTCGATCAGGGCCTGCTCGACGTCGGGGCCGGCGAGGTAAGTGGCGAGTTGCTGGGCCCGCGGGTCGGTTGTGCCGGCGACGAGGGCGACGGTTGTCGGGATGGTGAGCGTGCCGATGCCGCCGGGCTGTTGGTCGGGGACGATCATGGTCAACTCGCCTAGGCCCGCGGCTTGGACAGCGGCGATGTCGTCGTTGTCGGTCAGGCCCAGGTCGAAGTTGCCGACGGCGACCTGCTCGGCGCTCGGGGCGTTTCCGCCGACGAGGACGACACCGTTGGCGTGAAGATCGCGGAAAAATTGATCGGCTTTCTCCTCGCCCCACAGCACGTAGAGGGCCGCCACGTGGCCGCCGGTGGTGCCGGCGGTCGGGCGGGCCATCGTGATGCGGTCGCGAAACGATGAGTCGGTGAGCGCGTCGATGCCGGCGACGTCGACGCCCGTCCCCGCCGCGATGACCCGCGCCCGCAAGCCGTTGCCGACCCACAGATCATCCGCCCCGACGTACTGCCCCGGCACGTCGCTTGGCACGTCCATCGGCCGCAGCAAACCCTCCTCGGCAAGGCCGACCGTGTAAAACACCTCGTTGCCCCACCACACATCCGCCCGCGGCCGGTCCCGCTCGGCCCGCAGCCGCTCGGCTAGGCCCACGCTCTTGCTCGCCTCCGTGTCGAAGACGGGCTCGACCGCGATGCCGGTGTCGGCCTCAAACTGCTCGAGGATCGGCCGGGCATACTGGCTGTCGACGCTGGTGTAAACCACCAACGGCTCCTCGCCCTGCTCGCAACCAAGCACGGCGAACATCGTCCCGATCAGCAAGATCCAACGGCTCATGCTGCCACGCTAGGAACATCTGATGATCCAGGTGCTGCGGCTCGTCTTCCGCAACCGAAGCCGCATCGGGTACTGTCAGAAGCATGCCCCACCCGCCCGGCGTGATCGAGAGCGACCAGTTCTGCACCTGCGGCTACAACCTGCACGGGCAGGTTGTCACGATCGACGAGCGGCTGGAGATGCCGGTGATCCGCTGCCCCGAGTGCGGCCGCTGGCACCCCGCCGGCCACGGCTCCAGCGCCACCCGCCCGTGGCTCCGCCGCCTGGCGGCCGTGCTGCTGCTGGTGTGGGTGCTGATCTTGTGCCTAAGCGGTCTGGCGACGGCCGGCACGACCTTGGGCCTGATGATCGGCTGGTTTGAGGAACACACCACCAACGCCTACATCCACCCGACCGACGGCCGGTTGATTGAGGAACGGGTCCTCCGGACTGACAAGAGAGCCGGCCCGGCGCCGCCGAGGATGTTCGACTTCAATGGCCAGGAGGTGCTCGCGCCGGAGTCCGTCCGCCGAATCGTCTACACCCGGACCGACGAGCCGGTGGTTGACGTTCCCGCCGGAACAACCATTTGGCGGTTCGCCAACCGGGGTGCAGTCGGCCGGTGGAAGTTTGACCCGCAGGACTCGCAATACCAGGCCCTGCCGCATTGGGGTTTTACCGCCACCTTCATCGTTGGGTTCCTGATAACCGGCTTGGTGCTCGGCACGCTGCAGTCGGCGATGCTATGGCACTTGCGTGGGCCTGCTGAAACGCTCCCGCTGACGCTTGTTGTCGGTTCCGTCCTGCTGATGCTCGGGCTGGTCATCGGCTTCAACGTCTCGTACTTCGCGCACGCTCTTGACGCACTGGTGCTCGGCGTCCTCGTCGTGCTCGCCCCACTGCTGATCGGGTGGCTGCTGGCGTTGAGGTTCGGCCGGCCGGTGGCCCGGCAGGTGATTCGGCTGCTCGTGCCGCCGGGGCCGCGGCAGGCGTTGGCGCATCTCTGGCACGCCGACGGCAAGTCGCCCGGCGCGGCGGCGTGACCATGTAGCTGAGACGGTGTGCGTAGCCCCGCCGCCACGCGGCGGTGGGGGCCGGGCGTGTGTCGGGCTGCCGAAGAAGTGTCACCGCAGCCCGTCACCTTCGCCCGCAGCTCGCTCGGACCATCTTCGTCAACACCGCCCCCACCGCAGCGTAGCAGCGGGGTTACGCACTTCGTTCGACGTTCGCCCTCACCGATTGGTTGCTAGCACGCTTGCTTGCTCGCGAGCTTGCGAGCGTGCTAGCAACTTCCTCGACCCCGCCGGCTTTGACTGGTGAATCGGCCGGGTGCGTGCCGATGCTTTGGGCAGCATGATCTTCGCTGTCGTGAATCAAAAGGGTGGGGCGGGCAAGACGACGCTCGCCGTGCATTTGGCCCTGTACCTCGCCGACGCGGGGAACACGGTCGCCTTCGTCGACAACGACCCGCAGCAGAGCGCGAGCCGCTGGATCGAGGCTGCCGAGCCGGGGATCACGCTCCGCCGAATCACCGAGGCCAAGCCGCTGGTCGGGGAGCTGGAGGCACTGCGGGCATCGCACGACTGCGTCGTCTGCGACGGCTCGCCGCGACTCAACGACCAGACGCACGTGCTCATGTACTTCGCCGACCGCGTGCTCATCCCCGTGCTGCCAAGCGCGCTGGACGTGCAGGCGACGCTGGAGACGAAGCAGGCAATCGATCGCGTGGCCGCCGCCCGGTCGGCCGATGGGCAGCAACCGCCCCGCGTCACCGTGGTGCTGAACAAGGTCCGCGCCATCAGCGAGCAGGGCAAGCTGGTCGGCAAGGTGTTGCGTGACCTCGGCCTGCCGATCGCCCGCGGCAAGCTGGGGTTGCGGGACGCCTTCGGCAAGGTCGTCATCGACGACACGAGCGTCACACGCGCGGCCCGCGTGAAGAAGCCGAACAAAGGCGCGGTGCAGGCCGCGGCTGATTTGCAGGCGGTGTTCGACGAAGTCGTGCCCGCCGAGTTGATTCAAAACAACAAACCATCCCGCCGCGCCGCGGCCTGAAAGGAACCAAACCATGCAAGACACCAACGACGTGAACACCGACCGCGCCGCCGCGTTGCTCGCCAACATCCAGCGGACCGTCGGCACGCCCAAGCCAGCCGAGCCGGAGCAGCCCGCTTCGGCCAAGAAAAAGCCCGCCCGCCGCGCCTCGGCCCCGAAGCCGACGAGCGTCGACGAGGCCGGCGAGGAGAACGTCTCGATGCAGATCAGCCTCAACCCCGGCAAGGGGCAGCGGGTCGTCTACATCCGCGTCGACAAAACCCTCGCCGACCGGCTACAACTCATTGCTTTCCAGAACAAGATCGCCGGCGGCGACGGCCCGACGACCGTCAACGAGATCGGCATCGAAGCTCTCACCGCCTGGCTCAACGGCCACACCCGCCAAGCCGCCTGACACGCGGCGGTGGTGGGGCGGCCTCACTCCGCCCCGCGCCGCGCCTCGGGGCGGTGGCGGTGGATCTCACCCGTCTCGACGTACAGCACGTTCTCGGCGATGTTCGTCGCATGGTCGCCAATTCGCTCAAGGTTCTTGGCGATCATCAGCAGGGCGATGTCCTGCCGCACGCAGTGGGCGTGGGCGCGGGCGTCGTCGGGCAACCGGTTCATCACCGCCTGCAGCACCTGCACGTACATCGCGTCCACCGCCGCCTCCCCACCAAGCACCCGGCGGGCCGAGTCGGCGTCGCCAACGTTGAACGCGGCAATGGCCTGCGCCAGCTGCGCCACCGCCAAGTCGCCCAGCTCCTTCATCGTCGGCGGCACGTCCACGGGCGGGATATCCAGATCGGCCCGCTCCTCCACCAGAGGCCGCGTCGCCGCGACGATGTTCACCGCACAATCGCCCACCCGCTCCACGTCGCCGTTGGCTTTGATGATCGTGGCGACCATGCGCAGATCCGTCGCCGCAGGGTGCTGCATGGCCAGAAAGTTCAACGCCGCCCGCTCCAGCGCCACCTCGTCGGTGTTGATCCGGTCGTCGGCCCGCAGCACCTTCCTCGCCAGCCCCGGCTTGACCTCGATGGCCACCCGCACCGCCCGCTCGGCCGCTTGCAGCGCCCGCGCAGCCACCCGTGCGAACTGCTCCCGCAAAGCTTCCAACCGTTGATCCAGTAATGATGGCATACCAACCCTTGGGTAGAAACGCCAAGGTTAGGCATCCTCTGCCGCGACCAGATCCGCCACCCGCCGCTGCGGCCGCCAATCGAGGTGGGCGAAAAGCTTGTCGGTGCTCATGAGCGTTTCCACTCCAGCCGGCACCGTCGGCCGTTCCGCCGTCGAGCCGTGCCACCGCTCGGCATCCGGTTCGGGTGCGGCGGCCACCAGCTCGGCGAACGAGTGGGGCGTCATCAGATCCGGCCCGGCGATGTTGAACGCCTCGAACCCCGTCACGGGCTTGGCGAGCAGCCGCGCCACCGCCTCGTTCACGTCCGCCGCCGCCACGGCGCACCCAAGGTCGGGCACTTCCGTCGCCGGCCGGTGCCACAGCATTTTCAACCACCGGATCGAGTGCCCCGACACCACCGCCGGCATTCGCAACGCCGCCACGCTCAGCCCAAACCGCTCGGCAAAGAAGCGGCACATCCGCTCATTGTTGATCTTGCTCACGGCATACACGTTGCCGCCGCGTTGCGGGTGCCGCTCCGTCACCGGAATCGACTCGGGCATCAGAAATGGTTTGCCGCAGAACCCGTACGTTTGAGCCGTTGATGCGTAAACGATCTGCCGGACCCCGTGCTGCTGCGCGGCCGTGAGCACGTTGCCGCAGATGGTCGCGTTCTCGGCCAGCACCTGCTCCATCAGCCCCGACCGCGCGTTCGACAATTCCCCGAAATGCACCACCGCCCCAACACCCGCCAGCAGGTGATCAAAGGTCTCCCGCCGCCGCAGATCCGCAAACACCCACGCCCCCGTCTCGTCCGACGAACGCCCTCGGCCCTGCCGATCGATCGCCACCACCTCCACCCCTCGCCCTCGCAACTCATCCACGATCCCACTGCCCACCGCCCCGTTCGCCCCGGTCACCATGATCCGCCCGACTCTGCCCAGATCCAGAAGCTCGCTCATGGTGGCCACAGTACGCCGGGTACGTGCGGGCCAGAATCAGGAGCAGGGTGCGGACGAGCAGGGCGACGGCGAGGAGTTCGCACGTTTCCTCGGCAGTGACGATCAGCGGGTAGAGCAGCGAGCGGCCGTCGCCGCCGTTCGCAGTGGCGGCGTCGAGGGCGAGGCCGCCGGCGTATTCGAGGCCGAGGGCGCCGGTGACGAACAGCACGCCGCAGGCGAGCAGCCGTCGGCGGGCCGGAGCGGGAAGTTGCCGGAGCATGGGCACAAGTGCCGCGAGCAGCACGAGCGCCGCCAAACCGTACGGCACGATCCAGATGTACTGCAGCCAACTTTCCAGCTCGGTGGTCTGCCGCAAATAGGCTTCGAGGCGCTCGTGGATTTGCGCAACTTCGTCGAGGGCGACCCACGCCAGCGCGGCGGCGAACAGCAGCCACGCCCGGCGATGAGGCCGAGCCTCAGCGGCGATCGCCCACGCCAGCCCGGCGGCGAGCAGCAGTTGGGCGGCGGCGAAGCACGTCGGGAAGTTCAGCTCGCGGTCGAGGTGGAACCACTGGTCGATCGCCCGTTGCAACGTGCCCGACAACGGCAGCCAGCCGAGACTCGCC
>CAYLSV010000104.1:0-11581 GCA_964386435.1 uncultured Tepidisphaerales bacterium
AGGGTGACCTTCATCTGGACGTTGTCGCCGGGCATGCACATCTCGGCGCCGACGAGCTCGACGCTGCCGGTGACGTCAGTGGTGCGGAAGTAGAACTGCGGCTTGTAGCCGGTGAAGAACGGCTTCTCGCGGCCGCCCTCGTCCTTCTTCAGCACGTAGACCTCGCCCTCGAACTCGGTGTGGGGCGTGATGCTGCCGGTTTTGCACAGCACCTGGCCGCGCTCGAGCTCGTCCTTCTCAACGCCGCGGAGTAGCAGGCCCGCGTTGTCGCCGGCGAGGCCCTCGGACAGCGTCTTGTTGAACGCCTCGACGCCGGTGACGGTCGTCTTGCGGGTGTCGCGGAGGCCGACGATTTCGACTTCCTCGCCGACCGTGACCTTGCCGCGCTCGATCCGGCCGGTGCCGACGGTGCCGCGGCCCTTGATGCTGAAGACGTCCTCGATGGGCATGAGGAACGGCTTGTCGACCTCACGCTCGGGAATCGGGATGAAGTCGTCAAGCGTCTTGACCAACTCGTCGATCGGGGCGTTGGCGACGTCGTCGCTCGGGGCGTCGAAGGCCGGCTTGGCGCTGCCCTTAACGACCGGGGCCTCGTCGCCGTCGAAGCCGTAGGTGGTCATCAGCTCGCGGACCTCCATCTCGACGAGCTCGAGGAGCTCTTCGTCATCGACGAGGTCAATTTTGTTGAGGAACACGACCATCTTCGGCACGCCGACCTGGCGGGCGAGCAGGATGTGCTCCCGCGTCTGCGGCATGGGGCCGGCATCGGCGGCGACGACCAGGATCGCGCCGTCCATCTGGGCGGCGCCGGTGATCATGTTCTTGACGTAGTCGGCGTGGCCGGGGCAGTCGACGTGGGCGTAGTGGCGGGTGTCGGATTCGTATTCGACGTGGGCCGCGGCGATGGTGACGGTTTTGGTGGCGTCACGGTCGATGCCGCCCTTGGCGATGTCCTTGTAGTCCTTCGCCGAGGTGCCGTACTTGCTGGCGCTGCGGGCCGACAGGGCGGCGGTCAGCGTGGTTTTGCCGTGGTCGATGTGACCGATTGTGCCCACGTTGACGTGGGGCTTGGTGCGCTCGAAGGTTCCCTTGGCCATCGGAAGTTGCTCTCGATCTCGGGGTGCGGTGTGGGTTCAGGTCGAGTCGGAGCCCATTGCCCGCCGAACCTGGTGGTGTCGTACTAAACAGTCGTACTCAAAAACAAAGGCCGGCGTCCCGTGCTTTCGAAGGTCGGGGAGCCCGACTTTCGAAAGAGCTGGCACTGGGATTTGAACCCAGGACCTCTTCCTTACCAAGGAAGCGCTCTACCACTGAGCTATGCCAGCGGGAACCGACCCGCCTGAAACGAGCGTGATGGGCATGCCGGGCGGCACGCTCACCACGCCCGCCGCTCGGCGGGCCGGCACTGTAGGCGGCGGACCGGGCGAGTCAACGGCCGCGACGACCTCACCCGCGGCGGCGGCGGCGGCGGGCGGTTTGGGGGCGATTGTGCCGATAATAACCGGGAGCGCACCAACAGCCGCCGCGGGGTATCTTGCGGTGACAGCTTGTGGTGCCGAATCGGCGGTCCGGGCACCGGTGGCGGTGCGATGTGGCCGATGTGGAAAATGCGGCGGCCCGGTTGGGTGGCCGGCGTTTGCGTTGATTTCGCTGAATTGATCGTGAGTCAGGCCGGCATCCATTACGACTCCCGCCCCGCCGCCCCGGAAAAGGCGGCGGCGGGCGACGATTCGCCCGAGGTGCTGCCGTACGAGGCCGAGCCGGTGGACCCGTCGGACGACGAGCCGACCAATTTGCGGGCCAAGTTCATCCGCGGCAGCTTCTGGAGCGGCGGCGGCTACTTCCTGCAAACGGCCATCCGCCTGGGCGGGTCGCTGATCCTCACCCGGCTGCTGGCGCCCGATTTGTTCGGCATCGTCGCCATCGTGAACATCGTGGCCCAAGGCCTGGAGATGTTCAGCGACATCGGCATCGGCCCGAGCATTATCCAGAACAAGCGGGGCAACACCCGAGCCTTCCTCGACACCGCCTTCACCCTGCAGGCGATCCGCGGGTTCGTGCTGTTCCTCGTCTCGTGTGCCGTGGCGTATCCGATCTCGGTGTCGTACGACCAGCCGATCCTGCTCGCGCTCATCCCGGTGGCGGCGCTCAACGCGCTGTTCCGGGGCTTTCAGCACACGAGCATTTTCACGGAAAACCGAGCCCTGCGGCTGGGCTGGATCACGGGCCTTCAGATCGTTGCCCAGGCGATCGGGCTGGTGGCGACCATCGCGTACGCCCTAATCTGGCGGCAGATGGGCTGGGAGCTGACGGCGTGGGCGCTGGTGCTGCCGGGCCTCTTGGGGACGATCTGCTACGTCGCCGGCAGCCATTTCCTGCCGGGGTCCGATGGCCGGCGGTTCCGGCTGGATGCCGACGCCCGGCATGAGTTGGTCAGCTTCGGCAAGTGGATTTTCCTGTCGACGATCCTGACGTTCCTCGCCACGCAGGGCGACCGGCTGATGCTGAGCGTGATCCTGGATGAAGAAGATCGCTGGACGGTGATCGGCATCTTCGGCATCGCGTTGATGATGGCGACGATGCCGATGATGGTGCTGCAGCGCATCGGGGCGTCGGCGGTCTTCCCGGCGTTCAGTCGGGTGCAGGACGATCCGGAGCGGTTCCGCAACGTGTTCGGCCGGGTGCGGCAGACGCTGCTCATGCTCGGGGCCTTCGCCAGCGCCGGGTTCATCGCCGGCGGGACGCCGCTCATCGAGACGCTGTACGACAGCCGGTATCACGATGCGGGCTGGATTTTGCAGGCGTTGGCGGTGTCGGCGTGGTTCCAGATCATGTGGACGCCGACGAACGCGGCGCTGTTGTCGCGTGGCCAGAGCAAGTGGCTGGCGATCGCCAACGGCGGCAAGCTGGTGGCGCTGATTGCCGGGCTGGGCGGCGGGTACCTGCTGGGGCGGGAGTGGGCGCTCATCACGCCGCTGCAGGGGGCGATCGGCGGGATTGTGGTCAGCGAGGTGGCGCGGTACGTGATCTTCGTGGTGGCCGCCAAGCTCAACCGCCTGCCGGGGCTGGGGCAGGATGTGGTCTACACGATCGGCATGTCGGCCGCGGCGTTCCTGGCGTGGGGGGCCATGCGGCTGTTCGACGAGACGGTGGTCGATTACCCGGCAATCGACTTGCTGGTCGTCTTCGTCGCCAGCATCCTGCTGTGGGCCGGCCCGGTCCTGTGGCAGCTGAAGCGGCAGAAGACGGCGACGGAGTTTTGAGCAGAGGGCGAGAGGTGTTAGGCATTAGGTGTTAGGGCCGACCTCGGGTCCTAACACCTAATGCCTAACATCTGAACCCCTCCGTCCTCAACACAACTCATCCAGATCCTGATAGAACGCGATCTTCTTCGCGTCGATCAGGTCCGGGCCGTACCAGCGGCGGAAGGTTTGGACGGCCTTCTTGATCGCGCGGTTGTTCGTGCCGGCGGCGGCAAGGGTGTGTTGCAGCGAGCGCTCGGCGAGGGCGATGTCGCGGTGGCGGTCGGCGAGGCCGGCGGCGGCGAAGTCGACGAACCCGCTGATGCCGCTGATGCCCAAGAGCACGTTCGGCAGGCAGTAGTCGCCGTGGGTGAAGACCACGTCCTCGTCGGCGGGCCGGGCTTTTTCGAGTCGGGCGAGGCGGGCGGCGGCGGTCTCGCCCCGCTTGCCGTGCGTCAGGTGGTTGGCGTCTATGCGGTTGTCGGCGACGTTGCGGCGGGCGGTGTCGAAGCGCTGGTCGAGGCGTAGATCGAACGGGCAGCCGTCTGCGTTGAGGGCGTGGATCATCCGCAACCCCTCGGCCAGCATCCGCGCCGCCCGCAACGGTTCGGCGTCGAGCACCTCCGTCGCCGACCGCCCCGCCACCGCCTTGGTGACCAGGTAGCCGCACGTGCCCGCCCCGTTCGCCTGCTGCTCGAACAAGACCACCTCCGGCACCGGCAGCTTCCCCGCCAGCCACGACAATCGCTCGGCCTCGGTCGCCAGCGACACGGCGGGCGTGTCGTGCTGCACCTTCAGGTAGCAGGTGCCCAGCGGTCCCGACTCCACCCGGAACACGCTCGCCCCCGAGCAGTTGCCCACAAACAACCGTCCGGCCTGGGCATCAAGCGCCAACCGCACCGAGTCCGGCACATGGCTGGGGAAGTCGCTGGGGGTTGTCATGCGGACGTGGCTGTGAGGGTCGACCCGGCGCGGTGGGCGAGAGAGGTTAGGGCAGGGAAGAAGGTGGTAGGAAGGAGGTGGTAGGTGGTAGGTCCGAAGCGACAGCATCAGCCCCTACCGCCTCCTCCCCACCGCCTACCACCTTCGTTCCTCACCCGCAGTAATCGATCAGTCGCGCCAGTTCGCTCCGCAAATCCTTCCGCGCGACGACGAAATCAAGAAAACCTTTGTCCTGCAGGAACTCGGCCCGTTGGAAGCCTTCGGGCAGTTCCTGGCGGACGGTGCCGGCGATGACGCGGGGGCCGGCGAACCCGATGAGGGCTTTGGGCTCGGCGAGGATGACGTCGCCGAGCATGGCGAAGCTGGCCGTCACGCCGCCGGTCGTCGGGTCGGCCAGCAGGCTGATGAACAGGCCGCCGGCGTCATCATGGCGGGCGATGGCGGCGCTGGTCTTGGCCATCTGCATCAGCGACAGCGTCGACTCCTGCATTCGCGCCCCGCCGCTGCACGACACCACCAGCACCGGCAGTTTTTCGTCCGTCGCCTCCTCGATGGTGCGGGTGATCTTTTCGCCCACGACGCTGCCCATGCTGCCCATCATGAACGTCGGGTCCATCGCCGCCAGCATCAACGGCCGACCCTTGACGAAGCCACGGCCGCAGACCAGGGCGTCGGGGTTGCCGCTCTTGATCCGCTCGGCCCCCAGGCGGTCGGCGTAGGTCTTGCGGTCGGCGAACTTCAGCGGGTCGTTGGCCATCAGGTCGGCGTGGCGTTCCTCGAAGGTGTCGGGGTCGCACACCTGTCTCACGCGGTCGCGGGCCGAGACGCGGAAGTGGTGGTCGCAGCTGGTGCAGACGCCCAGATTCTCGGCGACAGCCTTTTTGTACAGCATCTCGCCGCAGGCGGTGCAACGCATCCACAGCCCCTCCGGCACGCCGTTGCGTTTGGCGGGGGCGATGGGGGCGGCGGCGAGGCGGGTCATAGGGAAACCTTAGCCGGGCCGATCCCGCCGGGCGTTGCGGGCCGATGCAGGTGGCATGGCCCCCGACATCCCCGCCGCCCCGCCTGCCGAGACGCAGCCGATCCAGGAGGTCATGCAGCAGGTCCGCGTCGCCTTCGACGCGGCGGCCGACCCGACGTTTTGGCTGGTCGCTATCCAGCGGACCGTGCTGGTGGCGATTGCGCTCTTGTTCGTGCTGCTGGCGTTGCGGGTGGCGCGGAAGGTGCTGGACAACCTGAAGACCTCACGGGCGTTGCCCGAGGCCGCCGTCCTGCCGCTGCGGCGGCTGGTGCGGTGGGCGATACTGGTCGTGGCGACGCTGCTGATCCTGCAGTTTCTGGGCGTGCCGATGGCGACGGTGTGGGCAACGGTCAGCGCCGTGGCCGCCCTCATCGCCGTGGGTTTCGTGGCCGTGTGGTCGGTGCTGAGCAACGTGGCGTGTGCCCTGCTGCTCTTGATCTTCAAGCCCTTCCGCATCGGCGATTACATCGAGCTCGTCGAGTCCGCCGCCGGCCCGAACATCGGCGGCCGGGTGACGGACCTGACGCTCGCCTACGTCGTGCTCCGCGAGGACGTCGACGGCGAGGTCTCGCTGGTGCAGGTGCCGAACAACTTGTTCTTCCAGAAAACGGTGAGAAGACAAGCCGGCCGCCGAGCCGTGGAGCTGCAGGACCACGTCGACAAACACGGCCTCGCCGGCCGCGAAAAAGCCCCACCGGAACGGGCGGAGAAACTAGTCGCCTGACGGCTCTGCCTGCCCCGGCACCGGCGGCAGCAGATCGTCCACCGGGATAATGTGCTTGGGCCCATTGAGCGGCGAGAACGTCTCGCCGCTGCCGAGATGGGTGATGTCGCGGTAGGTCCACTCGCCGTCGACTTCGGCCGGATCGCGGTACAGCTCCAGCCGCCGGGCGTTGACGTTGATGATCCAGTAATCGGTCACACCGGCTGCGGCGTAGATGCGCGCCTTGCGGGTGCGATCAAGGCGATATGTTGAGTCACTCACCTCCGCCACCCACAGCGGCATCGGCCGCTGCCCCACGGGCACGCCGAGCGGGCACTCGCAGACGAAGTAATCGGGTTCGGGGGCCGAATCGTCGCTGGCCCAGAACGTGCCGCCGGGGAAGATGCTGAACTTCGTGATATCGCCGTAGTAGCGGTAGGCGACGGCCCCGAGTTGAGACCAACCCCACACGTGCGGATCGTTCTGCGGCGACATCTCGATGATTTCCCCTTCAAGAAGCTGCACCCGCTTGCCGTCGAACATGCCGGCGTCGCTCATCTCCTGATACACGTCGCCCGAGCACCGCCAGGAGCGGTATCCCGACCCCATCAAACTTCCAGCCGCGGGCGGCGGCGGGGCGTTCGCCTTCTTCCGGTCCGGCGGGGCGAGCAGCACAGTCATGCCCGCATCATAACACGCCACACCACGCCCGCCGGCTCACCAGTACTTCTCGTGGTGGACGTTGCCCTCGGGGTTTTGCTTGGTGTAGGTCGTGAAGCCGCGGGTGTGGAGGTCGGCCTCGACTTCCTCGATCATCTGGGGGTTGCCGCAGAGGAAGACGTGGCAGGTGGCCGGGTCCAGGGCGACGCCGGCGAGGTCGGCGAACGTCTTCTCCTCGATCGCCACGTTCACCCGGCCGCGCAAACCCATCCAGTTCGGGCCGTCCTCCGGCTCGCGGCTGCAGGTGGGGATGTAGCGGACCGTCGGGTCCTCAGCGGCGATCCGCTCCAGCTCGCCGCGGTAGCCCAAATCGGCGCTGAAGCGGGTGCCGTGGACGACGACGAAGCGGTCCCACCGGTTCGTGCCGCGGTGCTGCTTGAGCATGCTCATGAACGGCGCCAGCCCGGTGCCGGTGGAGATGCAGACAATCGTCTTGCCGGTTGGCACGTTCTCCATCGTGAACGTGCCCTTGCACTTGGGGGCCATCCACAATCGGTCGCCCTCCTGCAGTTGCCAGAGCTTGGGCGTGAAGTGGCCGTCGTGGACCAGGGCGACGTAGAACTCCAGAAAATCCCGCTGCTTCGGCGAAGAGGCGATGCTGTACGGTCGCAGCCAGAACCGGGCAAGCCCCTTCTTCGCCTGCTGCTCCGCCTCGCCCTCGACCGGCGGCACGCCGATCGTCGCGTACTGCCCCGGCAGAAACGTCGGCGCCTCGCCCTTGTCGGGGGCGACGCGCATCACGCACAATTCGTCGGTCAAATCTTCCCGCCCGACCACGCGGGCGTTGAGCAAAGCTTCGTCGGTCGCAGGCATCGGACGGACAGGGTAGGGCGAAAGTGATGAGTGATGAGTTGAAGAATGATGAATGCCGGAAGGCGCGTGCGGCACGTCGCTCGCACCACCGCTTGGGCACTCATCACTCGGCAACTTATCACTCATCACTTCCGCTCCGCCACCTCGGGAAGTTCATCACCAGGTTCACGAACATCGTCATCGCCGTGGGCAGGGCGGCGTCGGTGAAGTCGAAGGTTTCGGTGTGGAGGCCGGGGTGGGGCCGCTCCTCGTGCTGGAGGCCGACGAGGAAGAAGCAGCCGGGGATTTTCTCGAGGTAGTAGCTGAAGTCTTCGCCGCCCATGGTCGCCCGCGCGGCAGGCAGGAAGCCGCTCGGGCCGAACGCCTGCTTGACGGTCCGGGCGACGTAGGCGAAGGCGGCGGCGTCGTTGACCGTCGGCGGGTAGCCGTCGTGCCACTGCACCTCGGCCGTGCAGCCGCCGCCGGTCACGCCGGTGGCCCGCTGCCTGATCGCCGCTTGCACCGCCTCCCGGGCCGCCGGCGTGAGGGTGCGGGCGGTGCCCTTGATCGTGACGGTCTCGGGGATCACATTGAACGCCGTGCCGCCGTGAACTTGCGTGACGCTGACCACGGCCGGCTCGGTGGGGTCGAGGTCACGGCTGACGACTTGCTGGAGGCTCAGCACCAGCCCTGCCGCGGCCGTTATGGGGTCGCTGCTGTTCTGCGGCATCGCGGCGTGGCCGCCCTGACCGTGGACGGTGATGGTGAACGTGTCCGTCGCCGCCAAAAGCGGGCCGGGCTTGCTGCTGACGCGGCCCGTCGGCAGCGCCGGCCAGCCGTGCAGCCCGAAGATCGCCTGCGGCTCGGCCCCCAGCTCGCCCGTCGCCAGGCCGGCGTCCATGAGCTTTTTGCCGCCCCCGCCGCCCTCCTCGGCCGGTTGGAAGATCAGCATCACCCGCGCCGGCAGCTCGCCCTCGAGTTGTTTCAAGATCGCCGCCGTGCCCAAGAGCGCGGCCGTGTGCCCGTCGTGGCCGCAGGCGTGCATCCGGCCCGGCGTCCGGCTGGCCCACGGCAGATTCGTCTGCTCCGTCATCGGCAACCCGTCGATGTCGGCCCGCAGCGCCACGCACGGCTTGCCCCGCGGCCCGAACACGCTGACCGTCGCCGTCGGGGCCCCCGGCACGCCGTCGGTGTGCGGCAGCCCGAGCCGGTCCAGCTCGCGGCGAATCAGGGCGCTGGTCTCGTGCTCCTCGAAGCAGAGCTCGGGGATGCGGTGCAAACTGTGCCGCAACTCGGTGACCCACGACAGCTCCCGGCGGATGAGCGCCTCGTAACGCGACGGCATGCGGCAGGTTATGCCAGCAGCGGGTGAGTCCGATCATCGAGCGGTTGCCACTGCTGATTCAGTCGGTTGGATTTTCGGCCGATGCTCTGCGGGCACGCCGTGTGGCCGGGGTTTGAGGGCGAAGTGTTCGCCAACGGCACGCGCGGCGGCCAATTGAAAGCAGAGGAATTATGCGGAAAACCATCTTGAAGCGCTGCCTGCCGGCGCTGGCCCTTCTCGTCGCCGCGCCGGTTTTGGGCCAGGTCGCCGGGTCGGGCAACGTGTTCGTGCAAATCGACGAAACGCCCGAGTTTTTGACGATTTGGGAGGACGGCACCGCCCGCGAGGGCTTGGAAACCGACGCCGAGGCCCGCCGCGGGACGTGGCAGGTGGACGGCCAGAACCTGACCGTCACCTGGCGGGTGCCGCTGGACGAGCCGATTGACGAGTTCGTGGTCAACGACGAGACGCTGGGGCACGAGGACGGCGACTTTGTCGTCGGCGAGAAGGTGCCGCAGGTGTTCATCGGCAACTACATCGCCCCCGACGGCCGATTGGTGAAGTTCAACGCCGGCCGATTCAGCATCGACAAGCCCGGCGGCGGCACGCTGACCACCGGCATGTTCGCCATCCAGGGCACGCAGCTCACCCTCCGCGACCTGGGGGGCAACAAGCAGGTGCTCACCGCCTTTTTCACCGGCCCGGAGGACGACCGCACGCTGTGGCTGGGCGACAAGCCCTGCCGCCCCGCCCCCGAGGCCGAGCCCGCCGCCCCCGGCACCGTCAGCGAAGAAGGTCTGGCCGGGGTGCTCAAGACGCAGTTCGTCCACCTCAACGCCGGGCAGACCACGCTGTGGGTCCTCAAGCCCGACGGCACCCACACCGGGATGGGCGGCCAAGGCACGTGGACCATTGCCGAGGACCGCATGACCTTCCACGGCGGCGACGGCAAGACGTCGACCCTGAAAATCACCCCGATCAACGAGACCGAGTACCAACTCCTCGTCCTCGACGCCCAGGGCAACCGCGACCCCGCCATGCCCGAACTGACGGCCGTGGTCCAGTAACCACCGCCCAAGTACCAAGGTAGCTGCGACTCGGCGAGTCGCAGTCCGGTCGGTCCCTGATCCCGAACCGGACTGCGACTTGCCAAGTCGCAGCTACCTCGTCTCGATCATCAACATCGCTGAATCCCCCCACCGCCGTGGTGACGGCGGGGCTTCGCCCGCACCGAGCGACTTCCGGTGCAGGCGTAGCCCCGCCGTCACCAAGGCGGTGGGGGATCCTTGTGCGTCTGAACGGGGCAATCGTCGCCTCCGCGGGAGTCGCTGAGGCCTCCACCGCTCCGTAGGAGCGGGGCTGCGCCTGCAGCGGGCGTTGCTTCCGTGCGTAGCCCCGCTCCTACGGAGCGGTGGGGGTTTCAGCGACGCTCGATTTGCGGCAAAGTCTCACCGCAGCCGCAGCGTGAGCTCCGGCACCGGTGGCTCACAATCCTGCCGATATTCCTCACCCGTGCGGCCACGCTCGCCCTCCGTTACTTTCGGATCGGGCGAGTCGGCGGGGTCATCGATGAGCCGGTGCGTCTCAATCTTGACGTGGCCGTCCCCCACGTCGGCCGTCAGGAACGCGTGCGGCCAGAAGCACATCGGTGGGCAGCCGAGGAACGTCGCCTGGCCTTCCCGCCGAAGATCGGGGCGATGGGTGTGGCCGGTGATGACGAGCGTCGGGTGCTGGCGGGCGCGGATCTGGCCCAGTTCGGCGTCGTCAAGAATCTGGCTCATCATCGGGTACGGGGCCGGGCGGATCGTGCCGCTGAACGGGTGGTGGACGACCACGATCAGCGGGCCGGGTTCGGCGAGGGCCGTGAGCAGCAGGTGTCGCGAGGCGTCGTCGAGCTTGCCCATCCAATACTTGCCGTCCAGCCCCGGCACGGCCGAGTTCAGCAGCACCGCCCGCACGCCGCCGTACGTCGCCCGCCGTGGCACCTCGCCAAAGTGTTCGGCGAACCGGTCGAGCCCCGCCCGCGCCACCTCGTGGTTGCCCGGCACCACGTCCACCCGCCCCGCCCACGGCTCGAGCGCCCCCGCCACCGCCGCGTACTCCTCGGCGTACCCCATGTTGACCAGATCGCCCGCGATGACGACCCGCTCACACCCCAGCCGTTCGGCCTCGGCCAGGGCCTTGTCGAACAGCTCCAACCCCTGCGGGTGGTGCTCCTCGTCGCCGGGGCCGTTGGGCGTGGAGATGTGGCAGTCGGCGAGCAGGGCAAGTCGCATGCGGCGACGGTAGATTGTGCCGATGTGCATCGCGCAAGGGTCGCCTCAGATCCGCGTCGCCGCGGCGTCGACGTCGCCTTCCATCGCCCGCAGCCGATCGTCGACCCGCCGGGCGACGTCGAGGCTGCGGGACAGCTCCTCCCGCACCGCCGCCAACCGGCCGGCCTCGTCGTCGCCGCGGACGCCTTGCAAACTGCTGACCTCGTCGACCGCCGCGGCCAAGGCGCGCACGCCCTCGGCAACCTCCTGGATGACCTCCTCCCGCTCGGCCAGCAGCCGGCGGTGGACGCCCACGACGCGGACCTGGCGGGCTTTGCGCACCATGTCGAGCGTGCGGCGCAGCGCCGAGACGCCGAGCTGGAACAGCTCGTCGCACCGCGCCCGCACCTCCGGCGGCACGTTCGGCTGCTCCTTCAGCAACCCGTGCAGCTCCCGCAGCCGGCGGAGGTGCATCTCGGTCCGCGGGTCGCGGTCGCGGCGGAGCTGCGTGTCGAGCTGATCCAGCTCCCGCACCCGCTGCCGGGCCGACTCGGCCTGGAGCTGGCGGTTGGCCTTTTCCGT
>CAYLSV010000105.1:0-11371 GCA_964386435.1 uncultured Tepidisphaerales bacterium
GCGATGACGGGCCGTTGTTCAGCGACGCCGACTTCAACTACGACGGGCGGGTCGATCTGGCGGACTTTGGCGTGTTGCGGCAGCACTTTGGCACCACGCTGCCGAGCCTCGCCCCGGAGCCGATTTCGCTGTTCGACGGCGGCCGGCGGATGGGCGGGTTGTTCGCCCGGTGAGGTTGGAAACGGATGGACACATCAAATTTGGGGGATTGAAGCGGCGGCGGCACCACGCGATGGTGTGGCCGCCGCTGCCGTTGGTGCGCGGCTGTTCCCTCACCCCCCTCACCCTGACCCGGAGCCATGATGGACCCGACGCCCGCTTCGCCGCTGTTGACCCGCCGCCGCCTGCTCGTCTCGGGGGCCGCCGCCGGGGCCGCCCTGCTGCTGCCGATTGCCACCGCCCGGGCCGACTGGAGCCACTGGCGCTATTTCGACAGCCACGACGGCGTGCGGTGCGAAACCCGGTTCTACACCAACGGGGCCGGTGTGCTGAAGCAGTGCCAGTGGCGGTGCACGAACAACAACACCTTCCGCGTCAACGCCACGGTCCGCGACACGACCTACTTCTTCGGCGACGGCACCCGCCACGAGGCGCTGGTGAGCATGGGCGCGACCGTCGGCCCTGGCGAAACCCGCCGCGACGTCAGCGATTCGCTGCCGGCCAAGCGGCACTGCACCAGAATTGAGGCCCGGATGCTCGTGAAGGAGGTTTGACGGCGTCCGCCACCTCGTGCATCGCCCGCGAGCTTGATCGGCAGGAGCAGCTGCGGCATCATCTATGTATGGATGATTCAGAAATCGGCGATACATCTGCTGTGGTCGCCGAGGCCGACGTGCGGGCGATGGTGCGGCTACTGGCGGCGGTGGCCGCAGTGCCCGGCGGCGTGATCGCCCAGAAGCGGGCGCTGATCGCCGGGGTCGCCGGGCTGATCGGGGCCGACTTCTGGATGTGGAACCTCAGCCGGTTCTCGGCCGCCGGCCCGCCGGCGGCGGTGTCGCTGGTCCACAACCTCAACCCGGCGGAGCTGGCCGCGGTCACGCGGTGGAACTACGAGCAGCCCGACTCGCTGCTGATTCAACGGTTCGCAGAGCTGTCCACGCGGGGCGAGCGGTTCACCCGGCGGGTCGACCAGCTTTGCGGCGAGGGCTGGCTGCGGCGGGAGCGGGCGACGAACCCGCTGATCGCCGCCACGCCGATCGCCGACAGCATCATGGCGTTCCACCCGGTGCCAAGCGATCCGATGCTCATCAGCGGCATCGGCTTGCACCGCTGCCCGGAGCAATCGCCGTTCGGGCCGCGGGAGGTGCGGCTGGCACACATCGTGTTCAGCGAGGTGCCGTGGCTGCACGAGGCGGTGCCGGCGGAGACGGGCGTGTCGGTCCACCCAATCTCGCCCCGGCTGCAGACGGTGCTGACGCTGCTGATCGACGGGCAGGTGCCCAAGGAGATCGCCCGCGAGCTGGAGCTGTCGGTGCACACGATTCGCGATTACATCAAGAACATTTACCGCCATTTCGAGGTCAGCGGCCGCGAGGAGTTGATGCGCCGCTTCATGGTCGGCGACGGCCGGGACGTGGCGGCGTAGCTACGCTCGGAGCGTGGATGCGTTGCATTTGTTGTCGCCAAGCGGGTTTCGGGCCGGGAGCGTGGCGTGTGGGGTGAAAACGTCGGGGGCGTTGGATCTCGGGCTGCTCGTGGCGGACGGGCCGGCGGTGGCGGCGGGGGCGTTCACGCAGAACAAGCTGACGGCGGCCCCGGTCATCGTCGGGCGGCGGCACGTGGCGGCGGGCCGGCTGCGGGCGGTGGTGGTCAACAGCGGCAACGCCAACGCCGCGACGGGCGCACCGGGGTTATCAGATGCCGAGGCGATGTGCCGAGTGGCGGGTGAGGCGGTGGGTTGCGGTGCCGACGAGGTGTTGCCGTCGAGCACGGGCATTATCGGCGTGCCGTTGCCGATGGACAGGATCGAGGCGGGCATCCGGCAGGCGGCGGGACATCTCGGCAACTCGGCGTCGCATGCGGCCGCCTTTGCCCAAGCAATCATGACAACCGACGCCTTCCCGAAAACGGCGGCGACGACGGTGCAGCTCAACGGCCGGGCGGCGACGGTGGCCGGGGTGGCAAAGGGGGCGGGCATGATCGGGCCGGACATGGCGGTCGCCGCCCCACCGCCGACACAGGGGACGATGCTGGCGTTCCTGACCACCGACGTGCGGATCGAGCCGCAGTTGCTGCGCACCCTGCTACCGGCGGCGGTCGGGCCGACGTTCAACCGCATCAGCGTCGACGGCCACACCTCAACGAACGACACCGTCCTCATCCTCGCCAGCGGCACCGGCCCGGCGGTGGAAACGGATGAGGACGTGGCCGCTTTCACCGCGGCGCTGCGGGAGGTGATGACCCATTTGGCCAAGCTGATCGCCCGCGACGGCGAGGGGGCGACGAAGCTGATGGACGTGCGGATCGAGCACGCGGCAAGTGATTCCGAGGCCGACGTGTTGGCCCGGACAATCGCTGCGAGTCCCTTGGTGAAAACGGCGCTCCACGGCTGCGACCCGAACTGGGGCCGCATTGTCAGCGCGGCAGGTTACGCCCCCGCCGCATTTGATCCGGACCGGGCGACGCTGTCGGTGATGGGCGTCGAGGTGTTTCGCCACGGCATTCCCCTACCGTTCGACGCCGCGGCGGTCAGCGGGTTGATGCGGGCGGCCGACGAGGTCGAGTTCCGCCTCGATTGCGGTCTGGGCGACGGCAGCGGGCATCATTGGTCGTGCGACTTGACGCGGGATTATGTGCGGATCAATGCCGAGTACACGACATGATGCCACGGTTCGGGCGGGCGATGCGTGCCATTTTGTCCATCCTTGGCCCAGCATCGAACCGCCTTGTCGTAGCGGCGTAATCCTCGTGTGAGCGGCATCACGCCGCGGCATGTGCGACGCCGAGCGGGCGGCACTCCACGTTGTTCATCAAGAGGATTACGATGATTTCTGCGGTTAGGGTCTGCCTTCATCATGGTCACCAGCAACGCGGTTTCGGCAACGGCACGGCGGCCGTGGCCGACCGGGCCGGCCGGTCGCTGCGACGGGAAGTCGTACCCGGGGATTTTTCTCACGAAGTCGCCGACCCGTCAGCGACGATCGACGCGGCCCTTGTCGCCGACCCGCGGCTGCAGGCGCAGCGGCAGGTGGTGAGCGGCGGGACGGTGCTGTTCGACGTGGAGACGACGGCCGAGGAGGTGTTTTTCGTGCACCGCGGGCAGGTGTGGCTGAACCGAGTGAGGCGGGGCAGGGAGGCCGGCGACCAAGTTGAGGTTGCGACGGAGTGCGACGATTCCCGCTTGGTCGATATCGCCGGTCCGGGGCAATGGGTGGGTGTGGCGGCGGTGGCGGGCTGCCCGACGCACAACAGCCGGGCGGTGGCCGCGGGGTCGACGGTGGTGAGCCGGTTCCGCGGCGAGCGGCTGCTGGCGCTCTTGGCCGAGCGGCCTGGGCTGCTGGTGCGATTCACGCGCGGCGTGGCGCTGCAACTCGTCGCGGCCCGGCGGGAGGCGGACAGCTTTGTCTTCGACGATTGCCACGCCCGGCTCATCGACACGCTGATCCGCCTCGGCCAAGGCGCGGCCGCCTCCCCCACCGACGACGGCCGGGTCCGGCTTCGCGTCACGCACCAGCAACTCGCCCAATGTATCGGCGTCGCCCGGGAGACGGTGAGCCTGGCCCTCGGCGAGCTCCGCCGGCAGAACCTGCTGCAAACCGGGCGAAACCAACTGCTGTTCTGCCCACTGGCCTTGCGGTCGGCACGAGCGGCGTGAGTCTTTCAGAGGTTCGGGCGATTTCTGAGGGAGCTACGCGGCGCGGCTCGACTTCTGCCGGGTGAGGTACTCGTCGATCGCCGTTCGGACGATGCTGGCGAGTTCCGTTGGGCCTTCCATGACGGCTTGGTTTTGTAGGGCGAGCAGCTTGAGGGCCATGTGGGTGGTGCGGGGGACGCGGACGTAAATGGCCGTGGTGCCTTCGCCGGGATTGATGGCGACGTCGAGGGTCGCCCTGCCGCTCTGCGGTTCAGGTTTGGCCGCCTTGGGAACCGGCTTCTTCTTCGGCAGCTTCAGCTCGGCGGGCGGCTCAACCTCGCGCTTCACCGGCGTCGAGGCGGGCTCGGGCCTGCTCACCACTGGGGCGAGCGAGGCGAGCAGCGTCTCGGCGTCAACCGGCTTGCGGGCTTCACGCGGCTTGGCGGGCGGGTTCATCGAATCGGAGTTCATCGGGTAGCACCTCGGCGAAGAGTTTCAGGAAATCGGCAGCCGCGGCGGCGGCGCCCTTGTCTTTTGGGTTGTCCGTCGCCATGCGGGTGACGGTGGTTTGTAGCGTGACGGCTTTGGCGACGGCGTCACGCATCCCGATGGCGGCCTCGGCCAGCGGGTAGTCCATCGCCCGCAGCGCCTGCCGCACCGTGGTGTGCAAGTTGCCGACGGTGCGGACGAAGTTCAGCAGCAACGCCACGTCGATGGGCTCGCGGCCGTCGGCCTGCCGGGCGGCTTGGACCTTGTCGATCGCCTGCTTGGTCTCGATCGTCGCCTGAAGGTCGAGCGTCGTCGGCCGGGTCGGGATCAGGATGCGGCGGGCAAAGTACATGAGCACGTGCGTCTGCTCGTTGAGCCGCGGGGCGGCGTCGGCGATGACGACGTCGTGGTCGTCCTCCAACGTCTGTACGCGGTCCACCAGCTCGCGGGCCTCCGTCACGCTCTGGCACGTAATGCCCGGCTCGGCCCGCGTGACCCAGCGGGCGGCGGACTGCTGCGGGTCGTTGTCGATGAGCGCGACTTTCATCCCGCGATCGAACAGGTGAACGGCCGCGTGCACGGCGAGCGTCGACTTGCCCGCCCCGCCCTTTTGGTTGACCACGGCAATGAGCATGCGGAACTCATCGGCCAGACGCCGTCAACGTCAACAGCGAAAACCCATCGGCGGCCGAACAACTTGGCGCGATATCGCGCCAAGGGCGTCGGTGACACGGTTCGGGCAACCGAGCCTAACGATTACGTCAAGCAAACAACCCCGACCCTCGCCAATTAGCAAAACGCTGATCTGGGCGTCGATCGACAACATGTGCGGTTTGTGCGTAGAGGCAGAATGCGCTGCTTGGTGTCATTGATGTGGTTCGCTGGCTAATCGGTAGTGCTGGCAGAAAACTTGCCGTGGCTGCCGATCTCTGGCAGCCACGGCGGCATCATTGGCGGCGGCTGTTGCACCGAGGTGTCATCGTCCTGCCGCAGCAGGGCGACGTGCTCGCTTTGCACCTTTTGATGCACCATGACTCCTCGCGCCAACATGCAGATCCGTGAACTCCGGACATCGTCTCGTGAGTGACGCGAACAGCCCGGCTTCTTCGGGACGATCAACTTTTCAGGAACGTCCGGGCGGCGTCCAGGTCGCCCGGCGTAAGGCGGTGGTCGGCATCTTGCCAAACCAGCTCGACGTCGGCGCCGGCTTGCCGCAGCAGGGCGGTGAGGCGTTCGGCCTCCTCCGGCGGGCAGATCGGGTCGTGGCGGCCGGCGCTGATAAGCACGCGGCGGCCGGCGAGGTCGGGCAACTCGCTGGGCACCAGCGGGACCATCGGGCGGAGCAACACGGCTGATCGCGGCACGTCGCCGTGGAGCAACAGCAGGGCGGCGGCGATGTTCGCGCCGTTGCTGTAGCCGACGGCGTCGAGCTTGGTGCCGTCGAAGCTGAGGGCGTTGGCCCGATCGTGCAGGAAATTCCGCAAGGCGGCGGCCTCCGTGCGGATGCTGTCTTCGTCGAACACGCCCTCCCGCAACCGGCGGAAAAACCGGGCGGCCCCGTGCTCATCGATTCGGCCGCGGGGCGAGAGGACGCCGGCCGTGGCGTCGAGCTTGTCGGCCAGCGGCAGCAGGTCGCCCTCAGTGCCGCCGGTGCCGTGGAGCAGCAGCAACGTGCGGTCGGCCCCCGGCGTGGGTTGATAGCGGTAGCGGAAGCCGAGCGCCTCGTGTCGCTGCAGCGGCGGCAGGGTGGCTTCGATGCGCGCCCGGTGCGGCTCGTACTGAGGCGGCAGCTTGAGCTCGGTCCCCAGCGACTCCCGCGGCTCGTCGGCGTCGAAGCCGGGTTGGTCCGTCGCCAGCTCGAACAGCACGCCGCCGGGCTCGCGGAAGTAGACGCTGTGAAAATATTGCCGGTCGATGACCTCCGTCGGCGACAGGCCCAGACCGATGATTTTGCTGCGCATGGTCAGCTCGCCCTCGTCGTCGCCGACGCGAAAGGCGACGTGGTGGACGGTGCCCGCGCCGCCGTCGCCACGCGGGATGTTGCCGACCTCGCGGACGTCGACGAACCGGCCGGTGGCAGCGGTGCCTTGGTACCGCACCACGTCGCCGTTGCGGCCGGCACCCTCGAAGCCGAGGGTGCTCAGCACGTCGAGCGTCGGGCCGATCTCGCCGACCCAGAGCGTCACGCCGTGAACGCCGCGGAGGGCGACGTCGGCCGGAATCTCGTCCGTCGCCCACGGCGAGTCGGTCACGTCGTCGGCTTCGATCAGGTTCACCTCCAGGCCGTCCGGATCGCGCAGCCGCAGCCCGGCAGAGTCGAAGCTCGTGATCGTTTCAGGTGACAGCTCCGCCAACCGCTTCCGCCAGAAGTCGAGCGATCCCGGCGGCACCGCGAGCGAGAGGGCAGCCGTCTGCCCGCGCCCCCGGCGGCCGGTGCGGGCACCTTCGTGCGGGAAAAACGTCAGGATCGTGCCCGGCGAGCCGACTTCGTCGCCGTAGTAAAGGTGGTAGGTTTGCGGGTCGTCGAAGTTGACGGTCTTCTTGACCAGCCGGAGGCCGAGTTGGTCGCGGTAGAACGCGACGTTGGCCGCGGCGTCGGCGGCGATCATGGTGACGTGGTGGATGCCGGTGGGGCGGTGTGGGGTATTCATGTCGAAACTCCTGTCTCAACAGATATACGTCGGCGGGTTCGTCGGGTTGGCGAAGTGGGCGAGGTTGATCGCCCGGTTGAGCCGTCAGCCGTTGACCACGTTCTGCGGGTGACCGTCGAGGAACGCCTTCACGTTGGCCGCCGTCTCGGCCATTAGGCGTTTCCTCGCCGCGGTGGCGGCCCAGGCTTGGTGGGGGGTGATCAGGCAGTTCTTCGCCCTCAGCAGCGGGTTGTCGGCGGCGGGGGGCTCGCTGCTCAGCACGTCCACACCGGCACCGGCCAATTTATCGGCGTTCAAGGCGGCGGCGACGGCGGCTTCGTCGATCACCGGGCCTCGGGCGACGTTGATGAGCAGGGCGGTGGGCTTCATCAGCGCCAGCCGATCGACGTTGATCAGGTGCTTCGTCTGGTCGGTCAGCGGGCAGTGGAGGGAGACGACGTCGCTCTGCCGCAGCAAATCGTCCAGGCCTACGAACTCGACGCCGGGGACGTCCTTCGGGGTGCGGCTGTGGGCGAGCAGCTTCATCCCGAACGCCGCCGCCCGGTCGGCGAAGGCGCGGCCGATGCTGCCGAAGCCGATGACGCCGCAGGTGAGCCCGTCCAGCTCGATGAGCGGCTTGTCCCAGTAGGCGAAATCGGCGGAGGCCGGCCACCGGGTGCCGCTGTCCTGGGCGGTTTGGCCGACGTGGTTGGTCAGGGCGAGCAAGAGCGCAAACGCGTGCTGGGCCGTGGCTTGCGTGCTGTAGCCGGCGACGTTGCAGACCGTCACGCCGCGCTCCTTGGCGGCGGCGGTGTCGATGATGTTGAAGCCGGTGGCCAGGACGCTGACGAGCTTCAAGTCCGGCAGGGCGGCGAAGTGCTCGCTTATCAGCGGCACCTTGTTGCTCAGCACGATCTCCGAGCCTTGACACCGCTCGACCACCTCGCCGGGTGCGGTGCGGTCATAAACCGTCAGGTCGCCGAGGGCTTCGAGGGCCGACCAGTCGAGGTCGCCGGGGTTGAGGGTGTGACCGTCGAGGACCGTGATGCGGGGCATGGCCGCAGCGTAGGAAGATTTTCACGACAAGCGGAACCCGTCGCGGCGGCGGTGCGTAAAAACTGCCTTCACCGGGCCGCAACTTTGTCGCCCGGGCGGGTTGGCCACCTGCTGATCCGCCGTAGTTCCGCCTCCTTCTTCCATTCGAACCCCTCAGGGAGTTTTTAGTCGATGTCGAACCGTTTCCCGACCAAGCGTGCCGGTCACGTCCTGATGGCCGCCGCGGCCGCCGCCCTTGTGGTTGCCCCCGTGGTGGGCCAGGACGAGCCGGTGGTTCCCCAGACGTCCGATGTCGGCCAGCCCGACGACACGATTAGCGTCAGCCCAACGCAGTTGCTCAGCGCCCTGCGCAGCAGCGGCAGCAGCCGGAGCAGCGCCGACAGCTTCACGCCGTTCAGCCAGGCGACCGACGGTCTCAAGCTCGTTCAGGCCGCCGAGGGCGAGCGGGGGCTGTTCAACCTCTACACCGTTGCCGATCAGGACGCCCGTGATCCGACCAAGCTGCTCGCCGCCATCCCGCGTGGTCTCATCGGTCAGGATTTGCTGCTGGCAACCAGCGTCGCCAGTGGTCCGTTGGCCGGGTACCAGTGGAACGATTACCTGGTCCGCTTCGAGCGGCGGGGCCGGAACCTGGTGCTGAGCGTGCCGAACCTGGCCAACCGCGCTCGGGGGCCGATCAAGGAGAGCGTCGACCGGACGTACACCGACACGATCCTGGTTGCCCTGCCGATTGTCAGTCAGGGCTCCGGCGGCGAGACGATCGTCGACATGACACCGCTGACGATGGGCTCCGCCGTCGCCGTGCCCGGGGCCGGTCGGCTGGATCGCGGTTTGTCGAAGCACAGCAAACTGAAGGTCTTCCCCGACAACGTGCTCATCGAGTCGGAGCAGGTCCGCGGCACCGGCACCACCGGCATCAGCTACTCGTTTCGCAAGCTGCCGAGCCTCAGCAACCCGCGGGATCGCTACTTCCCCCGAAACTCCGACGAGCGGATCGGTTACTTCCTGACGGCCAGCCAGAACTGGGCCAAAAGCCACGACGCCAAGGACACGGTTGACCGCTACATCAACCGCTGGCGGGTCGAGAAGCTCGACCCTCGCCTGGAGATGAGCCCTCCCAAGGAGCCGATCGTCTTCTACATCGAGGACACCGTCCCGGTGCAGTGGCGGCGGTACGTTCGCGACGGCATTGACGAGTGGAACAAGGCGTTCGAGAAGATCGGCATCGTCGACGCCATCGAGATCCGCCAGCAAACCGAGACGGCCTACGCCGACATCGACCCGGAGGACGCCCGGTACAACTTCATCCGCTGGATCGTCACCGGCCGCGGCTTCGCGATGGGGCCCAGCCGGGTCGACCCGCGGACCGGGCAGATCCTCGACGCCGACATCATCTTCGACGACGCGATGCTGCGGTACTTCAGCAGCGAGCTCGATTTGATCGGCCCGAAGGCGCTTGCCCGTGATCTTGGCCCGGACATGGTCAAGTTTTGGCAGGATAACCCGCAGTTCCGACCGATGGGCGTTTCCGCCGCCGAGGTGCAGCAGGCGGCCGACGAGTACGACGCGAAGTTCGGCCTGTTCAGCCACCTGGGCAGCAACATGGCCACCGACGGCAACCCCAATGCCAACCACGAGGCCCGGCAACTGCTCGGCAGCCTCGGCGACCACGCCGGCCACGACCACGCCGTCGCCAGCAAAATCAGCCCGGCCATCGGCCAGTGCGACTTTGCCACCGGCGCCCGCCGCCAACTCGCCATGGCCTACCTGATGAACGCCGTCGGTGCCCTGCCGCCGATGCCCAAGAGCGTCCCGACGACCCAGCCGGCCGACGAGGAGATCACCGACGAGGAGCTGACCGAGGTCACCGAGACCGACAATGTCGTCGCCGAGGAGTCGGTCGACGAGGCCGAGCCGGTGCAGAGCCAGAAGCTGCCCGAGCGGTTCCTGGGCCTGGTCCTCAAGGAAGTCGTCGCCCACGAGGTCGGCCACACCCTTGGCCTCCGCCACAACTTCAAGGCCAGCAGCTGGCTGAGCCTCGACGAGATCAAGCAGCGCCGCGACGACGCCGACCAGGCCACCGTCAGCAGCGTCATGGACTACAACCCCGTCCTGCTGTTCGCCGGGGATGATCTGAGCGACGTCGAGACCGTCGTCACGCCGGTGCTGGGTCCGTACGACATGTGGGCCATCGAGTACGGCTACACGATTGTCGACCGCCGCCGCGAGGCCGAGAAGCTCGCCAAAATCGCCGGCCGCGCCGGGGAGAAGGCGCTGGCCTACTCGACCGACGAGGACACCCGCGGGGCCATCTCGCCGGATCCGTTCAGCAACCGCTACGACATGGGCGACGACCCGATCGCTTGGGCCCAGAGCCGGGTCGATTTGGCGAATGAGTTGATGTCGACGATTGAGCAGTGGGGCAAAACCAAGGGTGAGCCCAACGACTACCTCCGCCGGGCGTTCCTGAACGTCTTCGCCGAGAAGGTCGGCGGCATGAGCTACGTCGCCCGGATGGTCGGCGGCCAAACCTTCAGCCGCGCCCGCTTCGACGACGCCATCGACGGCGGCGACGCCCCCGGCCTCACCCCGCTGCCGGCCGCCGATCAGCGCGAAGCGCTTGAGTACCTCAAGAGCACCCTGTTCGCCGACGGCTTCTTCGACTTGGACGCCGAGCTGCTCAACAAGATCGTCCCCAGCCGCCACCCCGGCGTCGGGTCGTTCCCCGGCGGGCAGATCGACTTCCCGATCCACCGCACCGTCCTGGGTGCCCAGAACCGGGCGCTGGCAAGTTTGCTCAACCCGCAGGTCATCCAGCGGGTCTACGACGCCGAGCTTAAGGCCAGCGGCGATGACGTCTTCACCGCCGCCGAGCTGCTCCGCGGCGTGACCGAGGCCGTCTGGCAAGAGATTGACGGTGAGGAAATCGACAGCCTCCGCCGCAACCTGCAGCTTCAGCACGTCGAGTACCTGATCGCCATGGTCGAGAGCGAGCCCGGCCGCCTGATGAGCGCCGACGTGCAAAACACCGCCCGCTTCGAGCTCCGCCGCCTCGGCAAGCTCGCCGACCAAGCCAGCACGAAGACCGACGACCTCGCCACCGAGGCCCACCTCGCCGAGACGGCCGCCAAGATCGACCGCGTCCTCACCGCCCCCCGCACCAACGCCACGGCCGCGGCGGGCAACCAGACCGTGATCATCATGGGCCGCGAGTAATTGCCGCCCGACAACCCGAACCCCGCGACGCCCGCACCCCGACAGGTGCGGGCGTATTCTTTGTTCTGCGTAACCTGCTGAGGCCCCCACCGCTGCGTGGCAGCGGGGCTACACACGCTCTTGCAACATACACGCTGGGTGCGTGGCCCCGCTGCTACGCAGCGGGGGGGGCCTCAGCGGTGTTGTC